>NZ_FNLL01000011.1:0-190311 GCF_900105645.1 Desulfobacula phenolica | reverse complement strand
GCATAGAGGATCTCCTTTCTTTTTGGGAGAAAAGTTAAAAATTACTGTTTGGGAGGTTCTCTATGCTTCTACTACAATTTTAATACCTTACAAATTCCTTTTTTTGCTAACCGCGGGGTTTGGGGGTTTGGCGAAATCTTTAATAGAAAATTTTTGATAATCAACATCACAACAGGAGTCAATCATATGAGATTCATTAACCGTTTTTCTGTCTGCTTTTTCCTTCTCTTTTTTTCTCTTCAGCAGGCAATTGCACTCGATGATAAAGAGCTAAAAGACCGCTTACAGAAAATGGCTGAAAGCCGTGGGATAAAGGATAAAAAGCAGATAGAAATGCTGTGGAAATATGTGCAAAGTATTGTCAATGGCCAAAATAGTTAATCCTGTTTTATTCTCTGATTTTTTTTGAATTGGATCTAAAAGAATTTGAATCTCCGCAATGACCTGGCCTGGCTTATATTTTGACCTTGACTTTAACAGGAATACAATCTATTTTTTTCATATCTTTTCGCAAAGCGAAGCATAAGTTATATTAAGAATAACACAGCGCCTCAGAGGAGATGATAGTTATGATTAAACGAATTTTAGTCGGACTGGGCGGGACCCCGTTCACAGCAGTGGCTACCCGGTGCGCTACTGAACTGGGTGATATTCATCAGGCGCAGTTGACAGGCGTAACCGTCGTGGATACCAGTAAGCTTGACAATGTGGGGTCGGTTCCTGCGGGAGCAGATGCTTATGCCCAGAGGATGCGGAAAAAAAAGCTCAAGGTTACCCGGGAGGGTACAGAACACGCCATTTCTCTGTTCAAGGAACATTGCAGTAAAAATCAGGTGGTCTGCCGGAGGATACAGTATGAAGAAGGGGACACCTTCGAGGCTATGATCAGGGAAGCCCGGTTCAACGACCTGACCATTTTCGGGCTTCGCAGTATTTTTGAATATGGATTTGTCGCAGATCCGGACAAGGCCATTATTAAACTTCTGCGCCAGGGTGTCAGGCCCATTCTGGCTGTGGCTGAAAATTACCGGCCCATAAAGACCGTACTGATAGCCTTAAGCGGTTCCATGGAATCTGCAAAAAGCATTCGTGAGTTTCTTCACCTGAACCCTTGGCCCGGTGTTAAGCTGCTCATGGTTCACTTCAAAGGTCAAAAGGACTCAGATCCGTTTCTCCTGAACAAAGCATCGGATTTCTGCCAGTCCTATGGCTTTGATGTTAAAACCGATTTGGTTGAGGGAAACCCGCGTTCAGACCTGTTGCACTATGCCATGGACCATAAGGTTGATCTGATCGTAATGGGTAACAGCTCCGGGAACATCATAAAACGGAGCCTGCTTGGGGATACAGTGCTTGAATTGATCCATTCCACGGAAATACCCTTATTCCTGTCTCAGTAATATGAAGCAAACAGCGCCCTGTATTGATAAAATTCCAGATTGCTGCAGATTAGGGCTTTTTTCCAGTGTTATGCCGCTTATTTTATTTGGAATGCTCTGTCTGGCATGGCCTGGAGTGGTTAAGGGGGAGGTATTCCAGGTTGAGTGGGCCTGGGTTCCCAGCCTTGATCTCTACCTGCGGTTCCGCCTGGATGGACTGAGCCTGTTATTCTGTCTGATAGTTACCATGGCTGGTTTTTTTGTCAGCCTTTACGCTTCCAGTTACATGGCCGAAAAACAGCATCTCAACCGTTTTTTTGTCTATCTGCATGGATTCATGATCGCCATGCTCGGTATTGTCACGGCTGATAATCTGCTGCTGCTCTTTGTGTTCTGGGAAGCCACCACGATCCTGTCCTACCTGCTCATCGGGTTTGACCATGAAAACAATACGGCACGGGAAAATGCCCGACAGGCCATCCTGGTTACAGGGGCCGGAGGGCTTTTTCTGCTTTTCGGTATCCTGCTTTTTAAGACTGCCGGTGGGTCGATGACACTGAGCCAATGGGCGCTGTCCGGTAATGAAATTCGCAATCATGCCCTGTATCCGGCAATTTTTATCTGCATTTTGGTGGGTGCCATGACCAAATCTGCCCAGGTTCCATTTCATTTCTGGCTGCCCAATGCCATGAGCGCGCCTACGCCCATCAGTGCTTTCCTCCATGCTGCCACCATGGTCAAGGCCGGTATTTATCTGCTCATGCGGTTTCATCCCCTGCTGGGAGGGACAGCTCTTTGGATGGGAACGCTGGTCCTTTTAGGCGGCACCACAGCCGTATGGGGTGCGGTCCAGGCGCTGGGTCCCTGTGACCTCAAACGGATACTGGCCTATACCACCATGATGGCGCTAGGAATTCTGACCCTGTTCCTCGGCGGGCAGACCGTTCTTTCCCTGACCGCAGCCACAACTTTTCTCATGGTTCATGCCCTTTACAAAGCCTCCCTGTTCCTGGCGGTGGGCAGTATCGACCATCAGACCGGGACCCGGGATCTTCGCAACCTTGGCGGGTTACTCAAAGCCATGCCCCTGACAGCCATTGCCGTTGCCGCCGCCACCCTTTCCATGGCCGGATTCCCCTTGTTTTTTGGATTTATCGGAAAAGAGATCATGTACGAAGGGGCCCTGGCTGAGGAGATGTTCCCCGTATTTGCCACCACGGCGACACTGGCTGCCAATGCCCTGATGACAGCTGTGGCGGCCATCATCTTGATCGCGCCGTTTTTGGGTCGTCGTCCCCTGATGATGGACCGTATTTGTGAGGTGCCCTGGACAATGCGGCTGGGTCCGGCCATCATGGGCGGAATAGGTATTGTGTTCGGCATCATTCCGGAATGGGTCTCTGCCAACCTGGTTCAACCGGCTGTTTTTGCATATCATCCGGCCCGGGAGGAAATCCGAATGGCTTTTTTTCATGGATTCAATCTTCCGCTGCTGCTGAGTATGATCACTCTGGCCACGGGTGGTTTGATCTATCGGCAGCGCATCCGGCTGCGCGCCCTTATTCAAACCAGCCTGGAAAATCTGTGGATAACCACCCCTGGGATATACCAGTTTATCCTGGATCTGTTTCTCAAAAGTGCGGGCTGGTTTACCCGAACATTCCAGAACGGATCTTTGCATACCTATATTTCCATCATATTGATGGCGCTGGCAGTTATTGTCGGATGGGCCTGGTTCATTCACATCCCTTCTTTTTTCATGATTCCCGTCATCAATGATGCCTGGCTTGCGGCCGGACTCTGCGGGTTTATTTTGCTGGCTTCGGGCGTGGTGGTGACGGCCCGTCAACGGCTGGCTGCCATTGGGGGACTGGGGGGGGTAGGCGCTGGTGTGGCCCTTATTTTTCTTATTTTCGGTGCGCCAGATATCGCATTGACCCAGCTTCTGGTGGAAACCCTGACCGTGGTGATCGTCTCCATGGTGCTGTTCCGCCTGCCACCCATTGATGCTGTTCGCAAGAGAGCCCGGGTCAGGAATCTGTTCAATGCCGTCGTTTCCTTGTGTATCGGCCTGCTGGTGACCACCATTCTCATGGGGGTGCTGACAGTGCCTCTCGATCGCAGCCTCACCGATTTTTTTGAAGATTACAGTTATATTGCCGCCCATGGCCGGAATATTGTCAATGTTATTCTGGTTGATTTCAGAAGCCTGGACACCCTGGGTGAAATCTGCGTGGTGGTGCTGGCGGCCTGGGCCGGTGTGGCTCTGATGCGCAGCAGGAAAAAGGAGGAATAAAAGGAGGAATAAATGGAATCAGTAATTCTGAAAACCGCGACAAGGCTTATGGTCGGGCTGATGCTGGTTTTTGCCGTATATCTGCTGTTACGAGGGCACCATGAACCCGGTGGCGGGTTTTCCGCAGCCCTGGTAACCGGTACCGCCTTTGCCCTGTTTGGCATAACTGAAGGACCAAAACGTCTTCGCCAGGCCATCCGTATACGGCCTGAAATTATTTCCGCCACAGGCCTGGCCCTGGGTGCAGGTTCGGGACTGCCGGCCCTTGTTATGGGAAAACCGTATCTGACCGGTGCCTGGTGGTCGTTTAACTCCCTGGTACTGGGTACGCCGCTGATATTTGATATCGGCGTTTTCCTGGCGGTTCTGGGAGCTATTCTGGCTGTGCTGCTGACCCTGGAGGAAAATTAAGATGGAAGCACTCATGGCCCTGGTTGTTGGATTGATGATTGCTGCGGCACTTTATCTGATGCTTTCGGGTGTGCTGGTCAGATTTGTTTTCGGGTTCACCCTCATGGGGAATGCCATTAATCTGCTGATTTTTACGGCTGGCCGGCTGACCAATTCAAATCCAGCTTTGATTCATCCGGGACAGACCATTCTGACCTCCCCAGCCGCCAATGCACTGCCCCAGGCCCTGATCCTTACGGCCATAGTGATTGGGTTTGCAATGACCACGTTTTTTTTGATTCTCCTGGTCCGGACCTTTGATCAGGTACAGACCCTGGACGCGGATCAGCCGCCACTTTGCTGTGAATTGACTGATACCGGCCTGGGGGACAGGAAAACCAATCTACCGGGAAAAAAAGGATGATCAAAATGCAGCTCATTTTTCCTGTTCTTGTGCCCATGATTGCCGCCATTGCAATGGTTCTTTTCCGGATGGATGAAAAAAAGGTCAATACTGCTGCTGTTATTGGTGCCTTGATCCATGTTTTTGCAAGTGTTCTGCTCATGGTGACCATTTTCGATGTGCAGGCCATGGCCTTGTGGGTGGGCAACTGGCCGGCCCCGGCCGGAATCTGCCTGGTGGCGGATTATCTGAGTGCGGTCATGGTACTGATCACCAGTGTGATCCATACGGCAGTGATTATCTATGCGCGCAAGGACATCGGCAGCAGCCAGATAAAAGCCGGCTTCTATCCTTTCATGCAGCTTCTGACCGCTGCTGTCTGCGGTGCCTTTCTTACCGGCGACCTGTTCAACCTCTATGTCTGGTTTGAGGTGATGCTCATGGCATCCTTCGGCATAATGATCATGGGGCATTCCTCCGGCCGAATGGCCGGTGCGGTTAAATACGTCACCATGAACCTTTTGTCCACCATGTTTTTGATCACGGCCATCGGATTGATTTATGGCCTCACCGGAACCCTGAACATGGCAGATCTTTCTGAAAAAATGGCCCTGGTGGAAAATGCGGCCCTGGTGAACAGTGTGGCCCTGCTGCTGATTACGGCGTTAGGTATTAAATCGGCCCTGTTTCCGCTGTTCTTCTGGTTGCCGGCATCTTACCACATCCTGCCGGTCTCGGTCTCTGCCTTTTTTGCCGGCATGCTGACAAAAGTAGGGGTATACGCACTGATCCGTATGTTTACCCTGGTGTTTGTCGGCGACACGGTCATAACCCATACCACGCTGATGGTCCTGGCGGTACTCACAATGGTGTCCGGGGTTGTTGCAGCTGCTTCACAGACGGAAATCAGACGCATCCTCTCATTTCACATCATCAGTCAGGTGGGATACATGGTCCTGGGGCTTTCACTGTTCACCCCCCTTGCCCTGGCCGGCACCCTGATTTATCTGGTTCATCATATCATTGTCAAAACCAATCTGTTCCTGGTGAGCGGCCTTATCCGAAACGCAGCCGGGTCATTTGACCTGAACCATATCGGCAGCCTTTATAAAACCCGCGGCCTGCTTTCGGTCGGGTTTTTCATCCCGGCTTTTTCCCTGGCCGGGTTTCCTCCTTTATCCGGTTTCTGGGCCAAGCTTTTGATCGTTTATGCCTGCTTGGAAAGCCGGCATTATATCCTTGGCGCAGTGGCCGCAGTCGTTGGACTGATGACACTATTTTCCATGACCAAAATCTGGTCAGAAGCTTTCTGGAAACCTTTACCCGGGGATCAGGCCACCCCCGTCGAACTCAAGCCCCTTTCTGCCTGGATGATGTCACCGGTTCTGGGTCTTGCCCTGATCACCATACTGACCGGGCTGTTCATGGAACCTGTTTACCGTTTTGCCGTGGTGGTGGGTGAGCAGCTGATGAACCCGATGCCGTATATCCAGGCAGTTAAAGGAGGTGGCTGATGCCCCTTTTTATATTAAATATTTCATTTGCCGCGGTATTCACCCTTCTTACGGGCAGCGGCAGGATTGGTATCTTTTTGTTCGGATTTGTTCTCGGTTATGGAATTTTATGGCTGTCCAGCCCCCTTTACAAGGATACGCGGTATTTCAAAAAACTGCCCAAAACCCTTAATCTGATCACCTATTTTCTCAAAGAACTTTTTGTATCCAATTTCAGGGTACTCTGGGATGTGATCACGCCCGGCCATATAAGCCGTCCGGGCATTATCGGAGTCCCTCTGGATGCCGAGACAGACTTGGAAATTTTCCTGGTTGCCAACCTGATTTCCCTGACACCCGGCTCCCTGAGTGTGGACCTGTCTGAAGACAAAAAAACCTTGTTTGTTCATATCATGTTTCTAGAAAATGCAACTGCTGCCCGGACCGATATCAAAAACGGTCTGGAAAAAAGAGTCCTGGAGGTGATGAGATCATGATGACCGGCAATCTATTTCTGACCGGTGCCTGCCAGGCCGCCATGGCTATGCTCCTGGCAGCATTGACCATGCTGCTCTGGCGACTGGCAAAAGGACCTGTTGCTGCAGACAGGGTTATTGCAATGGATCTTATGTCGGTACTGGTGGTGGCTTTTCTGGTGATTCTTTCAATCTATACCGGAGAAACCACCTACCTGGATGTTGCCATTGCCTATGCCTGTATTTCCTTTCTGGGCACCATTGCACTGGCGCGGTTTATTCACAGGCGCGGTCGAAAGAATGATTTGCGGCTGCCGCCGTCCACACCAGGTTCCCCCAAAGGAGGTCCAGATGATTGAATATCTGATTGGTATTCTGCTGATTATCGGCAGCTTTTTCTGTCTGGTGGCAGCGCTGGGGGTGATCCGCCTGCCGGATCCATTGACGCGCATGCACGCTGCCACCAAGGCCGGCTCACTCGGCGCAGGCCTTTTGGTGAGTGCGCATGCTCTTTTTTATCAGGAACTGGGAATTTCCCTCCGGGCCTTGAGCATCATTGCACTTTTGCTGTTCACGGCCCCGGTGGCGGCGCATATTATCGCCCGCACCTCTTACCGGAGCGGGGAGGCAATTTCAGACCGCACCTGGATTGATGAACTAAAGGGGGAATAACAGCTTTATTTACCATGACTCAAATACTCAACTTTCGGAGGAGTAAATTTGCACCTCCAACAACTCCTCAGAATCACTTGAAAAACCGAAATATTTGAGAGCTTGACCCATTACCTGATCAAACATCTTCTGTACCATACGCTCGGTAAAATCTAATAGTCGCTGAATATTTACAAGCGGTTAAGGTAAGAACCGAACCGTTCTTTTTCCAGGTCCGGGTCAATTCCCAGTTCAGATGCATTACATAAGTGGCTGCCGAATTTTGAACGGGGATTGTCCCGCAGCCAGACCTGCATCCGTTTTTGGACCGTTCGGCTGAAGGGTATATCAAAGTGTTCGTATATTTTTTTCATGGATACTATCGGATACTGGCTCAGATCTGTGTGAAACACATCAAAAACCTGTTCCTCCCTCAATTTTTTTCGAACCTCTAAGGCCCGCTCGAGCCCCTTGACCCAAAGAGCAGGATACCAGTCCGCTATGGCCGGGATATTCACCTGACCAGTGGTGAGTTGCGTCCAACGGGAAACCAGGCTGACACCGGACACCATGGCTTCAAATGGATCTCGGTGTGTAAATATGATTCTGGCGTCGGGATAGGTCTTTAAAAGGGGCTCCAGGCCGAACAGGTGAATGGGAGCCTTGAGTACCCAGTACTCATTGGGTAGTTTCCACTGGAAAACCTGGAGCAGGCGTTTGTGCCATTCATAGGCCTTGGTCATGTCGCAGTCCCCCAACCAATTGCCGTGACTGAACAGGCTGGACCCGGCACTCCAGCCCGCATGAACAAATTCATGGGCCATGAGGTTCTGGCATTCTGCGGTGCCAAGGGCCATGAAATTAATTCCGTTGATTCCCCGCAGCTCAGGTGCCATTGAGAACAACCCTTCCATGGCATCGTAACTTGATTGTATCCTTGGATCAGGCATGTGGGGTAACAAAGGGGGCGGCGGGCAGACAGCACCTGCGGATTCAAAATTTCTCAGGAACCGGGACAATGGATCCAAAGCCATCAGGGTCTGGGTAATGGTGGTGCCGGTCCTGGGCAGTCCCACGATAATAATGGGGGCCTTAATTTCTTCACCCTTAATTTCAGGATGATCTTTTATCAACTGGGTAACCTGCAGCCGGTTGACAAGGATCTGGGTGATCATCTGCTGAAAATACCCGGCAGTGCCTTCAGCCAGGTCCAGGTCATTGTTCAGGGAATTGATCAGCACTTCCAGGCCCTGTTTAAAGGTATCTCCACCGAAATCCTCCAGGCCGGATGTCTTAACAGCATTCTCTATAAACGGCTGTGATACAAGCTTAATTCCCATGGGTGTTCTCCTTTTTTTTGAAAATGTTGTTTCGTACCGCCTCAATACCTCCCAAAGAAAATTCATATACATGGGCGGCCCATTGTTCATATCTCTCATCCGCAGAATAATCTGGAAACAGCCGTGAAAAAACCGGCCATGCAAAACTGTAGTAAAGCAGTTGTCCGGCCACAGATACCAGGCAGTCCCGGGCCATGTCATCTGTCGCATCCTCTCCTAAAAGATTCCGGAACATCTTTATATGCCGCTTTATCCGGGGCCGATTATAGGTATCCACCAGCTCTTTGATGAACGGGGAGGGCCGGGTCATCTCGGAGATAAAAATGGATGTGATGTCCGAGGCAAAAGCATTGTTCTTATAGAGCATGGCGCAGAAATTTGAAATCATTGACCTGAGCTGCTCCCGGGGTGTTTTTCGATCCCAGTCCTCCTGGTCAAACCGATCATAAGCGGAAAAAATGGCATCCAGAATTTCACGGTACAGTTTTTCCTTGGATCCGAAATAATAATTAACAGCATTAATGTTGCCTGCCCCTGCTTTTTTGCAGATTTCCCTGACAGTTGCGTCCCGATATCCCTTTTTAGCGAATACTTTGATGCCTGCTTCAAATAATTCTTTTTGAGTATTTTTTGATTTACTTTTCGGCATATCTGATCCTTTTAAACAAATTTATTAATACATATGTATTAATAAATTTGTTTAATACGATTGTATTAAATTGTCAAGCCGCAAATCAATTTTATGAATATGTAAAAAGTAAAATATCTTGAAAGGTTAGTCTCCGGTATGAATATTACCTTTGTCGGGGTGGTGGTGGTGGTCATTTAATCCTTTTTTTTGGATTAATTGGTGTTAATCCAAGGAATATCTGCTCACCCTTAATTTTGACAAGGTGTCAACTCAAGTTCATCTTCGGGCAGTTTAATGAAGACATATATATTCAGTATCGTGGCTGTTTGTGAGCCCCGATTTTGCCTTGGGGCTTAAAATAGTTTGTAAAAAATTCAGGTATTTTAGTTTCAAACTCCATTTCTTGATTGTTAAAGGGGTGTTTGAATTTGATCGAAAAAGCATGTAATGCCAAGCGCCCCCTCTCATTTTCACTATACTTTAAATCACCGACAATGGGATGGCCAAGTTCGGATAAGTGAACACGGATTTGATTCTTTTTGCCCGTTAAAAGATCAATTTCCAATATACTATAGTTCTTAGACTCATTTTTTACCTTATATTTAGTCTTGGCAAACTTTCCTTCTTCTGGGTTTTCGACAGATCGCATCATATAATCGTCTCCTTCAGCAAGATAAGATTCAATGATTCCATTCTTTTTTGCTAAATTACCATGGACGATAGCCAGGTATTTTTTTTCTACATTGTCCCACTGGTTTGCAAATTTCTCACGAATTTTGAAGCTTTTAGCAAAGACCAACACTCCAGATGTCTCACGATCCAAACGATGTACAACAAACAGGTTGGCTTTTGCCCTTGGATTGCCTTTTCTAACGTAATTTATAAGCAATTGATGCGTTGTCTTTTCTTTTTCGTACTTTGCTTTAACGCTCAAAAGACCTGAACTCTTATCAATGACAATGATGTCCTGATCCTCATACAGGATACTGATGCCGGCAGGCACATATCTATATCTTATTTTTATTTTTGATTTAATCACAAGGGTTTCCTAATAAATTTTTGCTTAAAATATCTCGAGAATGTCAATTTTGATCAATTAACACACTTAAAAGGTCTGACTTTATGTGATATATACATTAGGCTCATCTTAAAAGTCAAACTTATGCTTGATGTCAGTGTGTCAAACAGCATATTTTATTGAATCCCAATCAGTGTCCATTGTGACGATGAAAAGGGCAAAAACCGGATGCTGATTTGGCGGGATCATATACGGCAGGTAAGTTAATTGGGTCATTATTAATGGTGTCAGGCTTGCATTATTGGCGCTTTGTTGAAATTCTTCTTTATGATCAAAAAAATGGAAAAAGCACAGTGACACAAGCCTGATCCCATTGGTTCATGAACCAATGGGATCAAGCTTAGAAACAGTTTACATCGTGTGTCACGGTGTTAAATGAATTCATATGAAATCAATACATCCTGCTTATTCGTGCTGGACCGTATCGGTTTCTTTGTCGGTTTCTTTTTGGGGAACCGTATGGTCCTGAGCCGCATCTTCATGAGGAGCCTCATCATGAGGTGCCATGGCTTCAAGGGCTCGTTGAGGATCTGCTTCTACTTCATGGAGAATATTGGTCACTTTTGCCTGTTTTAACCAGTTGATTTTTCCGGTTCCCACATCATAGATGGCACCAACCACTTTTACCTTGTCGTTTTTAACCAGATCGCGTGTGGACGGGCTTTTCATGAATAGATCCCGGATACTGGTCCAGACGTTTTCTTCAATAGCCAGGGGTATAATCTCATCGCCTTTGGCATGAGGATATATCTCCATGGCTTTTTTCACCGCAGGTTCGATATTGTCAACAAGAGGCGGAATATTTCGCTCCAATGCGTGCCCTTTTCCCAGAACAGCATTGGTAACGGCTGTAACAGCGCCGCACTGGGTATGTCCAAGAACCAGCATGACAGGGGTATGTACATGTGCAAGGCCATATTCTATAGAGCCTACTTCGTCTGTGTCGCATACATTGCCTGCTACCCGTATCACAAAAATATCCATGATCCCGGCATCAAAAATTGCTTCTACCGGCACTCTTGAATCAGAGCAGGTGATAACGGTTGCATAAGCATGATCTGCCTGGCTTTCCCGACCAGCCTGGATCAGACGATTCTTGTTTATATTCGGATGTTCTGATTTTCCGCTTACAAACCTGTCATTTCCGTCTTGCAGCATTTTGATTACTGCATCAGGACTTGGTTTTTCTCCTTTTGGTTTATCGGAACACGCGGTCAGGGAAATAAGCCCTGCGATTAAAATACCTGAAAACAACCATATTGTTGATTTTTTCATGCCTTCTCCTTTTGGTGATATTGGGTTTTGATTGTCAGAACATATAACACAGGATTGATTTTAGTTAAACCGCTTTATCAGGTGGCTTGTCAGGATGAAGAAGATTTTTTTAACCAGAAAAAATAGATCACCAGCAAGAGAAGAAACCAGGCAATAAAGGTTAACGGGAACCAGGAAAAGGTGTCCATAAAAACGATATTTTCAATATCTTCTGATTGAATACTTTGTTTTTTAATTTTTAAAACAAGGGCATAGAAAATGCCTAAAACACCATAGGAAATGTTATAGGCCAGGCCTTTAAAACTCAGAACCGTTGCTCTCTGGTCGGATGATGTGATCTGATTGATATAAAAGCTGACAAAAAAACCAGTGAAATACATGGCGCTGAACGTGATCAAAGCGGGTATTAATCCGGTGTAAGGCCAAAAAAGATTCATGAAGGCAAGGCCCGTAATGGTTAGTCCGGCGGTGAGCCAGAGGGCATGGTGAGGAGAACTGATTTTAGTTATTTTTTTAGCTATTTTGGGAATCACAAGTCCCAGCATGGCAACAAGTGATCCAATGAGACCGAAAGTGGATTCCGGCAGTTCAATCATCCTGTAGTACTGGCTGGAAAGAGTTATGACCATCCTTATGAGGCCGTCAAACAGCATTCCGAAAAGAATAACCGACAAGGCAAAAGGGGTTTTAAAAATCCAGAGGCCTGCCTGGAGTGTTAAAGCAAAGGCCTGTCTGGCCTGTTTTGGTTTTGCATTTGGTGAAGAAGAATCAGTATCAGGATCTTTCATTTTAAGGGTGGTAATACAGGCCAGGATTGCCAGGATAAAGGTAAGGTATAAAGGAAACCGCATGGTGGTTTCCTGGGAAAAGGTCATGGCAAGCCCGAAAAACCGGCAGATTTTTTCAAGCAGGTTTGGATCATATACGGCAGCTCCGATGCTCATGGCCACAATAAATCCGATGGATTGAAACCGCATTAAGATTTCCAATACTCTGCCCCATTGGTCAGGGTTGCCTTCCGCCACAAGTGAGTCGTAGGCAATGGCTTCATCAGCGCCGCTGGCAGCAGCTTCTGCCAGGCCGCTCAAAATCCGGTTGACAAGAAAAACAATGAAGATGACTGAAGGAGATACTTTGGGCACAAAACTGATGATGCCGATTTCAACAATCATGGTGAAAGTTGCAAACACCAGCAGCCGTTTTCTGCCGATAATGTCAGCCAGAGCCCCTGAAGGAACTTCGGCAAGGACGATGGTGGCAGCCCAGACAGCGTTGAGGATGGCAAACTGGGCCACGGTAAGTCCGAAATCAAGGAACAGGATGGTAAATACCGGATAGTAAAATCGTGAATTAAACAAGACCTTAAAGGCAATGAACAACCGGATGTTGGGGATGACAAAGGGTGAAACCGTTTTGTCAATGGGAATGGGCATGCTTTGCCTCCTGTCTCATGTTGGATATTTTATTGTAAAAAATCAGCATGGTAAGTACCATAGCGCAAATCAGCTGGACAGGGTAGGGTATGATTTCTGATGCCTGGCCGATTGTAACGCTTGCCTGGACACCTGATATGACATACAGCCAGTCCACTATAAAGCCCATGGCAAGAGAACAGATGGCAATCATGGACAGGTAGATGATCAAAGCCCGTGTATTGAATATGTTTTTTATGATGTTCATGGTTGCGGCATTGGTTGCAGGACCGGCCAGTAAAAATACCAGTGCCGCCCCCGGGTTCAGGCCCTTGAGGATTAATGCAGCGGCAATGGGGGTGGAGGATGTGGCACACACATACATGGGTGTGCCTGCGGCCAGCATCATCAGCATGGATAAAAACTGGTGATCATTTGCCCAGACAGTAAGGTCATCCGGGAAAAAAAAGGTGATTGTGCCTGCAATTAAGATTCCGACAATAAAGGGTTTTGCAATATCTGTCAGTAATTCTCCATAGGCATATTTAAGGCCGTTTTTCAGTCTTTCATAAAGTGCCTGGTTTTTCTGAGGTGCAACTGCACAGCTGGTTGCTGCACATCCTCAGCCTCCGGTTTTTTTAAATATTGTTTTTTTAAACATCTTTTTTTTATCTGGTGTGCCATCTATTGTTCCATTGAGAGTTTTTTCAGATCTATTCTCAGATATGCTATTGGGCGTATCATCAGTTCCAAAAAAATTCTGGACAATTCCTGTGGAAACGGCTGTAATAAATCCGGCAATTGGTCGGATTACAGTCATTATCGGGTCCAGCATGGCCCAGGAAATGGCGATGGAATCCACACCGGATTCAGGTGTGGCAATCATAAAGGAAAGGGCAGCCCCGTTATTGGCACCTTGCTTTTTAAGACCTACTGCAACCGGGACAACACCACATGAGCATAAAGGGATGGGAATCCCGAACAGTGCGGACAATATTACCGGCTTGATCTTGCCGGTTCCAAGATAGTGTTTTATTTTTTCAGTTTTGAAAAAAACATACAAAATGCCTGCCACTAAAAATCCAAACAACATATATATTGCAACATCCAGATAAATGTACCAGGATTCTTTTAATATTTCATATATAATGGTCATTTTTACATTAATCCTTAATTTCAGTGCCTTACATGATCAAGGCTCATGTTGATCAAAGAGGTGACATGCTCATCATCAATGGAGTAATAAATTATTTTGCCTTCCCTGCGGTTTTTTACGATTTTTAATGTCCGCAATATTCGAAGCTGGTGGGAAATGGCGGAATCCGTCTGGTTGCAAATAACGGCAATATCGCAGACGCAATGCTCCTGGTTCAGGAGGGCAAGGACAATTTTGAGTCTTGACGGATCACTTAATGCCTTGAATATATCCGCCATTTGTCCGATATCTTTTTGTTTCGGGATGGTTTTGACGGTTTCTTTCACTTTTTTTTCATTGATGCATTTGATTGCGCATATATCCATTTGACATCTCCTCACTTGAACATTTGTTCATATGTTATATTAAAACATTGTTTGTTGTCAATATGAAAGAGAATTCATTAAAAGAAAAATTCTTGATTTAGGTGTTGTTCAATTCAAAGAACTGATTTAGAACTGATGGAATATGCCGATGTCTTACCTTAGTTTGTTGAAAAAGGAAAAAAATATGGAATATGATACTTTAATAAATAACGGGTTGTTGATTAGCATGGCCCAAGGTTTGCCGGTTGTTGAGGATGGAGCGGTTTTGATAAAGGACGGCGTTATCAAAGCCTGCGGCAAGGCAAATGAATTTTTCGGTGTAAATGTAAAAAACCGTATTCATGCGGATCGAAAAATAATCATGCCCGGCCTGATCAATTGCCATACCCATCTTCCCATGTCCATGTTCAGGGGGCTGGCCGATGACCTTCCCCTTGATGTCTGGCTCAATGATCATATTTTTCCGGCTGAGGCCAAGCATGTGAACCCTGAATCAGTTGAAAAATGGAGCCGTCATTCATGCATTGAGATGCTGCTTTCCGGGACCACGACATGCTGTGACGGTTATTTCCATGAAGAAAGAGTGGCAAAAGCTGTTATGGAATCCGGTATCAGGGCGGTAACAGGGCAGGGTGTGATTGATTTTCCGGCCCCGGGTGTTGCTGATCCAAAAGAGAATGTAAGGGAGGCAATCGGGTTTGTGAAAAGATTTAAAGATGCATCGCCGCGATTATATCCTTCCATATTCTGCCATTCCCCCTATACCTGCTCAAAAGAAACCCTGACCGCTGCCAAAAAGGCTGCTGTGGATTTAGGAGTTCTTTTTCAGATCCATGTGGCGGAAACACGCAATGAAATAAATCTGGTGCAGGGACTTGGGAAGCTGTCCGTCATCAAATATCTTGATTCTATTGGTATTCTGGATGAAAAAACCTTGCTGGTTCATTCTGTCTGGATTGATGATGCAGACATTGCTGTTATTAAAAAAAACCGTGCCAGCGTGGTTCATTGTCCGGAATCCAATATGAAGCTGGCATCCGGGATAGCACCGGTTCCAAAGCTGATTGAAAAAGGGGTGCCTGTGGGTCTGGGCACGGACGGTTGTGCTTCCAATAATGACCATGATCTTTTTGCTGAAATGGATACGGCTGCCAAGCTGCACAAGGTTGCATTGCTGGACCCGTGTGTCATGGATGCTCGAACAACATTGAAAATGGCCACCATCAAGGGGGCCAAAGCTATTGGGCTGGATCATATTACCGGTTCCATTGAAAAAGGGAAAAGCGCGGACATTGTGCTGGTTGATATGGACAAGCCTCATGTAACCCCCATGTATGATCCCTTCTCAACTCTTGTGTATTCTTCAAAAGCCTCTGATGTCAGTCTTGTAATGGTAGATGGGAAAGTGTTGGTTCAGGAAGGAAAAATCCTTTAAAAAAGAGTGCAGCCTGTTCTGCTAGGGTCGGAACAGAACAGGCTGCTGGATAATGCTTGCCAAGGAGATGGGGTTTTGTTTTAGATTAACATTTTCCTGTCATTATCCATGATCGTTTATTTCTTTAATTTCCATATTTTTTTGTATCTATAACATTTTTGATTCTTATCAAGTTCGGTGTATGTCAAATCTTACTTGATAATTTATCTGGTTAGTTTATTTATATGCAAGGTAAGTATTTGTCAATATATATTTTTAAAAAATACAAAAAATATGCATTATTGACTAAAAATAACTAAAAATAACTTTTATGGGCGAGATTGAGGGGTGTTAATAGTTTAAAAAAGATTGTTTAAAAAAATATTGATTAATGCGAATACGGTTGTCACAATTTGGATTAAAGTATATCCTTCAAGAGTGAACAAGAGTGTATAATTAAATAAGGAGTACCCATGTTACAACCGCTGTTTATCAAAGCCACAAGTCTCTCAGATGCCTGGTTCCAGACCCTTTACAGGTGTGTGGAGCAAGGCAGGCCCTTTACCATTAATCGTGGATCATTTGAGGGTCAGAAAAGACTTGAATTCGACTTTATCACCATTCATATCACTCATCCGTATTCCATTCCCCTGCTGCCAAAGGTAAATCCTGCATTGGGATTTCCTGATCCCGTGGAAGAAGGTTATTTGGATGATTATCTGCCGTATCTTATGACTGGTGAGGAAAAAGAAGGTGAGTCCTATACATATGGGCAGCGGATCTGTAAATGTGATCTGGAATATCTGCCGGATGACTATAGAAAACTGACCAAAATTCTGGTTCAGGAAAAAGAGGTCTGGGAAGACAACAATATTTTAATTGAACAAGACAATAAATATTTTGTAAACCAGATGGAGCTGATGATCTGGACCTATAAAAACAAGGGGTACAGGAACAACCAGATGATTCTTCAAGTGGGGCAGCCGTCTGATATGGTATTGATTGATCCGCCCTGTCTTCGGCATATTGATACCCGGATTCAGGATGGAAAGCTTCATTTTTTCCCTTATTTCCGGTCATGGGATCTGTTTGGCGGTTTTCCTGCAAACCTTGCAGCCATTGAAATGATGAAACAATATTGTGCTGAACAGATCGGGGTTGAAAACGGTGAAATTATAGCATCATCCAAAGGGCTTCATATTTACGATTATGTGTTTGAAATTGCCGAGGCTATCAGGGGCCGTTCAATGGATGAATTTCGGAAAATGTCTTGATGCATGAAAAAAGGCTTTTTGAAATTTGTTTTCAAAAAGCCTTTTGAAAGTTTTTTTGCAAAAAAATCAGTCTACTTAAATATCAATCTCACATTTTTCATTTAAATGAAGCTTGAAAATATAAATTGCCAGTGCAATGACAGGCACGGCAAGCATAAACCCAAAAACAGGAAGCAGGGTGATTCCGATAATTATAAGGCCCAAAGCTGCGATCAGCATCAATGAACCCAGCATAAGCTTGGATATTTTCTGAGGGACACATTCTGTTGCTTTCATGACGTCCTCCTTATTTTATATGTTTAAACATATGACAGCCTTTTTAAATTTGCTTGGTGCAAACCATGCAGTTCATACTTTCAAAGATAAGAATGACTTTGAAAAATGCAACAACAAAAAATAAAGGAGTTTTGTTTGATCTTCCAAGTAAACCAAAATTCTGGTATGAATAATAGTGGGCCTTGAAGATTGAATTTAAAAATAAAGAAGCCATACCATGATTCAAAAAAGGCATCACCTGTTTTGTGATAAAATGGAGCAGGGCTGCCGGGTAAGGGTGCAAGGAGAAGAATGGCGGCAGAAAAATCCGATTTTACAGCTATGACAATGAATCTCAGGTTCGGCCTTGCCGATGATGGCGACAATTCATGGCCAAACCGGAAACAATTGTGTGCAGAACTGCTCAACCGGTATCCTTCAACTTTTTTGGGCATCCAGGAGTCCAATCACTTTCAAACCCGGTTTTTAATCCAAAATTTAAGGGATCATCATTTTATAGGCTGGCACAATCCTTCCAAAGAGAGATGGCAAAGCAATCTTATTTTTTATCACAAATCCTGGGAATGCCTTAGAAACAAACATTATTTTTTAACGGATACACCTGGCATTGAGTCCAAAATGCCGGGCAGCAAATGGCCACGGCAATGTGTCATCGGGTTGTTTCGCAAGGCATCTTACAAGGTGATTGTTGCAAATACCCATTTTGATTTTGAAGAATCCGTTCAAAAGAAAAGCGTTGCACTGGTGATCCGGTTTTTATCTGAATTTCCAGGGGACTGCCCGGTTATCGTAACCGGGGATTTTAATTCAAATCCGGATGGAAAAGCACATGCATTGTTCCGGGCCAAGGGTTTTTGTGAAGTGTTTGATAACCAGCACTCAACAACATTTCACAATTTCACCGGCGAAAAAACCCTGGATCATATAGATTGGATTTTGTATAGAGGCCATTTAAAGGTTATTCAAAAAAAAATAATCACCGATTCCATTTCAGGCCGTTATCCGTCAGACCATTACCCGGTCATGGCATTTTTTTCAATGACGAACTGATCAGAATTATTAGAAGAATTAAACATATAATAACCCGTATAGTAATTCTTTTGTTTACAATAATAATATCGGATTTATTTTAAGGTTTCAAAGACATCACCCCAATGAATTTTATAAAAAGGAGTTGTCATGAAAATAGAAAAAATACTTTGGCCGACTGATTTTTCAGCCAATGCTGAAAAAGCTCTTCCCTATGTTCAATCTTTAACCCGTCAATATGGCGCTGAAATATATGTGCTTTATGTTATTCGGGATATTGCTCATCATGAATCATGGTATGGGGAATTTGGAAAGACCCATATAAATGAACTCATGGAATGGGCTCATAAGTCTGCAATAAAAAGGCTGGATCAAATCTGCGACAAATACATGGACGGATGTCCTCTCTATGTCAAGCATGTTGCTGTGGGTGATCCTGCAGAGGAAATTTTAAAATTTATCGACACTGAGCAAGTGGATATGGTTGTCATGGCAAGTCACGGCGAAAAAGGAAAATTTCGTTTTGGATCCGTAACTGAAAAAGTTTTGAAAAATTCTCCTGTACCAGTAACTGCTATCCCTATTGTTCCTGATATTCCGGCCTGATAATGACCTGTGTGTTGTTTTTGTTTGCTTGAGTAAATTTTATGAAACCTGTATGTATTATGCCTTAATTCAATAACTTCTTGACGCTGAAACCTGAAAGGCATATGGTTTGTAAAATTTTACTTGTATATTAAGGATGCCGTATAATGGTTTTGCCGATACCAGGGCATATGGAGTCTCATTTTTTGATGATGCATATGCCTGTTTTGCTGAAAAGATTTTCACTATCGTATGAGAGAGACTGTTCATGTGTTGAGTATTTTTTGCACAGCAAAGAGAAAATGAAGCAAATTTCAAGAACCCTGATTTTTTCCCATGAGACATTTTCAAACAGTTTATATGTATCGAAATTTTATCCTGAAATATACAAAGAACTTCACTGTAAATATTTGTCGGCAGCCTGCTTTTATATGATGGCACACCATGCCGTAAAATTGTTTGATTTGTGTGATAATTGCTGTGTCAACCTGGAAACGGATGTCACGGTTTACGACAAATTTTATTCACGTCTGAATGAATTTGATTTTAAGATTAATTACAACAGGCCGTCTGAGCGGGTGTGTCTAAAGGGGCGGTATCGTGATCTTTTCTTTAATACGGACATGATTACAGACCACCTTAATTGACCGCTTGTTTGTATTTTGATTTACCCCTGCCGGCATTACTGCTGCCGGTAACCGTAAGGGTTTTTTATAAAATATCAAATGAAATATCTTTTGGTGTCTAATTTTTTAAAGGAGGTTTATCATGTCTGAAAAGAAAAAATTAACCAATAATGCAGGAGCTCCTGTTGCAGATAATCAGAACGTAATGACGGCAGGGCCTCGGGGGCCTCAATTGTTGCAGGATGTCTGGTTCCTGGAAAAACTGGCACACTTTGACCGTGAAGTGATCCCGGAAAGACGGATGCATGCCAAAGGTTCAGGTGCCTATGGAACCTTTACGGTTACCCACGATATTACAGCATACACCAAGGCAAAAATATTTTCTGAAATCGGTAAAAAGACTGAATTGTTTATGCGGTTTTCCACCGTGGCCGGCGAGCGGGGTGCTGCCGATGCTGAGCGGGATATCCGTGGATTTGCCGTTAAATTTTATACTGAGCAGGGCAACTGGGATCTTGTGGGAAACAATACCCCGGTTTTTTTTCTGCGTGATCCCTTAAAATTTCCCGATCTCAACCATGCCGTCAAAAGAGATCCCAGAACCAATATGAGAAGCGCATTAAACAATTGGGATTTTTGGACATCATTACCGGAAGCCCTTCATCAGGTGACCATTGTGATGAGTGACAGGGGGATTCCTGCTTCCTACCGCCACATGCATGGATTCGGCAGCCACACCTTCAGTTTGATCAGCGCTGATAACAAACGTTATTGGGTAAAATTCCATTTTCGTACCCAACAGGGAATTAAAAATCTGACCGACCAGGAAGCTGAAGCTGCCATTGGCAAATGCCGTGAAACCCACCAAAGAGATCTGTATGAGAGCATTGAAAAAGGGGATTTCCCCAAATGGACACTGTTTATCCAGGTGATGCCGGAGCAAGATGCAGCAACTTGTCCTTACAATCCGTTTGATTTAACAAAGGTCTGGTATCATAAGGATTACCCTCTTATTGAAGTGGGTGAGATGGAATTGAATAAGAATCCGGAAAATTATTTTGCCGAAGTTGAACAATCTGCTTTTAATCCGGCAAACATCGTTCCCGGAATCGGGTTTTCTCCTGACAAGATGCTCCAGGGGCGTCTTTTCTCCTATGCCGATGCCCAGCGGTATCGACTGGGTGTAAATCATCATCTGATTCCTGTTAATAAGGCCCGGTGTCCATTTCACAGTTATCATAGGGACGGTCAAATGAGGGTTGACGAAAATCACGGCTCCACTCTTGGTTATGAACCCAATAGTTTTGGACAATGGCAGGATCAGCCGGACTTCAGGGAGCCGCCGCTAAGCCTTGAAGGAGCAGCCGATCATTGGGATCACCGGGCTGATGAGGATTACTATAGCCAACCCGGCCGATTGTTTAAAATGATGAGTGACGAACAAAAAAAAGTTTTGTTTGAAAATACAGCTCGTTCCATTGCAGATGCTCCCAAACAGATTCAAATTCGCCATATTGAAAATTGTATGAAAGCAGATCCGGATTATGGTAAAGGCGTTGCAGATGCCATTGGTATCGGTCCGGATGAGATTTTAGGATAAATTTAAAATTCTGGATAGATTCCGGAATAAATGAGATTCCGGCATAAACGCCGGTTGTTCAATTCATAAACAATCGGGAAAACAAACGCCCCCTGTTTTCCCGATTGATCTTTTTTTTTGTTTTTTTGCAGCTTCATGATATCTTTATTACGCAATGATTCTTTTTGTTGATCCGGAATTGTATATGTCTCCTTTGGTTGTCTGGATGATGTTCCAAGAATAATTTAAAAGTTCCTGAAGTCCGGGGCGAATTAAACTTTTGCGAAATTTTGGTTTTAACCGGAATTAGTCGAGGGTGTTTGAGTGCCTTATGAAAAAAAAAATTGGTTGAGGATTATCCTAATAAAATAATAATAAGCAGAGCAAATGGTCATAAATAGTTGATAGATCAACCATTCGTATAATTTTAAAGTCTTGTTGGATTTCATAACTATCACTTCTTATTGTTCAATTTCAATTTTTTTTTAGTTGAAAAATTATTTTTTGCTTGACAATGCAATCGAACTGTCGCTATGTATTAATCATGAAATAGAAAGAATGACAGGGTTATATTTCATAACGGGTTATCTTATTTTCTAAAGAGGAGAGGGTTGTATGTCACCAAACAAATTTTTTAAGCATGAAGGGCCGTGGTCGGATGCAAATGATCCCCTGATGTGTTCTGATACCGGGGATTGGCGAAGCAAACGCCCGGTCGTTGATAAGGACAAATGCATCTTTTGTGGCTTTTGTGCGATTTATTGTCCGATTCAGGTAATGGAGATGGTTGAAAATTCGTATTTTTCGCCTGACCTGGCATTTTGTAAAGGCTGTGGGATCTGTGCCAAAGAGTGTCCCAAAGATGCAATTTCCATGGAGCCGGAGGGGGATTTTAAAAAATGATTACAAAAGTAATGGAAAAATCACAGATTAAGGTTATAACAGGAAATGCCGCAGCCGCAATTGCTGCGAAACTTGCCCGTCCGGACGTGGTGGCAGCATACCCGATTACACCCCAGACAGAAATTATCGAGCAGATTTCCAAATTTCATGCAAACGAAGAAATGGATTGTGAACTGATTACCGTTGAGGGCGAAAACTCCGCCATGAACGCTGTTATGGCCGCCTCCCTTGCCGGCGGGCGGGTATTTACGGCTACGTCTTCATGGGGGCTTGCATTCATGTATGATGCTGTTCTGGCAACAGCCGGAGCAAGGGCTCCCGTGGTCATGGTCAATGTAAACCGTGAAACACCCGGTATTATTGCCGTATCTTCAGGCCAGCAGGACATGATCTCCACAAGGGATTGCGGATGGATTTTCCTGATTGCCGAGGATTGTCAGGAAGTTCTTGACATGGTTCTCCAGGCCTATCGCCTGGCTGAAGATTATGACATCCAGGTGCCGGTTATGGTTCATTATGACGGGTTTTACCTGTCGTATCTGTCTGAAGGCGTGGATGTGCCTTTTCAGGAAGATGTGGATAAATTTTTAGCTGTTTTAAAAGATCAGCCGGAAAGAACAAAACTTACTCCCGGAGAAAAACTGGGCTGCGGTTCTCATGGAATCCTTGGCGGATATCTTGAGCTTCGGCACAAACATGTGTCTGCAATGGAGAGGTCCAAAGAGAAATTCAAGCAGATTGATAAGGAGTTTGAAGATATTTTCGGTCGCAGCTACGGTGGCCTTATTGAAGAATATCGAATGGATGATGCAGATGTGGTTCTGGTGGGTTCAGGTTCAATGTGCGGCACAATTAAAACCGTTATTGATACGAAAAGAGATGCAGGTGTCAAAGTCGGTCTTTTGAAGATGAGAATGTACAGGCCCTTCCCAAGCGAAGCAATGGTTAAAGCGCTCAAAGGCAAAAAAGCCATTGGCGTTGTGGACAGAAGCCTTTGTTTCGGATTCAAGGGCGGTCCCATATATACTGAACTCAAAGCTTTTGAAACAAAGCTTAACGGTTCAAAAATGATCAGTTTTATTGATGGTATTGCCAACACGGATATCACAACCGCCAATGTCGGGCAAATGATTGATACAACTTGTGATCTTGCTGCGGGCAAGGATGTTCGTGAAGTCACATGGGTTTCATATCCTGAAGCCCAGGAAGATGGAGGGCTTTAAGATGACGGAAAAAAAGAAAGGCAAACTGACAAAGGTTCTGGATCACCTCAAGCATGAGGACCCTTTTTCAAAAGGAGTGGCATTCTGCCCTGGCTGCGGTCTTGAGTTATTGATACGACTGATCCCAAGAATTTTGGGCAATGATATCGTCATTACCGGTACGCCATCGTGTTCAGCGCCAGTTCTGCTTGGGCAGAACAACCAGTCATGGCATAAACTGTCTTATTTCGGAACCTTGATGACAGGTGCTGCCGCCAATGCCACAGGTCTTGCCAGATATTACAGAAAAGCGGGCATTGATAACACGGTTGTCTGTTTCAACGGTGATGGAACAGCCGCAGATATCGGGTTTGGAAACCTGTCCGGTGCTGCGGAAAGAAACGAACCTTTTATTTATATTTGTTATGACAATGAAGGTTACATGAATACCGGTATCCAGAAAAGCGGCACCACCCCCTTTGGTGCGACCACAACAACAACGCCGTTTGGATCGGCTTCCAAAGGGAAGAATCTTAGAAGAATGAGTCTTGCCCTGAAAATGGCCATGCACAAAATTCCCTATGCCGCCACCGCCACCTTAAGCGACCTGGACGATCTTGCGAAAAAATTATTAAAAGCCAAAGAAGCCAAAAAAAGAGGTTTTGCATTCCTTCATATTCTTGCTCCCTGCACAACCGGCTGGGGTTTCGCACCTGAAAATACCATTGAAGTGTGCCGAAGGGCTGTAAAAACAAATTATTTTCCCCTTTGGGAAGCAGAAAATGGCAAAATCAGGATGACCAAAACCGTTAAAAAACCCAAACCTATATCCAACTATACCCAGTTGAGTAAAAAATTCGCTCATTTGAATGAAGCAGATCTTCAGATCCTTCAGGATGATGTGGATTACGAATACTGTATGTTGGGCGGGTTGAGCCAGCTGGAAGCAGAATGTCAGCTTCCGGTATCTGCGGAAGATTAGAGGAGGAAATACAAAATGAGTGAAGTCAGATTTCATGGTAGAGGGGGGCAGGGTGTTGTAACCACATCAAAAATCCTTGCAAATGCTTTTGCCAGGACCGGACAATTCGGTGCCAGTTTTCCAATGTTTGGGTTTGAAAGACGGGGAGCCCCTGTCACAGCTTTTGGAAGATTTTCAGACAAACCTGTACGGGAAAAAACACAGATTTATAATCCTGATATTATCGTGGTGCTTGATCCCAGCCAGAGAAATTCCGAAGCTGTTTTTCAAGGTTTGCTGCCAGGCGGAATGATGCTGTTGAATGATCCGGATAACACGGTAACTTTTTCCAATGACAATCTTAAAAAACTGGCAATTATTGATGCCAATAAAATTGCCTTGGAAGAGATCGGTCTTGCCATACCCAATACGGTAATCGTAGGTGCATTTGCCAGGATGTCGGGTCTGCTGGATATTGAACCGTGTTGTGACGCCCTGGAAGATTATTTTTCAGGTAAAAAGCTTGCGGCCAATATCGTGTGTGCCAAAAGAGGGTTTAACGAAGTGGAATTATTTGACCTTTAAATGATCAATAGTTGTGAAGGGTCAATCATAGGGATAACTTTAATATCTATAAAGGAGCCGTTATGCCAAGATGGGGAATGGTAATTGACGTAAAAAGATGTATCGCCTGCTGGGGTTGTACAATCGCATGTAAAGAGGAACATTTTCTTCCTCCGGGAGTATTCTTTAACAGGGTACTTATTGGAGAAACCGGGAAATTCCCGTCATCCAGCAAGTTGATCTATCCGATTCTCTGCAATCATTGTACTGATGCGGCATGTGTGGAAGCGTGTCCTACCGGAGCGACCTACATAAGAGAGGACGGGATTGTTGCGGTTGATGATGAAAAATGCGTCGGCTGCAGAGCGTGTCTTGTCAGCTGCCCGTATCAGCAGAGAACATATTATGATCAAAAAGTAAAAGACAAGGAATATTTTCCCGGACAGGGTAAAACCGAGATGGAACTGATCGGGGAAAAATTATATCCTTTTAAAGTGGGAACCGTTATTAAGTGCAATTTCTGCTCAGAACGTATTGACGAAGGGCTTAAAAAAGGCCTGACACCTGGCAAAGACGAAGATGCTTCGCCTGCCTGCGTTAATATCTGTCCGGTCGGAGCAAGAATTTTCGGTGATCTGGATGATCCCAACAGTGAGATCAGCCGTTTGATCATGGAGAAAAAAGGTAAACAGCTCCGGAAAGAATTTGGAACAGAACCGGCAGTTTATTACATTGATTAGGAAACAGGAGGAATTATGACCTATAAAACAGATGAAATTTGGGAAGACAAATGGGTAAATACCACCTGTGGCGTATGCTACTCCGGTTGTGCAGCAAGAGTTCGGGTGGTGAACGGTGTCCCTGTAAAAGTTGAAGGAATAAAAGACAGCACCATGGGCGGTGAAGGCTCTGGCCTTTGCGGTAAGGGTACGGCAGGGTTGATGTATTATCATGATCCCAACAGGATCAAAAAGCCTATGTTGAGAACCAATCCTGAAAAAGGGCTTGGTGTGGATCCGAAATGGAAAGAAATTGAATGGGATGAAGCACTTGATATTATTTCCACCAAGATGAAAAAAATCATGGAAGATGATCCCAACAAGATTCTTTTTACCAACCAGACAATGAGAGCTTCTGACGGCCCCCATAATCATGCGTATTTTTATGCCCAGGCATTTGGCGTGAAAAACAATGGTAACTTTATTATTGGCGGCGGAAGTCTTCATTGTGGAAATGCCTGCCATATGCTGGGTGGTTTGATTCATGGTGCATGGTCCATTGCTCCTGATTGGAGATATACAAAATATGTTTTAAAATGGGGTTCCAGTAAAGGCACCGGCTCCGGACATTCAGCCATGACCATGGCCCGGTTGAGAGCCGATGCAGTCAGACGCGGTATCAAGGAAACGGTTTTTGATCCAATGGGTAACTTTGCCGGCGGCAAGGCAACCGAATGGGTTGCAATTCTTCCGGGTACGGATGCTGCAGTTGGTCTGGCAATTGCCAACTATATTGTTAACACACGCGGTGAAATGGACATACTTTATCTTAAAGCCAAAACCAATTTCCCGTATCTGATTAAAGCCGACGGCGCATACATACGTCATGAAGACAGTAACAAACCAATGATATATGATGAGAAAGACGGTACGATCAAGGAGTATGACGACAAGACTCTTGCCTTTGAAAATTGCGCCCTTGATGGTGAATATGAATACAATGGTGAAAAAGTCAGACCCTGTTTTGTTCCTTTTAAAGAACATTTGAAACAATTTACACCGCAATGGGCCTCTGACATATCAACTGTTCCAGTTGCCAAGATTCTGGAAGTGGCCAAGGCCTGGGTGGATAATGCCCAGATCGGCTCCACCATTACCCTTGAAGGAAAAACTTTTCCGTACAGACCTGTTTCTTCCGTTACTTTCCGTGGCTCACAGGGTCATACAAACGGCATACATCAGGTGGCTGCCATTGACTTGATGGCCCAGCTTGTGGGTGCGGAAGACGTGCCCGGCGGTACACTTGGATGGCCTGCTATAAGACGTGCCTATCCGGGCGGCAATTACGAGCAGACCTGCAGCGTTGGTACGGACGGGGTTATTGTTCCTTCCGTATTCTATTCTCATGACCCCTGGCCGGTACATTCAGCCAGTCTGCCCGCCACCAACATGGGATGTGTCGATGTATGGACACACTGCACTCTTTCTCATATCCCCTATGTTGATGAAATGGAATACATTCATGAAAAATTCGGCATGAAATCCAAACCTGAAATGATTTTCGGGATTTCAGCCAACTTTATTATCAGTAATTCCGACTGGGATGTTGCTGTTAGAAATTTTAAAGACTGCTTTGTTGTTCAAAACGATTTGTGGATCAATGAAACAGACCAGGCCATTGGTGATCTTATTTTGCCGGATGTATCCTATCTTGAAAAAGATTGCTGGTCTTCTGAAATTGATGCGTTCTTCTTCTCCGGCAGTCCATCTCATGAAGACTGGTATGTACACCTTCAGCAGCCGGTTGCCGAACCTGTTGGCGAATCTCGTTTCTTCATGGATGTATATATTGATGTGGCCAAACGTGTGGGAGTCCTGGATAAGTTCAACCAGAAAATGAACGAGTACTACGGCGTTGAAGATCCTGAACTTCAGATCAAACCAGGTGAAGTTTTAACCTGGAAGCAGATCGGAGAAAGATTCCTGAAATGGGTCTATGGCAAAGACAAGGAAAAAATTGAAAAAAAGGGATATGCCACCTGGCCTAAAAAAATTGAAGATGTCTACTGGAGATGGGATATTGATTCCAGGTGCCCGGTTTATATGGAATACCTGATTCATGACAGAAAAGCCATGGAAGATATCTTTGAAAAAACCGGTTTTGATCTGGAAATGGAAATGGATCAGTATACGCCGCTTCCATCCTGGTTCTGGCCGGAATCCCATAAGGATCTGGATGATGAATATGACCTTCTGGCATTTTCTTACAGGGATATTTTGCACACCAACAATACAACCTTCCAGAATCCGTATGTGGATGAAGTATCAAAAATGTGTCCGTATACATTTACAATCACATTGAATACGACAATGGCAAAGAAAAGAGGGTTAAAAGACGGAGATATCATCTGGATTGAAACCAAAGCCGGGGTCAAGGAAAACGGTATTGTTAAAACCATGGAAGCACAGAGCCCTAAGGTTATCGGTATTGCCGGGCAGGGTGGTCTGTGGGCTGACGGACGACCCATTGCCAAAGGTAAAGGTGCCAACTTCTGCAAGTTGTTGCCGTCAAAACTGAAATATTTTGATCCTGTTGCAGGTAACATGGAAACCGCTGTTGCCGTTAAGATTTATAAAGACTAAAGGAGGAATATAACATGAGTAAGCAAATTCACGAACTTGAACAAATAATGTTTCCTCCTGACGGCAGCGGACTCAAGCCTTATGAGTGGATGGTAAACCCTACCCGCCAGCAGCAATGGATTGATGATAAAGGTATTTTTCTCTGGCTGGCTTTCTTTTTCTCAGAGATCGGAGCAGGCCTTTATTTTGTCTCTCTGTTTTATGAGAATACTGCAGGATTGATCATAGGCTGGCTGATTACCCTGATTCTTGGCGGCATTATTCATGTCCTCTACCTGGGAAATCCCTTTAGGGCCTGGCGAATGCTCATGAAACCCAATACGTCCGAGTTGTCCCGTGGAATTTGGGTTATAGGAGTCTTTGCAGTATTAGGGTTTCTACAGATGCTGACCGGCAGTTTTAATATTGTTTTTAACTTTATTATGGGAATTGTGTGCCTTTTAATTATTTCCCATGGATTTGCCACCATGAATGTCATCAGGGCTTTGCCGGCCTGGAGTTCAAATATGGTGCTGCCTTTATCCATCATATCCGGGGTATGGATTGGTCAGCAACTCTTGCAGTTCATGTTTGCCATTTCCGGATCTGCTGCGCTTGCATCTGGAATGGAAGTCTGGGCTGAGGTGTTTTTCTTTGCTTATTTCTTGTGCATACTGCTGTATGTCTGGGGAACCTATCACAGCAATGAAATCGGTAAGGCATCCGTTAAAATGCAGGTGAGCGGCGAAATGCTAAAGATCTCTCTTGTTGGTGTGGTTGGGCTTGGCATTGTTCTTCCGCTTATTTTCACCCTGATCATGTGGGGTGGGGATACCAATGGAGTTTTGATTTTCTTGAGGTTGGCCTGTGTTTTTGCAGGCGACCTTGCCATGCGGTATGTTATAATGAAAAGTGCAGTTTATAAGCCTTTGATTTAGGACTCAGGATTTAATAGCCTGAATTCTGCTTAAGACTTGTTATTATAATACACATAATAAACTTAAAGTCTTGTCTGTTCGGGTGATAAGCCAATCCTCAGTTCTAAATATAATGGTTCAAAAAGGGGTGGGAAAGAACATGATTTTTTCCTGCCCTTTTTTTTTGTTTTTAAGGACGAATAGTAGAAAATGTCACTTTGATGTTGAAAAATTCGTAAAATATTTATAATATGGCTATATAACAGTTGAAATTAAGCTATTCATGATTAAACTCAGGAATAATTCGTGTGGGAACGATATAAAACCGTATAAATATAAGGTGCTTTACACAAAAAAAATTGACTCTGAATCAAAAAACCGGTATCAAACCTTTTTTTGCAAAATAGGAAGTTATATGGCTGATAAAGAAAAAAAAGACAAAGCTGAAGAAAGTCAATTCCCATCACAGACCAAGGTGAAATTTGAGGTTTATGGAGAGGAAATGATTGAGAAAGAAGTGAAATCCAGCGGTAACAGCGGTAGAATTTATCTTCCGCCGAACTGGGTAGGGCATACTGTGAAGATCATAAAAGTAGAATAATAATGGAGGATCTTGTGGAAAACACAGTCAAAATAAGACAAATAACCTTTAATGATTCAGAGGCAATTCAATATATACGCAAGGCTATCTCTGATGATGATACACAAGTAAATTATAAAAAAACTATTGAGAGACAGATATCGGAAGGAGCCAGTAAATTTAGTCTGGTAGCTGAAATTAACGGGAATGTGGTGGGATATATTCTAAGTACCGCCCTTTACGCTGGGTTTGGGATTAAAAAGAGTGCCTGGATTATGGATGTTGGCGTTCATCCTGATTATATGGGGCAGGGCATTGGGTTAAAACTTGCAGGAAAAATTTGTGATATATGCAAAGATAAGGGGATTAAAGCTATATACTCCTCTGTCCTCTGGGATTCTACAGATGTGCTTTCTTTTTTTAAAAAGCTTGGATTTGAGAGAAGTAATTTTATCAACCTCAAAAAGAAAATGTAAAAAAAAGAATTATTTGAAGACCAGATCAGGCCATGAAAGTTTTTATATGAAAGTCTTAAAAAATTCATACAGAGGTTTTCAATTTTTGTTGTGGCAGTTCAATCTGTCATGGGCGTTATTCCGGATGTGAAACTTTGCGTTTCATGGAAAATATATTTAATAAGGATATGACAATGGAAAAAATAATTGTAGAAAATCCAGTCGTTGATTTGGACGGGGATGAAATGACACGGATCATCTGGAAAGAAATCAAGGATAAGCTTATTTTCCCCTATCTGGAATTGGAAACCGTTTATTATGATCTGGGTATTGTGAACCGGGATGATACCCTTGATCAGGTGACGGTTGATGCTGCCAATGCCGTAAAAAAGGTTGGAGTGGGGATTAAATGCGCGACCATTACACCTGATGAAGCCCGTGTTGAAGAATTTGGCCTCAAAGAGATGTACCGTTCTCCCAATGGCACTATCCGGAATATCCTGGGCGGAACGGTTTTCAGGGAACCCATTGTGGTAAAAAACATTCCAAGACTTGTTACCACCTGGAAATATCCTATTTGTATCGGCCGCCATGCTTTTGGAGATCAATACAGGGCCACGGATTTTGTTGTGAAAAAAAAAGGCAAACTTGAGCTGACATTCACTCCTGCGGACGGTTCAGACCCAGAAGTGTTTGAGGTTTATGACTTTGACGGCGGCGGGGTTGCCATGGGCATGTACAATACTGATGAATCTATTTTTGGTTTTGCCCATTCATGTTTTAATCAGGCCATCAATAAAAAATGGCCCCTGTATCTTTCCACAAAAAATACCATTCTAAAAAAATACGATGGCAGGTTTAAAGATATTTTTGAGCAGGTTTACCAGGAACACTATAAACAAAAAATGGATGAACTGTCCATTGGCTATGAACACAGGTTGATTGATGATATGGTGGCTGCCGCTTTGAAATGGGAAGGAGCCTTTGTATGGGCATGTAAAAATTATGACGGGGATGTTCAGTCAGATACCCTGGCTCAGGGATTTGGCTCTCTGGGGCTTATGACCTCCTGCCTGGTTACCCCGGACGGAAATACAATGGAAGCCGAGGCTGCCCATGGTACGGTTACACGCCATTTCAGGGAACACCAGAAAGGAAACCCAACGTCGACCAATCCCATTGCTTCGATTTTTGCATGGACAAGAGGTCTTGCTTTCCGGGGAAAACTGGATAAAAATCAGGCATTGATTGATTTTTGCAACACCCTTGAGCAGGTCTGTATAGATACTGTTGAAAGCGGTAAGATGACCAAGGATCTGGCACTGACTATTCATGGTAAAAATCTTGATAAAAGCCACTATCTCAACACCCGGGAATTTCTGGACGCAATCGCCGATAATTTATCAAAAAAACAGGAATAACAGGTTTTATAAATTAATAATTCAGACCAGCCTGACAAACGCTTTAATGCTTGGGAGTGCGGGTCGAAAGCGGAATACTTTTTGCCGTTGCATATAAAATGGCTGCTTGAACCTCTTGGTTTGGGGATTCAGCAGCCTTAAACATATGTTTACACATCTATATGCCCAGATATGCCTTTTTAACATCTTCGTTGGCAAGAAGATTTGTTCCCGTATCGGTTAATGTAATCACACCGTTTTCCATTACATACCCCCGGTTGGCTGTTTTCAGAGCAAGGTTTGCATTTTGTTCAACAATAAAAATAGTGGTATTCTGTTCTTCATTTATTTTTTTAATAATACTAAAAATCTGTTTGACGATCAGGGGGGCCAGACCAAGGGAAGGTTCATCCAACAGGAGTACTGTGGGCCGTGACATCAATGCCCTTGATATGGCAAGCATTTGCTGTTCGCCTCCGCTTAAGGTTCCGCCTGCCTGGTTTTTTCTTTCAGCCAGGATGGGAAACAGCGTGTAAACATAGTCCAGATCTTTTGTGATGTTGTTTGTGTCATTGCGTAAAAAAGCACCCATGTCAAGATTTTCAGCAACCGTGAGGTAAGGAAAAATTCTTCGGCCTTCGGGAACCTGACAGATTCCCATTTTGACAATTTCTTCGGGCGGCATTGCTGTGATATCAAGGCCTTTAAACTCTATGCTGCCGCGTTTGGCCGGAACAATGCCGCTGGTTGTCATCAAGGCGGTGGATTTTCCCGCTCCATTGGCTCCTATAAGGGATATTATTTCCCCTTCTTTTACCTCAAGATCAATCCCTTTGAGGGCATGAATATTTCCATAATATGTATGGATATTGCTGAGTTTAAGCATCGTAGGATTCATCTCCAAGATAGGCTTTGATTACTTCCGGGTTCGACTTTATCTCTTCAGGGGTGCCTTCGGCAATTTTTTTGCCGTAATCCACCACATGAATATTGTCAGACAGGCTCATGACAAGTTTCATGTCATGTTCAATAAGGAGGATTGAGATGTTCTCCTCATCCCGGAGCTTTATGATAAGATCATCCAGGCTTTTTGTCTCCTGGGGATTCATGCCGGCTGCAGGTTCATCAAGGAGCAGAAGAAAGGGGTTTGTAGCCATTGCCCTGGCAATTTCAAGGCGACGCTGGGCACCATAGGGAAGATTTGTGGCCAGTTCATTCACATACATTTCAATGCCTATTTTTTCAAGTATGGAATAGGCTTTTTCAACAATGAATTTTTCTTCCGCTTTTGTAGCTTTGCCCCGGAATATTGCACCCAGTACACCTGTTTTTGTAATGGGGTGGCATCCGATCATGACATTTTCAAGAACCGTCATGGACTCAAAGAGACGAATATTCTGAAAGGTTCTGGCCAGCCCTTTTTGGGTAACAATATTGGGTTTAAGCCCGTTTATCCTCTCTTGCTTTCCTTTGGGAAAGATAAGAATATCCCCCTTTGTGGGTTTGTAAATACCTGTAATACAGTTAAAAAATGTTGTTTTACCTGCACCATTGGGACCGATAAGAGCTGCAATCTGCCCTGCGTGAATACAAATATCAAGGCTGTCAAGGGCCCGTAAGCCGCCAAAGGCCATGGTCATGTTTTTTACTTCAAGAATAGGTTTCATTTAAACACTTTAATGGGTGAAAAGAGTTATGTTTTTTGAAATTTGTATGTTTTGCGCACATTTTTTATGATTCCTTCGGGCCTGAAAACCATCATGAGAACAAGAACCGCACCAAATATGATCATTCTGAATTCTGCAAATGCCCTTAAATATTCAGGTAGCAAAATGAGAAGAAGCGCTCCTGAAATCACACCGGTGATGGAACCCATGCCGCCAAGCACAACCGTACACAGTATAATTACCGACTCCCATATGGTAAAACTGGCAGGATTGATAAAAGTTGTTTTTGCGGCAAAAATTACACCTCCCATCCCGGCCCACATGGCCCCTAGTCCAAACGCTCTTAGTTTTGTTTTTGCCTTGTCGATTCCCATTGCCTGGCAAGCTATTTCATCGTCTTTAAGGGCAATCCAGGCTCTTCCGATTCGTGAATTTTCAAGTCGGTTGATCACAAATATGGTAAAGATGACCAGCCCCACAATGATGTAGTATAAATAAATGATTGATCCTGAAAGGGAAAGGTCAACGCCGAAAAGAGGGGGCTTTGGAATATTTGAAATGCCGCTGGGGCCAAAGGAGAAATCATTCCAGTTTTCAAGAACAAGGCGAATGATTTCTCCAAATCCCAGGGTTACAATGGCAAGGTAGTCCCCCCTGAGTCTTAATACAGGGTAACCCAGTATTACGCCAAAGATCAGAGCAAGAATTCCGCCTAAGGGCAGGGCAATCCAGAATATAAGGCCGTAGTGATAGTTGAGCAGGGCATAGGAGTATGCTCCCACAGCAAAAAAAGCGACATATCCAAGGTCTAAAAGTCCTGCAAGACCGATAACAATGTTAAGGCCTAGTCCAAGCATCACATAGATCAAGGCTGAAATCATGATATTGGTCTGGTACATGGAGAACAGATGGGGGAAGGCAAGGATGAAACATCCCAGCAGTATCATCAAGGGAATAAAGATCTTTTTTTTCTGGGAAATTTTTTGAACAAAAGAGAGTTTATCAATAGCATCTTTTTTTGCTTTCATGGATTTTTGTTTGATCATATATCGCCAGAGCATGCTGAAAAAAAAAGAGCCCGCCCCAACAAAGGCCATATTTATCCAGCGCCACTGAACAATATTTTCAACCGTATTGACCCGGATCACCATGATTGGAAATGTCAGAAACATGAACCACAGTGCTGCCAGAATTGATTTTTTTATTTCACTTTTTATTGTCATAATCTATACTTTCTGTGTCTCGGATTTGCCCAGGATTCCCGAAGGTCTCAGTATCAGGATGCCGACAAGAAACAAAAACGCAAACACATCCTCGTAATCACTTGAGATATAGCCTGTAAAAAAGCTTTCCGTCCATCCTAAAACCAATGAGCCAAGAACAGCTCCCGGTATGGAGCCGATGCCTCCGAGAACTGCTGCAACAAATGCCTTGATGCCTGCAATAAATCCCATGTAAAAATTGATCTGTCCGATGTGGGACGCAATTAAAAGACCTCCGATTGCGGCAGTGGCAGAACCCACAACAAATGTGAAGGTGATCACTTTGTTTACATTTATTCCAAGAAGCGATGCCATTGTTTTGTCCTGGGATGTGGCACGCATGGCTTTACCGATTTTCGTGAATTTGATGAGAAAGGTGAGAAAGATCATTACAATAACCGTTGTAATAAAAATAACAAGTTCAGCCGATGTCCAGATATGTGAATAAGGTTCCCAGAATTTAAAATCGGGAATCAGGCTTGGAAACGGCAGAAAGTCTGATGTCTGGGCCAAAAGGACATAGTTCTGGAGGAAAAGCGACATTCCAATGGCACTGATCAGTGCGGAAAGACGCGGCGCATTTGCATCCCTCAGTGGTTTATAAGCAATTTTTTCAATGGTGAAACCGTAGGCACTGGCATATATGATGGATGCTGCGGCAGCAACGATAATAACAGCCAGGCTTGGCATTCCCATCATTGTCAGGACGCTTGCCACAATCAGGCCCGTAAAGGCACCGATCATGTAGATTTCACCATGGGCAAAATTGATAAGCTGTATGATGCCGTATACCATGGTATAGCCCAGGGCGATCAGGGCATAGATGCTGCCTCTGGTCAGTCCGCCAAAAAAAAGGTATGAAAAATAGTCAAAATCCATATTACCTGCTTTGCTTGTTCGACATTATTTTTGCTCACCATTATTTTTGTTCGACAAATGCACCGTCTTGTATCCGGTAGACAGAAAAGCCTATGCCTGTTGCATCACCATTTTTATCAAAGCTGATTTTTCCAAGGGGTGTTTCAACATACTCTGATTTAAGGGCTTTCATGACGGCATCGTAATCTGTGTCTCCTGCTTTTTCAATAGCGTTGAGCAAGGCAAGGGTTGCTGCATATGCGGCATCAAAAAATGCGCCGGGATCGGTTCCATAAACGTTTTGATGTTCTTTTTTTGCCGCAATGGCAAGTTCATTGCCGGAAACATCCATGGGGCCTGTGGCAAAAACGCCTTCGGCATATTTGCCTGCAACTTTGATAAAGGTATCGTCTTTTATACCATCTGAACCCATGAAAAGAGTGTCCATTTTTTTCTTGCGCATAAGTGTTACTATTTTGGATGCTTCAGGATGATAACCGCCCCATACAACAAGTTCGGGTTTGATCCGCCTGACTTTCATGACAATGGCTGAATAGTCCACAGCACCTGGTGTTACGCCTTCGAAAAGAGCCACTTCAATACCTGCTGCTGTAAAATATTTTTGTGCAAGCTCGGCCTGTCCTTTTCCATAATCTCCCTTGTCATGGAGTATGACAATTTTTTTAACCTTAAGAACCTCGGTTGCAAACTTTACCTGAAGTTTTGCCTGAACAGCATCGTGGGCAATGGTTCTTAAAAAATTGGGGTATTCACCTGACAAGGTTAAATCAGGATTTGTGGCGGAAGGGGACATGGCAATAATGCCGGCATCTTTGTAAATTCCCATGGCGGATTTGGTTGCGCCGCTGCAGATATGGCCAAGCACAACGTCAACTCCGTCTGAAATAAGTTTTGTGGCCGTATTGCCGGCAACTTCAGGCTTACACACGTCATCTTCCACTAAAAGTTCAACCTGTTTGCCAAGAACTCCGCCATTTTGATTTATTTTGTTTACAACCAGCCTTGCGGCATTTACCGTAGGCAGCCCATAGGATGCAAGATCTCCGCTGTGTGCGCCTGCAACACCCAGCTTGATTGATTCATCAGATTGTTTTTCAGCTTTTTGTATGGGCGTTTTATTTTCCTGTTTGAGTTTTGGAATGGTTTCTGATTCATCCGTGGGTTTTTCGCCACAAGAAAAAAGCAGAAAAATGCATGATAATATTACTAAGCTTAAAGAATGTTTTTTCATCGTTAATTCCCCTTTAGTATGAAATGTTTGTTTCGGACAGCATAGTTACAATTTAACCCCATTCTTTTGACTATAAAAAGAAGGCTTTTCATAGTCAAGGAATTTTATGCCGTAATGTTTGGAGCGGCTAACGGTTTTTTGATTTTTGCCGTCACAGTTTATTTAAGGCGGTTTCCATTCTGTTTAACCCTTTTTCAAGCACAGATTTCGGACATCCGAAATTGAGGCGTACAAACCCTTTTTGTCCAAAAAAACGGCCGTCGGACAGTCCCACACCTGCCTGTTCAAAAAAACGGACAGGATCTTCAAGCCCTGTCTGCCTGACATCAATCCAGGCAAGGTAGGTGGATTCAATGGGGTTGAGTTTGCACCCTTTCATTTTATTGATCCTGGTTTGAACAATGTCCCGGTTTTTTCTCAGGTAGGCAATCAATTGAAAGAGCCAGTCATCACAATCTTTATACGCGGCTGTTGCCGCGAAAAGGCCCAATAGATTTACATGGGGAATCAGGCCTTGTAATCCTGATGTGAATTTTTGTCTTAACCGTTCATCCGGGATGATGGCAAAAGAACAGCCAAGACCCGGAATATTATAGGTTTTGGAAGGTGCCATCAAGGTGATGGTTTGTTGGGCGGCGGTTTGTGATATTGATGCAGTGGGCAGATGGTGCTTGTCATTGTCCAGAACAAAATCACTGTGGATTTCATCTGAACAGATGACAACATCATTTGCAGTGCAAAGCTCCACAAGCTTGTTGATTTCCTGTCGTGTAAAAACAGTTCCGCATGGGTTATACGGGCTACAGAACATAAACAGGCTGGTGTTTTTTTTGAATTTGTTTTCAAGGGCATCAAAATCAAGGGTTGCCCGCTGTTTTATCTCCACCATTGGAACAGTGACAAGTTTTTTTTCGCAGTTTCCAGGGGCATCTAAAAACGGCGGGTATATAGGTGTTGTGGTGACAATCTGATCTTGTGGTTTGCCAATGGTTTTGCAAGAATTGTTCAATGCGCTGACAACACCTGGAATCCATATGATCCACTCTTTTTCAACTTTCCAGTCATAGAGGGATTTTAATCGTTTTATAACTGCACAGTTGAGTTCGTCGGGAACAATCGTATATCCCAAAATTCCATGTTCAATGCTTTGTTGAAGGGTTTTTAAAACAGGGGTCGGGACTTTAAAATCCATGTCCGCCACCCACATGGGCAGGATATCCGTGTCTTTGTATTTTTCATATTTCAAAGAAGACGTACAGGTTCGGTCAATTATTTCATCAAAATTGCAGTTCATCTATTTATCAGGCTCCTTTAAATTCAGTGATTGAAACAGTTCATATTAACACGAAAAAATGGAAATAAAAGGAACGGTTTGTAAGAATTGCCTGAGTTTTTTTTGAGGGTGTAAAAAACAATTGGGAGAAAAATTTAAACTATTGTATGCTGACCTGGAGTTTGCTTTATGGATTTGTTGTTGATCAAGCTCAACAAATTGCCATTTCCCTATTTTTTTGTTGCGATAAACCAATGTTAAATAAAGGTTAAATAATGAATACAAATGAAAAATTAGATATGATCCGGCAATGGATGAAAGATAAAAATTTTGCCGCAATTGTTGTTCCAAGCGATGATCCACATCAGAGTGAATATGTTGCCGAACACTGGCAGGCAAGACAGTGGCTTACCGGATTTTCAGGCTCTGCCGGAACGGCTGTCATAACACTTGATCATGCTGGTTTGTGGACGGATTTCAGATACTATATCCAGGCTGAACAACAGATCGCAGGATCACGGTTCAAGCTGTATAAAGCGGGAGAGCCGGATGTTCCGACCTTTCAAAACTGGCTGATTGATACGCTCAAGCCAAAAGATACCATTGGTATGGATGGGAACGTTTTCAGCACAGCTAATGTGAAAAAGTATGAAAAAAAATTTAAAGCCAAAGGCCTTTTGCTGGATACAAAAATGGATATTATAAGGGAACTATGGACTAACAGGCCTGCCATGCCAATGTCACAGGCCTTTTGTCTTTCGGAAAAATATGCCGGAGAAAACAGACAGGATAAAATCAGGCAAATTCGGAACCGGATGGATACCCTGGGTGCAGGCTACCATTTGACGGCAACCCTTGATGATATTGCCTGGACCTTGAATCTTAGGGGAAAAGATGTTCATACAAATCCTGTAAATATTGCGTTTTTATTGATTGGATCTGACAAGGTGTCTTTGTTTGTCAACAAGAAAAAAATAAGTGCTGCGCTTGAACAGGAGTTGAAACATGATGGTGTTCACCTTGCTGAATATGAAAGCATTACCATTGCATTATCGCAAATTCAAGATCAGCAAACAATTTTAATTGATCCTGAAAATACCAATTACAGACTGTATAAGTCTATTAATAAAAATTGCAGGATTATTGAAAAGCCCAATCCGGCCATTGCGCTCAAGGCTGTTAAAAATGAGACACAAATTGCTCATTTGAGACACACTGCAGTAAAAGACGGGGTGGCGGTTGTCAATTTTCTTTTCTGGCTTGCCCAGCAGGGTGAGAATGCACAAATAACCGAACAATCTGTTGCAGATATATTGTATGGGTTTCGAAAAGACCAGCATTTGTTTGTGGATAACAGTTTTGATCCGATCATTGCTTACCGGGACCATTCAGCCATGTGCCATTATTCGGCAACAAAAGAATCTGATGTTGTCATTGGCAGCAATGGTATGTTTTTATTTGATTCAGGTGGTAATTATTTTACCGGTACAACCGATATTACCCGGACTGTTTTTCGGGGTGAACCGTCAAAAAAGGAAATAACAGATTACACCCTGGTTCTCAAAGGCCATATTGCCGTGGCAACAGCACTTTTTCCCAAAGGAACCAGAGGGTTCCAGATTGATACGCTGGCAAGGCAGTATTTATGGAAACAGGGAATGGATTTTGGTCATGGTACAGGGCATGGCGTGGGGTTCTTTTTGTGTGTTCATGAAGGCCCGGCAAGGATCAGTCCCCATCCGGTTGATGTGAAACTTGAAAAAGGTATGGTGCTGACCAATGAACCGGGTGTCTACAGGGAGGGCGGTTATGGTATCCGTTTGGAAAACATGATTCTTGTGGATCAGGCCTTTGAAAATGAGTTTGGAACATTTATGAAATTTGAAAACCTGACATATTGTCATTTTGAAAATAATTTGATTGACACAGATATGCTGTCAGGCGAGGAAAAAGACTGGATCAATTCATATCACACCATGATATATGAAAAGCTGTCCCCTGAACTGGATAAGGATGTGGCATCATGGTTCAAGGAAAAAACCCGGCTGATTTAAATGAAAAAAAGATCAGGCCCGGAGTAATTTATTGTAGCTGAGGGAATTTTTGTGGTATAAAAAGTATTATCTTCTTTGCTTTTCATGTTCATTTTCATTATGCAGTCACCTGTATTCGTTTCCTTTGTGGCTGGTCTTGCTATGGAATCAAATGATTTGATGAAATTTTTTGTGCAGAAACCCGTTTTTGATTTTTGATTGATTTGGCACGTTTTTTGGTTGTCTATATGTTTGATCGTTTATCTGATTGTCTGATAGAAAAGTTTTGATAAGAATAACATCAGAACAGATGTGAAAATTATCAATCAGTCAAAAATAGTTTGTTTAAAAAAAGGAGAAAAATAATGGTCAGCTGGTTATGTAGTAAATGTGGGTATACACTTGAAGCAGATACCCCTCCCGAAGAGTGCCCGTCCTGCAAGAGCGATTGTTCCTTTGTTGATAATTCCTGCTATACGCCGGATTGCGAAGGAAAGCCAAATGATCCTCAAATCAAGGGAGAGGATTGAAAAAAACAGAATAAATCGAATGCCGGGAGGTTGTTATGACAAAAAAATACAGAATAAAAACGTCTTGTCCCCAGTGCGGATGTTCAGGGGTGTCTCACCTGTCTGAAGAGGAAATTAAAAAACGGTATGGAGATGTGCCCAATATCGAACTTGAATGTCATGAGTGCATGATGATTATGGATGCGGATGTTCAAGAAGATACAAATGCGGATGAGTGAACAGATCACCAATACCAAAGCGTATCACTGGGCAATAAAACATATGCGGCATGGGATAACATCCCATGCCTTTGATTTTAATGATTGTTTTGTGCCGGTTAAATCGTATGCTTTCGCAAGAAAAAATTGAATCACTCCTTTGACCTGGGTATTGTATTGCTCCAATCTTTATTATGATGTCTGGTGTGTGGATGGCTTTGAGACAGGTTTGTATTGTTGTGGCATGATACAAGAGTTTCTCTTGATTGATACAAAGAGGGCAATATTCGTGAGGAAGTTAAATGTGAAAAGTATTGAAGCTGAAATGGTTTTCAAAAAGAAATGACTTTAAATATGTGAAGGAAGAAAGGAATTCAAAGTGGCTGAACCCAAGGATATATACCAATGTCAAACAGTGAATTGCGGTTATCTTTATAATCCTGATAAAGGAGACAGAAAAGGAAAGATTGCAAAGGGAACAAAATTTGAGGATCTTCCGGATAGCTGGAGATGTCCTGTGTGCGGTGCAAGTACCAAGTCATTAAAATCGCTTGGTTAAGTTAAGGGTATAAAGAATAGACGGTTTTAATATTGATATGAAATTTAAAAAGAGGATTTGATATGAAATGGATGCAGTTTTTTACACCTGCTAAATCGTTAGACTTTAAAGAGACGGAAAATTATATTTCTCAACATCCGGGAGAACAGATGACCATACTGGATGTAAGGCAGCCATCGGAATACCAGGATAGCCATATTCCGGGTGCCGTCCTTATTCCTTTGCCCCAGCTGTCGGACCGGCTGGGTGAGCTTGACCCCGAGCGTCCCACCCTGGTTTATTGAGCAGTAGGAGGGCGCAGCCGTGTTGCTGCGCAGATGCTTGCCGGAAAGGGGTTTAAAAGCGTATTTAATGTGTCAGGCGGGATAAAGGCCTGGCAGGCGAAAACCGCAATTGGCCACCAGGATCTTGGAATGGATCTTTTCAGTGGCAAAGAAGAGCCTCTGGATGTGTTAAAAGTGGCATATTCTCTTGAGCAGGGGTTATGCGAATTTTATAATACCATGGAAAAACAAGCAAAAAAGAAACAGGTGAAAGATCTTTTTGGCAAATTATCTGAAATCGAAGTGAAACATCAGCTGTCTATTTATAAGGCATATAATGAGATCAGTGCAGAGAAAGTGAGTAAGGATAAGTTTGAAACAATGGTTGAAGCCAAGGCTTTGGAAGGTGGTATGACGACAAAAGAATATCTTGATCTTTTCAAGCCTGATCTTGATTCTGAAATTGAAGTAATTTCCCTTGCCATGTCAATCGAGGCCCAGGCCCTGGATCTGTATCAGAGAGTTGCTTTAAAAATTGAAAACAAGGAATCAAAAGCAATTGTTAATAAAATTGCCAATGAAGAAAAAGTTCATCTGGCAAGCCTGGGTAAACTCATGGATGCTCTTTAACCTGAAGGTCACACGTAACCTGAAGGTCACATGTAATCTGAAATTCATAAAAGGAGAATTAATTTGAGCAAAAATCTTGTGCTTGTCGGAGGAGGTCATGCGCACATGATGATCCTTGAAAATATCGGCAAATTTGTTGAAAAGGGGGTGAACGTAACCGTTATAGGGCCTTCGATTTATCACTATTATTCGGGTATGGGGCCTGGGATGCTGGGCGGAACTTATAGCCCTGAGGATATCCGGTTTGCCACCAAAGAGGTGGTTCAAAAACAGGGGGGTGTTTTTGTAAAAGATAAAGTTGTCCGGATTGATCCTGAAAAAAAACAGGTTTACACACATACAGGGCAGAAAGTTGCCTATGACGTAATCTCCTTTAATGCGGGCAGTTATGTTCCCATGCCGGAAGCGTTTGAAAATAATGATCATATCTACCCGGTTAAGCCCATTGAAAAATTGATGGAGGCGGCAGATAATCTCAAAGCCCTGTTTGCACAAAAAAAAATAAATATCAGCATTGTCGGTGGCGGCCCTTCATCTGCCGAAGTTGCAGGCAATGTATGGCAGCTGGCAAAAAAAACAAACCGGCATATGCCTGATATTCATATTTTTGCCGGTAAAAAATTCATGTCACGGTTTCCCGGGAACGTGAGATTGAAAATTATTTCCTCGCTTGAAAAAAGAGGGGTTCAAATTCATGAAACAGGGTATGTAAAACAGATTCAACCAGATACAATTTATTTTGAATCCGGAGACACACTTTCAACAGATTTTCTTTTTATAGCGATGGGGGTTAAGCCTTCAACTATATTTGAGGCATCTGGTCTGCCTGTGGGGCCGGATAAAGGACTTCTGGTGAATCAATATCTTCAGTCAACAGATTATCCTGAAATATTTGGAGGCGGAGATTGTATCTATTTTGAGGATCAGCCTTTGGATAAGGTCGGGGTTTATGCGGTTCGGCAGAATCCTATCCTGATGCACAATCTGATGGCTGCCCTGGAAGGCGATGAACTTAAGGCTTTTGATCCGGGGCCTGATTATCTGTTGATTTTCAACATCGGTGGAGGCCAGGGTGTATTAAAGAAAAATAAGTTCGTGTTTGGCGGGAAAATTGCATTCATAATTAAAGACTATATTGACCGCAAATTCATGAAGAAATTTCAAGCCATTGAAAAGGTGGCATAGATATTTTGATTGTTGCCGTTAAACGCTGAAAAGGGAAGATGACGGATGAAAAAAAGTTTGGGAGTGAAAATTATACTGTTGATGGTCATCGCAGGTGTAATTGTCCTGTTTTTTTTGTTTGATTTGGACCGGTATTTTTCGTTCGTCAACCTGAAAAGTCAATTGGATTTCTTTGAGGGCTATTACCGTCAGCATAAAGCTTTAACCATGGTTATGTACATGGCAGTCTATATTCTAATGGCGGCATTGTCCCTTCCGGGTGCTGCCGTTATGACCCTTGCAGGAGGTGCTTTATTCGGTCTGGTTTACGGAACTGTTCTGGTCTCTTTTGCCAGCACCACAGGTGCAACCCTGGCATTTTTATTTTCCAGGTATATGTTCAAAGACTGGGTTCAGCATCGATTTTCATCAAACCTTGATGCCATTAACAAGGGGATGGAAAAAGAGGGTGGATTTTACCTGTTTGCCTTAAGGCTTGTGCCGGTGTTTCCTTTTTTTGTGATCAACCTGGTCATGGGATTAACGGCTCTTCGCACCAGTGTGTTTTATATTGTGTCCCAGGTGGGAATGCTGGCAGGAACCATTGTCTATGTGAATGCCGGAACCCATTTGGCAAAAATAGAATCAGCTGGTGGAATTTTATCGTTAAAACTTATTTTTTCCTTTGTTTTGTTGGGTATTTTTCCGATTATTGCCAGACGCTTTATATCGGCAGTTAGGCAGAGGAAAGTTTTTTCAAAATTTATAAAGCCAAAAAAATATGAGTATAACCTGGTTGTCATAGGTGCAGGCTCTGCCGGGCTTGTGGCCTCCTATATCGCAGCAGCTGTCAAGGCAAAGGTAGCCTTGATTGAAGCCCATCAAATGGGGGGAGATTGTCTCAATACCGGGTGTGTCCCCAGCAAGGCTTTGCTTGCCGGTGCAAAACTTCTTTCCCGTGTCAAAAGAGCAGAAGAGTACGGGTTTGACAAGGCCTCGGTAGAGTTTGATTTTGCAAGGGTCATGGAGCGGGTTCAATCTGTTATTAAAAAAGTGGAACCTCATGATTCGGTTGAGCGGTATACCGGGCTGGGTGTGGATTGTATTCATGGTAAAGCAAAAATCATATCCCCGTTTGAAGTTTGTGTGAATGATAAAATATTCACCACGAAAAATATTATTGTCGCAACCGGTGCAAACCCTATGGTGCCGGACCTGCCGGGCCTGGAAAAGATAAACTATCTGACTTCGGATACAATCTGGGATATCAGGACCCTGCCGAAAAAACTGCTGGTGCTGGGTGCCGGACCTATTGGGTGTGAGCTGGCCCAGGGTTTTTCAAGACTGGGATCAAATGTGACACTTGTACAGAGAAGCGGCCGGATAATGAAAAAGGAAGACCCGGACGCGGCTCAGATTATTTTGGACCGGTTTCAGGCAGAGGGTATAACACTTTTTTTGAATCATTCAGCCAGAGCTATTGATGTTTTGGGGGAGGAGAAAAAACTTGTCTGTGACCATGATGGAAAAGAGATAAAAATACCATTTGACGAAATATTGATCGCTCTTGGAAGGGTTCCTGATGTTAAGGGGGTTGGCCTTGAAGAGCTGGGGATTGAGTTGAAAGGCAATCAATCAATTAAAACCAATGAATTTTTGCAGACCAATTTTCCCAATATTTATTGCTGTGGAGATGTTCATGGTCGGTATCAGTTTACCCACACAGCAGCTCATGAATCATGGTATGCTTCTGTGAACGCCCTGTTTGGCGGATTTAAAAAATTCAGAGTGGATTACAGTATCATCCCCTGGGCTACTTTCACTGATCCTGAAGTGGCAAGGGTGGGAATAAATGAGACAGATGCAAACCTTGCCGGCATTGATTATGAAATGGCCAAATACGGCCTTGGTGATCTTGACCGGGCCATTGCAGATTCTGAAGACCATGGGTTTGTAAAGGTTTTGACCGTGCCGGGAAAGGACAGAATATTGGGGGTCACCATTGTGGGGCATCATGCAGCAGACGTGATTTCCGAGTTTGTATTGGCAATGAAGCATGGAATAGGATTGAATAAAATTCTTGGGACCATCCATATTTATCCTACCATGGCAGAAGCCAACAAGTATGCAGCAGGTTTATGGAAGAAAACCCATGCACCTAAAAAATTACTTGCATGGGTCGCAAAATACCACGCCTGGGTGCGCAAGTAAGGTGTGGGTTGTTAAGTTAAGGTTAAGTTAAATTAATTTTTTAAAAGGAGGAAAATTTAAGATGAAAGTAACCATTACAAAACAGTGCATGGGTGACAGAAACTGCAACAATCTTTGTCCTGAAGTTTTTGAATATGATGAAGATCAATTAAAATCTACGATTAAAATAGATGATATTCCAAAACATCTTGAAGAGATCGTTCGCCGTGCAGCAGATGAATGCGGTGCAGATGCCATTATTATTGAAGAATAAAAAAGAAGGTGCCCATGGTTAAATTCAGGGAAAGTCAGACAGCAATTAATCTTCATACCTCTTTTGCAGCAGAGACCCAGGCAAGAACAAGGTATGATTTTTTTGCAAACAAAGCCCGGGATGAAGGGTATATCCAGATAGCAAAGATATTTGATGAAACAGCGAATCAGGAATTTGAACATGCCCTGCGGTTTTTTAAATTTTTTAACGGGGGTGAGCTTGAGATCAAATGGACCTTTCCCACCGGTGTTATCAAGGATACATATGCCAATCTTCTTTCAGCGGCAGCATTGGAAAAGTATGTCAGTGAGGATATGTATGCCAAATTTGCTAAAATTGCTGAAGATGAAGGCTTTGAAAGGGCAAAAGATACGTTTGTTAATATTATTGTTGCTGAAAAGCATCATGAAAAGCTCTACCTTGAACTGGCCGGGAATATTGCAACGGACAGGGTGATTAAAAAAGACGACGAAAGAGTCTGGCGTTGCCTGAGCTGTGGATATATTCACACTGGAAAAGCAGCACCCAGAAAATGCCCTGCCTGTGTAAAACCGGCAGGCTTTTTTGAGTTGCTGTGTGAAAACTGGTAAACTGCTAAGCTGTAACCAACACACTTGGTGATACGTTTTTGTATCGCCAGGTGTGTCTCATTTTTTGTGCCAATTATTTTATATCTTTGATTTTCTATTCTTGCCAATGGTTATAATTCCTGTGTTTAAAGCCGTCTTATGATTCTGTCGTGTGCAGGCACGAAATTTGCTATTAACTATATTATGTTGTTGTAGTATGTCGAATTGGTTTTATAAAAGTGATTTTATAAAAGTAGTCCTGAAACAGTGGATTAACTAAAACACTAATTGGAGGCGACGATGAGTCTTAATGATATAAAAAAAAATTATGATCTGATCAATTCCGTAGACTGGGACATGACACCGGAAGAGGCCATTGCGCTTCATCTTGAGTGGGGGCCGTTAAGATCACAGGCCTATTATAATTCACGGGACAATAGTAATGAAACCGTCTATTTCGTCATTAATACATGGAAAAAAATACCGATTTTAACCTTGGTCAGACGGCGGGGGTTTGATTCCGAAGAACTGGGAACTTTCAAGCTGCCCCAAAATCTTGAAAAAGAATTTATGAATGGAATCGGCAAGTATAAGGGGGTATATGCGGTTGATGGAAATGTAAGGGATTGGCTCAAAAAGGAGCTTGACGTTTAGGCAGTTATTATAATACTTGTCTTGGAGTTTTTAATTGCAAAAAAAGTTCGGGACAAAAACACCATATAAGATGTGTTTTTGTCCCGAATGATTTTCAGCAGTCTTTTTTATTGTTTTTTATAAATTCTTTTACCATCATATCTCCCAGCTCTTTTGACCTTTTTGCAGCAGCTTCCACAGCATTGATCATGGTGGTTCTAAGCCCTCCCTGCTCCAGGGTGTGTATGCCCACAACGGCTGTGCCGCCGGGAGATAAAACCCTGTCTTTGAGTTGCCCCGGGTGTTCTTTGGATTCAAGCAGGAGCTTTGCAGCCCCAAGCACTGTCTGAGTTGATAAGAACAGGGAATCTTTTCTTGATAATCCCATTTTGACACCAGCGTCTGCCATGGCATCAACAATTGTAAAAATATAGGCAGGGCCGCTGCCGCTTAATCCTGTAAAAGCATCCATGAGGATGTTTTCCTGGATAAAGACGGTTTTTCCGACAGAATCAAAAATAGCCCGTGCAAGTGCTATGTCTTCTTTTGTGGCGTATTCACCGGCGGCAATTGCAGTGGCGCTCTCTTTGACAAAGGCGCAGATATTGGGCATGACCCGGATCAGCCGAAGTTCCTTTTTAAGCCCTGATGCAATGGCGGCCAATGGAACACCGGCGGCAATGGAAATGATCAGTTTTGATGTGTCAAGAGCGGATGCGGTCTCTTTTAAGACCAATCCTAAAATCTGAGGTTTTGTGGCATAGACGATGATTTCAGACTTTTTTACCACTTCAATATTGTCCGTGGTTGTTACGACCTTGTATTTTGTTTGGAGTTCTTTTAAACGGTCTTCTGCAACGTCTGAACATATAATATTTTCAGGTTTTGCTGCCTTGGAAAGAACTAAGCCGCTGATTAATGCTTCGCCCATATTCCCGCTTCCGATAAATCCTATTTTTTTTTCCTGCAGCATAATGACTGTACTCCTTCATATGATTGATTAAAAATGAAACTTTTATAATAAGATGTTAAAAACAATATAGTCAAGATAAATTGTGTTGATTTTCAATTCGCAATGCAATTGGAAAAGTTAAATTTTTTTGCCATTTAAGAATTGAATCGTGAATGTGTGTGTTAAAGAATGATTTGTGTAGGAATGATAATTTGCCGTTAAAATTTTTATATCAGCTTATAATGCTTTTAATTAAAGATAAGATGTTTTTTGAAAAGCATTGACTCCAAATTAATTTGTTGGCATAATAGTTTAAATTACTTTGGATACAATCTAAATAATAGGGAGATTTTCTTTTATGCAATATAGGCCCTATACACTCAAGAATTATCAAAAGATTTCAAAATTGAAATCTTTGCCTGAAACGGCTTCATTTGATATGAATGTCGTTGGCAGGGTTTTGCCCTTTAAAACGAATAATTATGTGGTTGATGAACTCATTGATTGGGATAACTATGACAAGGACCCATTGTTTGCCATTAATTTTCCTCAAAAAAGGCTGCTGGAGCCGGAACATTTCGAACTTGTCTCAGGATTGTTAGAATCCGGTGCAGACACGGGTACAATTGATAGGACAGTCGATGAAATCCGGCAGGGACTTAATCCCCACCCGGCAGGTCAGCTTGATTTTAACGTACCGGTGCTTGCCGGAAATAAAGTCAGTGGAATCCAGCACAAATACAAGGAAACCATGCTTGTGTTTCCGGCCCAGGGTCAGACATGTCATGCTTATTGTACCTTTTGTTTCAGGTGGCCACAGTTTACCGGAATGAGTGGGCATAAAATAGCATTGAAACAGTCGGACATTTTTATTGAATACCTGAAACATCATCCTGAAATCACGGATGTCCTTTTCACCGGAGGTGACCCCATGACTATGAGTGCAGGCAGGCTGGAGGTTTATATTAATGCTTTGCTTGAATCAGGGCCTTCCAATCTCAGAACAATCCGGATCGGGACCAAATCGCTTTCTTACTGGCCTTACCGGTATCTGACGGATAATGATTCTGAAAAAATACTGGAACTTTTCAGAAAAATTACTGATTCCGGTCTTCATCTTTCCATAATGGCGCATATTAATCATTACAGGGAGATGTCCACCGATGCTTTTCGTGAGGCGGTAAAACGCATCCAACAGACAGGTGCCGTTATCAGATCCCAGTCGCCGGTTCTAAAAAATGTAAATGACTCATCTGATATCTGGGAAAAAATGTGGATTGATCAGGTGAATCTTGGAATCATCCCCTATTATATGTTTATTCCCAGGGATACCGGATCTCACATATTTTTTTCCATCCCTTTGATCAAGGCATATGACATTTTCAGAAAGGCGTTCAGTCGTGTGAGCGGTCTTGCAAGAACTGTAAGGGGGCCTAGTATGTCAGCACTTCCCGGAAAGATTAAAATCGATGGCATACCTGATATTAACGGTAAAAAGTACATTGCAATGTCTTTGATACAGGGCAGGTCTCCTGACTGGGTGAAAAAACCGTTTTTTGCTGAATATGATGAAAATGCCTGCTGGATTAATGAATTAAAACCGGCTTTTGGAGAAACATCTTTCTTTTTTGAGCGTGATGAATTCAAATCAGTTGATTAGGGTGATTTGAATAACTGCCTGCAGAAGTTTGTATGAGGAGTAATCATCCTCAATGATTGCATTAAGCTGAGCTGAGCTGAGCTCCTTGAAGTATAAAAAGTTGTTGCTTTTAAGATGATTATCAATCAAATAAGAGAAAAAGTGTCAATTTAAAAGGATGGAAAAAAATAAGGATATAAAATTGGATCAGCTTAAAAATATACGTTGCAGGGAACTTCTGGTTTTATTAAGAAAAATTACACAGGCAATTGACATGCATTCAAAACGCCTGGACAAAAATTTTGGTTTGACTGGTCCTCAGCTGATCATTCTTCAAGAATTGTTAAACGGAGAAATGGCTGTTTCCGAACTGGCACGAAAGGTCAGTTTGAGTCAGGGAACCGTAACCGATATCATACACAGACTGGAAAAAAAGTCTTTGATCATCAAAAGGCGCAGTGATCTGGATAAACGTTGTGTTATGATTACGCTCTCTGAAAAATGTCGACATATCCTTGATCTTGCACCTCCACCTCTTCAGGAAACATTTGCGGATTCTTTTACACATTTGGAGGAGTGGGAACAATTGATGATCTTAAGTTCCATGAACAGAATTGTGGACATGATGTCTGCTGAAAAAATCAAATCCTCTTCTATTATTGCCTCTGTTCCTGTAAAGATTTCTTCATGAAAATTTTATGTCAACCCCATTCATTTCAGCTTGGGGTGAATTGATGGGGCATAGAAGGATATGGGTTGATGCAGATGCATGCCCTGTGGTGATAAAAAATATTTTGTTTAAAGCCGCCCAGCGGGTTGGAATTTTTTTGACACTTGTCGCAAATCAGCAGATGTATATTCCACGTTCAAAATGGATTACACTGATTCAAGTGGTGCCGGGATTTGATGAAGCAGACAATGAAATCGTAAACAGGGTACGCCCTGACGACATTGTAATTACAAGTGATATCCCTTTGGCAGCCAAGGTATTGGAAAAAAGAGGGCACGCACTTAATCCACGGGGAGAGTTGTATTCCAAGGATACCATTCGTGGAGTTCTTTTGATGAGAGATTTCAAAGAGACTCTTCGATCAAGTGGTATTGAAACTGGTGGCCCACCAGCACTCACACAGAAAAATCGGAACCTGTTTGCTGCAAACCTGGATAAACTATTGCTAAAAACAGTCGGCTCCTGAGCCAAATGATACATCTCAACCAGCCTGTATGGGTTTATCGCCTGAAGTTTTTTTCATACTTTTCTTGACAAAAAACAAGCTCCTTTCTTTTATCTATTAATAATTTTGCTGGATATCGACACAGCATTAAGCTACAAAGATATCTCATTGATAAAAAAAATAATTGAGGAATTAATTCTTGATGATACGAGGAGATAATGAATGTTTCAAAATATGAAGCTTGGTTTAAAAATCAGTGGTGGCTTTGGCCTTGTTTTGGGGCTGCTATTAATTGTAATGGGGCTTTATCAGTTTGTAGTGTCAACCACATCTTCCAAATTTCAAAATCTTTTGCATCAGGAAATGGCAATTAAAGGTCTTTCAGGTGAGATAGAGGCATTGATGCTGGAATGTCGGCGAAATGAAAAAGATTTTTTAATCCGGTTAGATAAAAAATATGTTGAAAGGCTGGCTGAAAACATTCATCAAATAACCCGGAAAGCCGCAGAAATAAAAAAATTGGGTGAAGATCAGAATAAGCCGAAAATAGCCGATCAGGCTTTGTTGATTATCGATAATGCAAAGGCTTATCATGATCATTTTAAAAATCTGGTCGCCTCATGGGAAATTCAGGGCCTTAATCATACATCAGGCCTGCAGGGGCAATTCACAGAAGCCGCCCAGATCCTTGCCGAAGACGTCAGAGAATATCAGATTGATGATCTTAATATCGCTTTTCTTCGTATGAGAGAATCTGAAAAAGACTATATCCGTGCAAAGAATGATCGATATAAGCAAAAATTGATTATAAGCATGAACACCTATAAAAAGTTGTTGAAAGAAAGCTCCTGCGAAAAAAATTCAAAGCAAACGCAATTAGATGCACTCGCTTCATATGAGGAAAATTTTAACCAATTTCTTGCTGATCAGGGCTCACAGCGCTTATACTATAGGGTGATGAAATCTCAAGCAGCGCTGATGGAAAGTGCCATAGAAGATGTCTTTTTCCCCGACGCAAAGGCACTTGTCTTAGATATACGCAAAAATGAAAAGGATTATTTGCTTCGTGAAGATGAACAATATTTTAAAAATACGATTGCTTCCATAAACAACTTGCTGAATGCCATGGCAAATTCCAAAATCTTACAAAAACACGCTGATGCTGTAAAAACTAGTTTAGACCAATACAAAATAGCCTTTGAGGGTCTGGTTGCAGAAAAACGAGAAAATATTGTGTTGACAGCAAAAATGCTTGAAGCGATTCAAAAGGTTGAACCCATAGTAGAATCTTTGCATACTGCAATGATAAAAGAGAGCAATGAAAAGGAATCGGCAACAATAAGTCAAGCAAGCAATATGGCAAAGCTTGCTATTTCCATTGGGTCAGGTGCAGTTCTCATAGGAATTTTATTATCGTTTTTCATTACCCGCGCCGTCACAAAACCGATCAACCGTATTATTGAAGGCCTTAGCGATGGAGCAAATCAGGTTGCATCTGCATCAGATCAGGTATCATCAGCAAGCCAGTCCCTGGCATCCGGATCATCTCAGCAGGCGGCAGCTATAGAAGAGACATCTTCTTCAATGGAAGAGATGTCATCCATGACCAGCAAAAATGCTGATAACGCCGGTCATGCAGACAAGTTAATGAAAGAAGCAAATCTTGTGGTAACGACTGCAAATGATTCAATGGCTAAGCTTATTCAGTCCATGGAAGATATTTCAAAAGCAAGTAAAGAAACGTCTAAAATCATAAAAACAATAGATGAAATCGCTTTTCAGACCAATCTGCTTGCGCTAAATGCTGCTGTGGAAGCTGCTCGTGCAGGAGAAGCAGGGGCAGGGTTTGCTGTGGTGGCCGATGAAGTCAGAAATCTTGCCATGAGATCTGCCGCTGCTGCAAGGAATACGGCTGAATTAATCGAAGGAACCGTTAAAAAGGTTGAAGATGGTTCGCAGCTTGTTTTTATGACCAATGAGGCATTCGGAGAAGTGGCCGGAAGTACTGCAAAGGTAGGAGATCTGGTTGCAGAAATTTCTGAAGCCTCCAGGGAACAGTCAGGCGGTATTGAGCAAGTAAATAAGGCTGTTTCCGAGATGGATAAAATTGTTCAGCAAAATGCTGCAAATGCTGAAGAGACAGCTTCAGGATCTGAAGAGATGAGTGCCCAGGCTGAGCAGCTGAACGATTATGTAGATGAGCTTATTGTTCTTGTTACCGGACAAAAAAATCAAAGGCCGTCAAGAAAAGAAGCAGGAAAACCTGTTTATACTCAGCCGACATCTCATGATCCAAGAGGCAATAAACGGCGGATAGATTCTAATAATGAAATTAAACCCGACCAGGTAATTCCTTTTGATGATGACCAGGATTTTAAAGATTTTTAATTGACGGGAATCTCAACACGGACAGAGATATACTGTCCGTGTTGAAAATTACAAAACTATTATTTAAATTCTCATATTGATCAAACTTAAATAATATTAGAACCAATTTTCAAAAATATTATCATATTCACCAGATTCTTTTACCTTTTTCAGGGCATCGTTCACCAGTTTTTGTTTGTCCCGGGATGCTCCTTTTTTAAAAGCAAAACCCAAGTATTCGGGTTTATCTGACTTTAGCAAAAAGGCAAGTGTCAAGTCTTTGGAATATTGTTCATTTGTCAAAGCGTAATCTGCTGCAACAGCATCATCACATACGACGACATCAATACTTCCCTTATTTAAATCTTGCACTGCAGGACCAATTTCATCGTAGGCTTTCATGATCACACCTTTAATTTTTTGTATCAACAGAAAGCCCGTGGTTCCGCTTTGAGCACCAACTCTTTTGCCTTTTAAGTCTTCTTCAGATTTGATGTTCAAAGATTTTTTGGTGATAACGCCCTGCTTAACTTCAAAATACGGGTCACTAAAACTCATGACTTTCTTACGTTCCCCGGTAATGGAAATAGAGGATGCAATCATGTCATATTTACCAGCATCAAGACCTTCAAAAATAACATCCCAGCCAGTGGTCCGGATGTCAAATTTAATATCGCTTACTTTTTCCATGGCAGCCAGTAATTCGGGAGTAAAACCTGTGATGACGTTATCTTTGTTGACATACTCCATTGGGGGCCATGTGGTGTCAGCCGCTACTGTAATAATGGTTTGAGAAAAGGCACTGGGTATGAAGATGAGCAAGGGCAAGGCAATCATTAAAATTTTTTTCAACATAACAAATAATCTCCTATCATTAGGTATAGTTTTTTTTGTTTTTACTCTTACGCCTTATACATAAGTGGTATTGTTACCACATTTTTTACTAAAATAGCAATAAATTCAACCAGGCAGCCAGGCTGCAGGATAAAATCTTAGTATTTATTCTTTTTCGTATAAATGATCAACCCATGCCTTTTTTGTATTTATTGTGTTTTTCTAATATTTTTTGGCTCATCGTGACCGGAACGTCATTAAATAGTTGTAGTCACCAATATCAGCAGTTTTGTCTTTTTTAAATCCATATCCAGTGACCATTTTTTCAACGTCATCTTCTGACAGCCTTATTTTTATAGGTGGGCCGGGGGGGGCTTCGATTTTCTTGAATTCTACAATGGCTAGGCATCCACCGGGCTTGAGTATGGTATTGATTTGATTTAAAACAGCACCTGCTTTTTTGATTTCTTCAAAATCGTGCAGGACAGTGGCCATTAAGCATATATCCACACTGTAATCATCAATGTCGAGCTGTTCGGTTGCATCCAGCAGAAGGGTTTTGATATTGGTAATATTCCTGGTTTCAATTTGTTCCTCTAAAAGCTCAAGACCTTCTTTCCATAGATCTACAGCATAAATCAAGCCTTGATCACCGGCAATATCGGACAGGAATATGGAATAAATGCCTTTGCCACAGGCTAAATCAAGAACAACAGATCCTGGTTTTACCGGCAAAATGTCCGTTAATATATTTTGATTGATTAATTCAAAGCTACTTTTGCCGGCTCCCTTGGGTTTTTTATGGGCATTATTCATATTGAAGATCTCCATTCAGGTCGTTCAAGACCTTTGTCTGTTTTGTGTCAATCTGTAATTATTTCAGTCATAAACACTGCCGTTGTTATATCATGGATTTTGGACGATTGGTACATCATCAAGCATATTTGTATTTACCGACCACCTGTAATTTTTAAACCTAAAATACCAGACTGATATAAACAATCTGGGGTATTGACAAAAGAAACAACTCATATCGATCTTATGCAGAATGTTGGACATAATAATGAAATAATACAATATGGGAATATTTCTGGATGCTGCATGATACAGCAAAAATATATGAATAATTTTAAGATATTGTATTCTCATCTATTTGCCATATTTGTGGATGATAATTCTTTAAATCCACTTAAAAAACTTATGACTCACGAGAGATCAAACAGGATACGGAACTGTTTGCCAAACATTGGTTTTTCTATGTTACAAATCCATCAGGCTGGATATCCTGATTCCCTGTCCTGATATCATTCCCGGTGATATTCCTTGTACCATCAAAGGTTAGCTCTTGCAGTTTTCTACAAATATGTTGTTTTTCATCCCGCCATAAGCCAGGCAAGGTTTTTTTGTTCTTAATTATCAAATTTAAAATAGAGTCAAAAAGAAATATAACATTTTTGTATGTATATTTGAGTATGAAAAATTCAAATTCGTAATAAATTTGATAATTAACTGAGAGCTTTTGCTCTTCTTAAATATAAAACATCAAATTTATCGTATGGTTTCAGAATGTTATAAACTATGTCATATTCTTTGAACGCTTCCTGGCACAGGGTTTGCTCTATGCAATAAAAGACACAAGCTGAAAAGAAAATATGATTTTAAAGAGAGGATCGTTATCATGTTGGGAAAAAAAATACTGATGTCTTCAGGGGGAGTACTTTTAACAGCGACTCGTGCCTTTGCAGAAGCAGGAGTCATTGATACGGGAGATACTGCCTGGGTCACCATATCAACCGCCCTGGTCATGATGATGACTCCGGCAGGCCTGGCTTTGTTTTATGGCGGTATGTCACGGTATAAAAACATGCTGAATACCATTGCCATGATTCTGGTTGCCTATTGTCTTGCCAGTATTGTCTGGGTTGGGTGGGGATACTCCCTTGCTTTTGGTGAGGGCTCAACCCTTTTTATCGGCAATCTGCAATATTTTTTTTTGAGCGGTATTGATATTCATTCCGTATCCGGGACCATCCCCACTCTTATTTTTGTGTTGTTCCAGATGACTTTTGCCTGTATTGGTGTTGCCATTATCCTGGGATCCGTGGTCGACAGGATGAAATTTTCTTCATGGATTGTATTTACTATTTTATGGGTGACCTTTGTATATACACCGGTTTGCAACTGGGCCTGGGGTGGCGGATGGATGCATAAGATCGGTGCCCTTGATTTTGCCGGCGGCAATGTTGTCCACATCAACGCGGGTGTTTCAGGGCTGGTGCTGGCCATGTTTCTCGGGAAGCGAAACGGGTATGGAAAAGAATCCATGATTCCGTCCAGCGTCAGTTTTACTGCCCTTGGCGCTGGCTTGTTATGGTTTGGATGGTTTGGATTTAATGCCGGCAGCGCACTGGCAGCAGACGGCATTGCTGCTTCTGCATTCCTGGTCACCAATACCGCTGCTGCCATGGGTGGGCTGGCCTGGTTGTTTGTTGAATGGAAACACAGCAAAAAACCAACCCTTCTGGGGCTTGCATCCGGTGCCATCGCGGGTCTTGTGGGTATCACCCCTGCTGCAGGCTTTGTCACTTTGGCAGGGGCCCTGGTAATCGGGGCTGTTGCCGGCATCATCGGTTTTTTCGGCGTTGCCGTACTCAAGCAGAAGTTGGGATATGATGATTCTCTTGACGCCTTTGGCATACACGGCCTGTGCGGGATGTGGGGAGCTATGGCCACGGGGCTTTTTGCATCCCCTTCCATCACTGAAGGGGCGGCAGGCCTGTTTTACGGCAATCCGGGACAGGTTTGGATTCAGTTTTTGTCCATTGTAGGCACCATTGCTTTCAGTGCAACGGCCACTCTTATCGTGGTGCTGGTAACCCGGATGCTGACCAACGGACTGAGGGTGGACAGGGAGGAAGAATTTGCCGGACTTGACAATGCCCTTCACGGCGAACGTGCATTTGAAATAGAATAGATACAAAATTTCAGGCATCCCGCCTCTTGTATTACTCCCTTTTTATCTTACATAGGCGGTTCCGGCTTTGTTAATAAGTCGGAACCGCTGCAAAAAAAAATTACGGTCTCGCCTGTGAACTAAACATTCATTCTTAAGAAAGTGTCCTTGCAGTTACCAGCCTGGGTGATCTATACCCTGCCGCGCCAGGTATGCTGAAATGCATTCCGAATAAGGTTGCCCGTCACAATTCGGGCCGGTGAACCTGGGAACTGAATAATGAAGGATTCCGTATCAAGATCAACCTCAACATTTTTATCTCTGAGAAGATAGTCAGCTTCAGTTGTCAGTTCTCGGACAAGAGACTCCAGGTCCAGATCTTTTTTTGGAAGATGGCTTTTATTGTTCAGGCTCAGCCAGAGTAATGTTTCCGTCAGGTGTTTTATGGTCAGGCTGGCCCGGTCAATGCGGTTGATTACTTTTTTCTGCTGGTGTTTCCAGCAGGCTTCTTTTTCAGTTGCAGCAAGCATCCCGGTGCCGTAAGTTTCCTTTGGTTTTTGTAACAGTTCGATATTGTTCCGGATTACACTGATGGGAGTACGCAGTTCATGACTGCTGTGGTGCAAAAAACACCTTTTGGGGCGGAGAAAATCATTTGCAGATCTCCATTCAGGTCGTTCAAGATTTTTGTTTGTTTTATATCAATCTGTAATTATTTCAGTCATAAACACTGCCGTTTTTATATTATGAATTTTGAATGATTTGTACATGCAGAAAACATATTTTTATCTATGCTTGACCCTCCAGTAACTGTATCCCTTAAACTCATAATCAAACAAATTCAAATTATTCCATGGATCTGTTTTTAAGTGCAAATGTTTTTGAATAGACCAGGAGGCCATCATATGAGAAAAATAGTCAGCTTAATAAAGAAATATTTAAAAAAATTGTTTGATCATTTGGCAAAAGAATCATTGAAGAAAAACCTTACGATTCTGGATGATATAAAAAAAGGAAGATATATATAAATTTTGCGATCTTTAGATTCTTATCTCTGATTTTTGTTGTTTCAAGCTTATCCATGTTATGGGGGTAAGGAGCCGGCAGATAAACTTTTTTTGAAATCAAAAGCTCATAATTAAAAAGATTGATTGATTTAATAAACCAAAGACGTATGATGATGTTTGGTTAAAAAATATTTTTATATGAAAGTTTTCAAAGATTCATACAGAGATTTTCGATCTTTGTTGTGGGCAAAAATGGATGAAAGACCAAGTCTGCTCGTGGCGGTTTATATGAAAGAACTTTTAACCTGCTGAAATTAAGTGTCTTTCATTATTTGTTGTGGCAGAGTGATCTGCCATGGCCGTTATTGCGGTCGTCAAGCACGAAAAAAAACAGTGGATCATGTTGTATTTCGGGTACTCTTGATGCGGTAAAAGGAGAGTTTATATTTTAAAGGACAGACTTGAATGTATTTATTCTCAATATAATAAAAGGCAATATGTGGACCCTGATCCGCTTTTGTTTTTGTATGATTATCCTGAAAAGAAAAACCGGGAAATAGCGGGGTTCATTGCCGCCTGTTTTGCCTATGGCCGGGTTGATCAGATCATGAAAACCGTGGGCCATATTCTTGGAAAGCTTGGGCCTGATCCTTTTACATACCTGATGACCCGGACAAAAAAAGATATGGCGAATGAGTTTAAAGGGTTTCGATACAGATTTGCAAATGAGTCCCATCTGGTTCACCTGTTATGGGGGATCAGGACGGTTTTAAAGAAGTTTTCATCTCTTGAAAATTGTTTTTATGAGGGAACTGAATCTACTGATGAAAACGTTTTACCAGGGCTTGTCTTTTTGTTTGAGCAGATGAATCAGCATAATAAAACGGGTCATCTCCTGGCAGATCCGAAAAAGAAAAGTGCATGCAAACGAAGCAATCTGTTTTTGAGGTGGATGGTCAGAAAAGATCAGGTTGATCCTGGCGGATGGGATAAAATAAGCCCTTCTATCTTGATTGTACCTCTGGATACCCATATGTATAAGACAGGGCTTATGCTTGAGTTTACACAAAGAAAGAGTATGGATTTGAAAACAGCCCTTGAAATCACACAGGGGTTTAGAACTGTTTTAAGGCAAGATCCGGTTAAATATGATTTTTGCCTGACCCGGTTTGGTATCAGGAAAGGGATGAGCATGGAACATTTGAAAAAGGCTGTCTGCGGGTGAAAGATAAAAGAGCTGCAATGTGTGGTATAAGGTGTTGCTCCATCTGATTTGACAACCTGTGGCTGCCGGGTGGAATGGTAGATAAAAAAGATTTTCACTTTATTGACATTCTACCACTTTGTAGTATTTTAAACCTTAGATATTTAAATGACAAATTTAATCCGGTTAAAATTCGATGAAGGAGACGGTTTATGTGGGATTATACAGATAAGGTTAAGGATCATTTTTTAAAGCCCAGGAATGTGGGTGAACTGGAAGGGGCCAATGCCGTTGGTGAAACAGGGTCCTTGAGTTGCGGTGATGCATTGAAGCTGTTTTTAAAAGTTGATGAGAATGAGAAAATTGTTGATGCAACTTTTATGACTTTCGGATGTGCAAGCGCTGTTGCTTCTTCCTCGGCTTTGACCGAGATCATTAAGGGAATGACCCTTGATGAGGCTTCAAAAATTACCAATGACGATATTTCAGATTATCTTGGCGGTCTGCCAAAGGAAAAAATGCATTGTTCGGTCATGGGACAGTCAGCTTTGAAAAAAGCCATTGCCGATTACAGGGGAATTCAGATTCTGGAGAAACCGGGTGAGATGGTTTGTGAATGCTTTGATGTTACGGATCTGGAGATTATTGAGGCTGTCAAGGCAAACAGCCTTGAAACCACCGAAGATGTGACCGACTACCTGAAAGCCGGAGGCGGATGCGGCCAGTGCCTGGAAAGGATTGAAGAAATTATTGAATCTGTTAAAGCCAAAGGATAATTTATCGAAAATGAGAATTGTATATACGGATAACAATGCCACAACAAAAGTTGCAGATGAAGTTATAGAAGAAATGCTTCCCTATTTTGGGCAATTTTATGGCAACCCGTCTTCCATGCATACCTTTGGGGACCAGGTTGATAAAAAAATAAAACAGGCAAGGCAGCGTGTGGCAAATTTTATCAATGCCGATCCAAATGAAATTATTTTTACAAGCTGCGGAACAGAGAGTGATAATTGTGCTATTTATTCAGCCCTTAATGCTTTTCCTGAAAAAAAGCATATCATTACCTCCAATGTGGAGCATCCCGCTATTAATAAGCTTTATCAGCATCTTCAAAAGAAAAAAGGGTATGAAGTTACTTTTGTTCCGGTGGATAAAAAAGGCCTCCTGAATCTGGATCTTTTGTACGACAGCCTGTCCGACAACACAGCAATTGTTTCGTTAATGTGGGCAAATAATGAAACAGGGGTGTTGTTCCCCATTGAGGATATCGCTAAAAAAGTCAATAAAAAGGGTATTTTGTTTCATACGGATGCGGTTCAGGCAGGCGGCAAGGTTCCCATTGATGTGAAACAGGTGGGTGTGGATATGTTGTCTCTTTCCGGGCATAAAATTCATGCACCCAAAGGGATCGGCGTGCTGTATGTGAAAAAGGGAGTAAAGTTTTCACCTTTTTTGATCGGCGGACACCAGGAAGAGGGACGCCGGGGAGGCACGGAAAATACAGTATCCATTATCGGGCTTGGAAGGGCTTGTGAACTTGCCACAGAGCATTTGCCTGTTATGAATACAAGGGTCAGGGAACTGCGCGATTATCTTCAGACCCGGCTGCTTGAAAAAATTCCCTGTTCATCGGTTAACGGGGATCTGGATCTCAGACTGCCCAACACCTTGTCCATAGGATTTGATGCAGTGGAAGGAGAATCCATTCTGCTTTTGCTGGACCGGGAGGGCATCTGTGCCTCGTCAGGATCAGCCTGCACCTCTGGATCTTTAGACCCTTCCCATGTACTCATGGCCATGGAAGTGCCGTTTAAGTCTGCCCACGGGTCCATTAGATTTTCTTTGTCCCATTATAATACAAAGGATGAAATGGATATAATTGTTTCAGCTCTTGTCCCTGCAATTGAGAAACTCAGAGAAATGTCACCCTTCTGGAAGGATGGCAAAGTGGTATGATACCCTTTGAAAAAGGGCAAGATGAGTTTGCCAATGACATCAGGGAATATGCAGGGATTAATTTTAATACCTGCCTGCATTGCAAATCCTGTACAAACGGCTGCCCTTTTTTAGAAGGAATGGATTATGCGCCCAATGCGGTCATTCGTCTTGTTCAGCTTGGACAAGAAGAGGCCGCATTAAACAGTTCCACCATCTGGGTGTGTGTGGGATGCAACACCTGCAGCAGTTGCTGTCCCATGGCAATTGACATACCTGCCGTAATGGACGGCCTTCGTAAAAAGGCTCTTGAAAAAAAGATTAAAGTGCCGGAGCCTGATATTTTAAATTTTCATACCCAGGTATTGAACACCATAAAAAAATATGGCAGAACCCATAAGCTTGAAATCATGATGCGGTATAAGTTGAAAAAAATGGATTTTCTCAGCGATATGGGGTTGGGTCTTAAAATGCTGAAAAAAAGAAAGCTGGATTTAACACCATCCAAAATTCAGGATAAGAGCGCCATTGAAAAACTTTTCAGGAAAAAAAAACAGTTCCCGAAAAAATAACTCCAGGTCAAAGCGATTGCAATTTACTTTTTTTCCGGGATGTTCGCTCAAGGCATCAGGGCATGAAAACACCCTGTCGCTGTTAAAATTTTGTGAGCTTGTGAATATCGAGCTTACAGAGCTTGAAGACTGGAATTGCTGCGGGTCGTCCTCAGCCCACAGCATTGACCTTGATCTGGCTGAAAAACTTCCCATGAGAAATATATCCCTGGCACCAAAGGGTGTTTCTTTGCTGATCGCCTGTCCAAGCTGCTTTGTCCGTATGAAATCCATGTATCTGAAACTCAAATCAGACAAACAGCTCAGGCAAAAATATGAAGATCTGTGGGGAAAGTCTTTTGATGAAACACTTGAAATCATTCCTTTTTTTGAGATTTTTAACCGGATTGATATAAAAGACAATATTGAACGGCCCAAAGAAAAATTAAAACAGTTGAAGGTGGCTCCTTATTACGGCTGCATGCTTGCCATGCCGCCGGACTTGAGGTTTGAAAAAAGTTATGCAGGGGTGTTGGAAAAAACTCTTGGAGCGCTGGGGGCTGATGTCATCTGTTTCGGATATGGAACACGGTGCTGCGGAACCTACCTGTCGGTTGCAAAACCACGGGTTGCCCAAAAGGTTGTCAATGAAATTATTTTCAAGGCCATGGAAGCAGGTGCGGAATGCATGGTGACCGCTTGTGCAATGTGCCATTTGAATCTTGAAATCCGGTGCAGTCTTGAAAACCCGATCCCGATCCTCCATTTTTCCGAATTGCTGTCAATGGCACTGGGTGAAGCAGATCGGAAAAAATGGTTTCCCCGGCACATTGTAAATCCTGTGCCTTTGTTGAAAAAAAGAGGTTTGATATCTTCCTGACGTTTTGGCTCAGGATGTCTTGAACAGGTCTGTACTCAGATATCTTTCTCCTGTATCACAGATAATAAACACAATGGTCCTGTCTTTGTTTTCAGGGCGGGAAGCAAGAATTTTGGCTGCATGAAAAGCAGCTCCCGATGAAATACCGCAAAGAATGCCTTCATCCCGGGCAAGATCTTTTGCACCCTGAAAGGCCTCCTGGTTTGTGATGGTGAGAACTTCATCAAGGATATCAATGTTCAGATTCTCAGGGATAAAACCGGCACCAATACCCTGGATTTTATGGGGTCCGGGCTTGCCGCCGGAAATAACAGGCGAATCAGCTGGTTCAACAGCCACACATTGTATGCTGCGATTTTTTTCTTTCAAAACTTCCGACCCCCCGGTAATGGTCCCGCCGGTGCCCACACCTGCAACAAATATATCAATTTTTCCATTGGTATCCTCCCAGATTTCCACAGCCGTGGTTTTTCGATGGATTTCAGGGTTGGCAGGGTTGGAAAACTGGTCGGGCATAAAGGCATTGGCTGTTTCTTCAACAATTTTTTTTGCCTTTTCAATGGCCCCTTTCATGCCCTTGGGGCCTTCTGTCAGGATAAGGGTGGCCCCCAGGTGTTTTAAAAGCTGCCGGCGTTCATTGCTCATGGTTTCAGGCATGGTTAAAATCAGTTTTAATCCTTTGACCCGTGCCGCAAATGCAAGAGCAATTCCGGTATTCCCGCTTGTGGGTTCGACAATTGTGGAGTTTGAATTGATTTTCCCGGTTTCAAGGGCATCTTCGATCATGGCAATACCGATTCTGTCCTTAACGCTTCCGGCCGGGTTGAAAAATTCAGTTTTTCCATAAATATTTGCCCCGGTTTTTCTGCTTGCGGTTTTAATATGGATTAAAGGGGTGTTGCCGCAGGTTTTTGTGATATCAGATTTGGTATTCATGGTTTTGCTCCTCCCGATCTTCCTGGTATTTGTAAATAAGGCTGGGAGATTCAATAAACACTTTGGTATCCGCTGGAATAGAACGGGTCAGCCAGACGTTTCCTCCTACAACGGACCGTTCTCCAATGATGGTTTCTCCTCCCAGTATGGTGGCCCCGGAATAGATGATAACATCATCTTTAATGGTGGGGTGTCGTTTTGATCCCCTGAGCTTTTCACCTGCGTTTGGGGGCAAAGATAAGGCACCAATTGTTACATTTTGATAGATCCTGACATTGTTTCCGATGACACTTGTTTCTCCTACCACAACACCTGTTCCGTGGTCAATGACAAATCGTTTGCCTATTTTTGCACCCGGATGAATATCGATTCCGGTCTGGTTGTGGGCATATTCCGTCATTATTCTAGGCAGTTGCGGAACTTCCAGTTTGAACAGGAGATTGGCAATCCTGTAAACGGTGATTGCATACAGTCCGGGATAAGAAAAAATTACCTCGTCATGGCTTTTTGCAGCAGGGTCTCCATCGTAGGCACCTTTTACATCTTCAGCCAGGGAAATGCGAAGATCCGGGACAGCCTGGATTACTTTTAAAGCAATTTCATTGCCCCTGTTTTCACATTCCGAACATGTCTGACCATAACGCAGACAATCGTGTCTCAGGACATGAATGATCTGTTCGGACAGGATCTCATAGAGCTGGGATAACACTTGTCCTAAGTTGTAGGCAAGATTTACTCCGTCTATTTTTTCACTTGAAAAATAACCCGGGAAAAGAATTTCCCGGAATTTATCAATCATTTCCTTTACGGATGTGGAAAAATGGATCGGCTCATCCCCAATATGTGCAAAACACCTGTCATCTTCCATGGATGACAGAATGGTGGTAATAATTTTTGATAATTCTTTGCGATGCTCAGAATCATTCTCTCTTACGGTCTGGCATAAATTGTTTTTAAAAAAATTATCCATTGTTTTTAAATTCCTTTTTGGGTTTCAAAAAATCCTTTAAACACTTTGCATTTTCTGCATTCTTCCATTTTGTCTTCCCATGAATTGTGTGCTTCACCACTGCATTTGGTTCCATTGATGAACCAACACATATCACCGGCTTTAAATTCCCATGCCGGGCATTTTTTAAGGGTTTTATCGGGACATTTCAGTATTTCCCAGCATTTGTCCGAAGAATTCCCATTGTTCAGTATTATTCGGGAAAGCAGGAAAAGCAGTTGCCGTTCAACGTGGTGGGGGATTTTGCGCCATCCTTGTTCATAACTGTGAATTGCCTTGATGGAAACTCCAAGAAGCTGTGCCAGCTCTTTTTGTGTTTTTTTCAGTCTGGCTCTGATAGTTTTAAAATTATTGCTTTCCATTAATGGCTCTTTTTAAATTTAAAGGATTATTTGTGTTTATTGCTTATTTTTTCAAACATATACCACATAGTGGGAGCTGTCAATGGTGAAACCGCATATCCGGAGGATGGCTGTTATATGTTTGGATTTTTCAAGATTTTTATATAAAATGATGCTTGACCTTACATTTTCTTGTATTACTTTATGCAACAGATTATTAAAAATAATGAAAGGGGCGTCATGAAACTTGATAAATTAACTGTAAAATCACAGGAATTGTTGCAATCCGCCCATGAAATGGCGGAACGGTATGGTAACCAGGCCATTGAACCGGTTCATTTTTTAAAGGCCATGGTAGAGGATGATCAAGGGATTGTGTTGTCCATATTAAAAAAGATCGGTGTTCAGGTGGATGTCCTGAAAAGAAATATTCAGGCAGGTGTTGAAAAACTTGTCAAGGTGTCGGGTGCAGGCAATGTTTATTTTTCCCGGGAGGGTAAGGCAATACTGGATAAATCGTTTTCAGAAGCTGAAAAAATGAAGGATCAATATGTGAGCCTGGAGCATATTCTTTTGTCTCTTGCCACAATAAAAGGGACGGTATTTGATATTCTGAAAGAAAACGGGGTCACACGGGACGCCATTTTAACTGTATTAAGGGATATTCGTGGCAACCAGACCGTGACCGACCAGAATCCTGAAGAAAAATACCAGGCCCTTGAAAAATTCGGGCGGGATTTAACGGCCCTGGCCCGGGACGGAAAACTTGATCCGGTCATTGGAAGGGACGAGGAAATACGGCGTATCGTCCAGGTGCTGTCACGTCGGCGTAAAAACAATCCCGTGCTGATCGGTGAGCCAGGTGTCGGCAAAACCGCCATCGTGGAAGGCCTGGCCCAGAGAATTGTGGAAGGGGACGTGTCTGACACCTTGAAAGACAGGCGGGTGATTGCCCTTGACATGGGTGCATTGCTTGCCGGGGCCAAGTTCAGGGGGGAATTTGAAGAGCGGCTCAAGGCGGTATTAAAAGAGGTGGAAGCTGCAGAAGGTGAAGTGGTGTTGTTTATTGATGAACTGCACACCGTTGTCGGGGCAGGGGCTGCAGAAGGATCTGTGGATGCCTCCAATATGCTCAAGCCTGCCCTGGCCCGAGGCACCTTAAGATGTGTCGGTGCCACCACGCTGAACGAATATCGAAAGTACATTGAAAAAGATGCAGCTCTTGAACGCAGGTTTCAGCCGGTTTATGCCAAAGAACCCACGGTGGAGGATACCATTTCAATCTTAAGAGGATTAAAGGAAAAATATGAGGTCCACCATGGCATACGGATAAAGGATTCCGCCATTGTGGCGGCAGCCACCCTGTCCAACAGGTATATTGCAGACAGGTTTTTGCCGGACAAGGCAGTGGATTTGATTGACGAATGTGCCTCCCGTCTGAGGATAGAAATTGACTCCATGCCACGGGCCATTGATGAAATCCAGAGAAAAATTACCCAGGCTCAGATTGAACGGCAGGCCCTGATCAAGGAAAAAGACAAGGCATCTAAAGAGCGGCTTGAAAAACTTGAAATGGACATTGCCGTCATGAAAGAGGAAGTCGGTCCTTTAAGGCTGCACTGGGATAATGAAAAGCAGTTGATCCAGGATATCAGTGCTATCCGGGAGAATATGGACAGGTTCCAGACTCAGGCTCATGTGGCAGAGCGCAATGGAGACCTGGAAACGGTTGCCAAGATCAGGTACGGCACCATTGAACAGCTGCAACGTGATCTTGAGTCGAAAAAACATGCTCTCAACGACCTTCAGCAGGACAAGAGAATGCTCAAAGAGGATGTGGAAGAGTCGGATGTGGCCGAAGTGGTCTCCACCTGGACAGGCATTCCTGTGTCCAAAATGTTGAAAGGAGAGCAGGAAAAACTGGTCCAAATGGAAGGCTATATCAAAAAACGGGTCATAGGCCAGAAAAAAGCCATTGATGCGGTATCCAATGCGGTCAGGCGTGCCAGATCAGGGCTGCAGCCCGAAGACCGTCCAATCGGGACTTTTATTTTTATGGGGCCGACAGGGGTGGGAAAGACCGAGCTTGCCAAATCTCTGGCCGAGTTTATTTTTGACAGCGACCAGGCCATGGTGAGAGTGGACATGTCCGAATACATGGAAAAGCATTCCGTGGCAAGGCTGATCGGGGCACCTCCGGGATATGTGGGGTATGATGAAGGCGGGTATCTGACCGAAGCGGTCCGGCGTCGTCCCTATTCGGTGATCCTGTTTGACGAGATTGAAAAAGCTCATCAGGATGTGTTCAATGTGCTGCTCCAGGTTCTGGACGACGGCCGGATGACGGACGGACACGGCAGGACCGTGGATTTCCGGAACACTATTATCATCATGACGTCGAATGTGGGCTCGCGCTTCCTTCAGGAGGCGGGTATCAGCGGTCTTGACGAGAACAAAACGCAGCAGAGCATCGCCCATGCCTTAAAAGAGGTGTTCAGGCCGGAGTTTTTGAACCGGATCGATGAGATCATCACCTTCCATGCCTTGACAATGGAGGATATCAAGCAGATTGCCGCCATACAGATCGAAAAACTCAATGGTCGGCTGAAATCGCGCAACCTTGCAATCAGTCTGGATGACGGTGCCATGGCGCTTCTGGCTCAAAAGGGGTATGATCCCACCTTTGGTGCCAGGCCGCTAAAACGGGTGATCCAGCAGGAGATTGAAAATCCTTTGTCCATGGCGATCCTTAAAGGGGAATTTACAGAAGGGGATACAGTGAATTTTATTCAAAAAAACGGCGGACTGGTGTTGGATCTGGTGAGTTAAAACCTGCATTGCTCCACAGGCTTCTGATCCGTAAGTCAAAACTTTGAATCGCAATTTTTAAATAACTGCTGTGGGCAGACCGGGTATTTCATTCGGGTTTGCCCACAATAAATAATAAATGACCCTCATACCCATACAACAGCATATTGCCGATATCAAAAAAGCCCTTGAAACGTCAGGGCGGGCTGTGGTTCAAGCACCGCCCGGAGCAGGCAAAACCACTCATGTCCCCCTTGCCCTTCTGGATGAGCCATGGCTGAAAAATAAAAAAATTCTGCTCCTTGAGCCAAGACGTCTGGCAGCCAGATCCTGTGCCGCCTATATGGCTGATCGTCTGCACGAGAATGTGGGGCAAACCATTGGGTATCAGATTCGGCTGGACAGGAAAATCGGCCCGGATACCCGAATTGAAGTGGTTACCGAAGGTGTGTTTACCCGGCAAATTCAGGCGGACCCGTCCCTGGAAGAGGTGGGACTGGTGATATTTGATGAATTCCATGAAAGAAATATCCACAGTGATCTTGGGCTTGCCCTCTGCCTGGAGTCGGTTGAAGCCTTGCGGGATGATTTGCGCATTCTTGTCATGTCTGCCACAATGGATGTGGCGGCAGTGTCAACCATCATGGACGCTGCACCGGTGATTGTTTCACAAGGAAAAAGCTTTCCCGTAAAAACAACATATCTTCCTCCTTTAAACAAACAAAACAGAACTGTTCCCATTGAAACCACCTGCGCCTTGGCCATAGGGCGTGCGATGTCAAAAAATTCCGGGGATATATTGGTTTTTTTGCCCGGTGTCGGGGAAATCAAGCGGGTGGCGTCACTTCTTGAGGATACCCTGGATTCAGGGACTCATGTTTTTCCATTATACGGCAATTTATCTCAAGAAGAGCAGGCCATGGTTTTTTGGCCATTAACATCAGGCAAACGAAAAATTGTACTGGCCACATCTATTGCCGAAACCTCCATCACCATTGAAGGCATTTGTATTGTCATTGATTCGGGACTTATGCGGGTGCAAAGGTTCTCCCCCCAAACAGGGATGAGCCGTCTTGTGACAATACCGGTTTCAAAAGCCTCTGCCGACCAGAGAAGGGGGAGGGCAGGCAGGACCGCACCTGGAAAGTGTTACCGGTTGTGGTCTGAGCATGACCATCAATTGCTTAAAGCCTTTACAAAACCTGAAATTTTAAGTGTTGATCTGACCGGATTTGCTTTGGAACTGGCCGCCTGGGGGGTGTCAGAGCCCGGACAATTAAAATGGCTTGACCAGCCTGAAAAAGCTTCTTTTGACCAGGCAAAAAATCTGCTTAAAATTCTGGGGGCCATTGATGAAAAAGGACAAATCACACCCCATGGAAAAAAAATAGTGGCCGCCGGCCTGCATCCACGGCTTGCCCATATGATCATCAAAGCAGATGAAAAAGGTCAGGGCCTCCTGGCCTGCAGGATAGCTGCATTTCTCAATGAGCGGGATTTTATCCGGTTTGATCAAAACGCAGTTGATCCGGACATCCGCCTTCGCCTGGAATTGATTGAAGCAATAATCAACAAACAAAAGATCCTGCAACAAGGAATCAAGACAAATAAAAGGATCATTCACAGGATCATCAAATCCGAAAAAAATACGGCAAAAAAGTTAGGGATCAAACTTAAGAAAACAGACCCGGAAATGGCAGGAAGGCTACTTGCCCATGCCTATCCTGATCGGATTGCCCAAAAAAGAAACAACCGGGACAACACGTTTTTAACGGCATCTGGAAAAGGCACATTTTTTACTCAAACAAACACGGTCTCCATCAATGAATATATTGTTGCCCTTCATCTTGACGGTAATCCCAGGAATGCAAAAATTTTTCTTGCAGCACCCTATTCCAAAAAGGAGCTTGAGCTGGATTTCAGCAAGGATTTTAAAACCGGACAGATCATAAAATGGAATAAAAAAACCGGTATGATACAGGCAACAAAAGACACCTTTTTTGGTGCCCTGTTAATTGGGCAACAGGCCATATCTGACATTGATCATGAGAAAGCCTGTGACATCCTGATTCGGGAGATAAAAAAAACAGGACTTGCCCTGCTGCCCTGGACCAAACGCTTAATAAGCCTGAAGCAGCGCGGGATTTTTCTTAAACATACCGGTCGGTTTGCTGATCTGCCGGATATGTCGGATACAGCTCTTGAAAAACAGATGGAAACATGGCTTAAACCTTTTCTTACAGGAATTTTTTCTTTAAAACAGCTTGAAAAAATTGATCTTGAATCTGCATTTTTATCCCGCCTGACCTGGAAGCAGCAGCAGGCCATAGAAAAAAATGCGCCAACACATATCACGGTTCCCAGCGGGTCTAAAAAACCATTAACCTACTGTCGTGAAAACGGTTTTCTTAACGCGACAATCCTTGATGCACCGATTCTTGAAGTCCGGCTTCAGGAAATGTTTGGCCTGACCGAAACGCCGAAAATCGCAGGTCATGCCATTCCGGTTGCCCTTCATCTATTGTCCCCTGCCGGACGACCTGTCCAGATCACAACGGATCTTAAAAGCTTCTGGAAAAACACCTATAAAGATGTAAAAAAAGACCTGATGGGACGGTATCCGAAACATTTCTGGCCCGAAGATCCCCTTTGTGCCATGCCGACCAATCGAGTAAAACCAAAGAAACGGTCATAAAAAGAACCGGGCATAATTTGATTCTCTCCTTGCGCTCATCTTCCAAACAGGCTAATAATAACACAAAAATCGGGCATAAAAGGATTGATGAAAGCCTGTCTTTTTAAGATTGGAAAATAAATTTTAACGAATGGAAAGATATTGTTTTATGGATATTAAATTTTGCACTGCCTGCGGCTCTCCCACTGAATTGAAAATTCCGGTTGATGATGATCATGCCCGGTCCGTGTGTACCAACTGCGGCCTGGTTCATTATAACAATCCCAAAGTGGTGGTGGGATGCATCCCTGAGTTTAACGGACAGGTGTTGCTGTGCAAAAGAAATATTGAACCCAGAAAAGGCAAATGGACACTTCCGGCCGGGTATCTTGAAAACGGGGAGTCGGTTCAGGACGGTGCCCTGCGCGAAACCCTCGAGGAAACAAGGGCAAAGGTCAGTATCATAGACGCCTACCGCCTGTTTAATATTGTTTTTGTTGATCAAATCTATTTCATGTTCAGGGCAAATCTGATGTCTGATGAATTCGGCCCCACAAATGAAAGCATTGATGTCCGGTTGTTTGACGAAAACGATATCCCGTGGGACGATATTGCCTTTGAAGTAATCAAACAAACCTTGGAACATTATTTCCAAGACAGAAAAAAAGGGAATTTCCCCTTTAAAATTTTTGATCTTCGTTGATTTAAAAAACTCTGTTTATCGAGTGATGCTGACGTGCAAAATTATTGCAAGAGTTTAATTTATTTTCATATTTCCTTGACAAAAAGCATGTTTTTGTTTTACTTTTAAAACCAATTGCTAATATAAAATATTCGCGAAAAAATACACAAGCACGATTACAATTCGGCGAACCAAAGAAAAAAAATGCAGATTTAATGCAGATTTATTGATTGCTTTGATAAGGACTACAGATTTAATCAATTCTTAAATTGAGGCGTTAAACGGTTTGATGACCGGTCTTAATCCGAGCAGTTTTAGATGGATTAAATTTTGGATCCTGAGCGCATGGTTTTAAACCGTATCAATCTGAAAAGCGGAAAACCTCATATGAATCGTACCAAGGAATTACCAAAATTTTTTTGGGAAAAACTTAACTTCATTTTTTTAATAGTGTTCATAATGAATTTTTGCTTTTATTTCAATTGTCTGTCAGCTTCTGAACTTGATCTAATACACTTAAGTCTTGAGGAACTGATGAATATTAAAGTAACGTCTGTGAGTAAAAAAAGCCAGCATCTTTCAGAAAGTGCGGCCGCTATTTTCGTTATCACGGGTGACGATTTAAAACGTTCCGGGGTCACGAATATTCCGGATGCTTTACGAATGGTTCCAGGTGTTACGGTTGCCCGCATTGATTCAAATAAATGGGCTGTAAACGTCAGGGGATTTAACAGCCGGTTTGCTGCGCAATTACTGGTACTCATTGATGGTAGAAGCGTTTATACGCCGACATATTCAGGTGTTTACTGGGAGGTCAACGATATTTTATTGGAAGATGTTGACCGCATTGAGGTGATTCGCGGACCCGGGGCGACCCTCTGGGGTGCCAATGCCGTGAACGGTGTCATCAACATTATCACCAAGCACACAAAGGAGACCCACGGGGGACTTGTAAGTGCCGGCAACGGTAATGTGGAAAAAAACATGGCCTCTGCCAGGTATGGCAATTGTTTTGGAGAAGATTCCCATTGGCGGATCTATACCAAACACCAAGAACGGGATGAATTCAAATATCTGACAGGAGGCAAGGCCGATGACAACTGGAAAATAACCCAATTTGGTTTCAGGATGGATTCAACCCTTACCCCCAAGGACAACCTTACCGTTCAAGGCGATATTTACGAGGGAGATATCAATCAGGAGCTTAACCTGGTCGACAAGAAAAACTTTCCATACATGGGTGTGTTTCCAGTTGAAACTTCCGTGTCTGGAAAAAATCTTCTGACCCGATGGCAGCACACGTTATCCTCAAGTTCAGATTTTTCCCTGCAGGTATACTATGACACCACCAAACGCATTGAAGACATTATCGACGAAAAACGGGACAATTTTGATATGGATTTCCAACACCGCTTTGCTGCTGGAACCCGTCATGACATCGTATGGGGTGTAAGATACCGATATACTGATGACGATTATGCCAATTCAATCATTTCTGACATAGACCCGACCAGCCGGCAGGACAATCTTTACAGTGCCTTTGTCCAGGATGAAATATCTTTTTTACGGGACCGGGTCCGCCTGACCATTGGTTCAAAATTTGAACATAATGATTACAGCGGTTACGAGGTGCAGCCCAGTGCCAGACTAATGTGGGCAGCAAATTCCAGGCACAAAATCTGGGGAGCCGTTTCCAAAGCCGTTCGAACCCCCTCCAGGGCGGAATTCGATGGCAAATTGTCCTATGTTGCCACACCTGTTTCAGTTGCGTTTCCTCCGTCTTTTGTTCCGAAAGTTGTTCCTTTGGTGATTGATATGAAGGGAAATGAACATTTTGACGCTGAAGAATTGATGGCCTATGAACTGGGCTACCGCTTCATACCAACCCACAAATTTTCAGTGGACCTGACCTTTTTCTATAATGATTATGAGAACCTCAGAATGTTTGAAAACGGGGAGACTGTTTCTACAGGAACAGCCATTATCATGGAAAGTAACCTTGTAAACGGTTACAGCGAAACCTCCTGTGGCGGGGGGGTCGCAATAATTTTCAAGCCTTCTGATTTTTTTAAATGCAATCTTGCTTACAGTTTTATTAATACCGATAATAACGGGATTTGGGGATTCCCCCGGCACCAGGTATCTGCCCGGGGACAGTTTAATCTTACCAAAACCCTTGAACTGGATGCCTGGCTCCGATATGTGGATGACACATCTGCCTCTTATATTTTTACGGATAATTTTCAGTATGATATTGATGATTATCTGACAATGGATTTAAGACTGGGGTGGAAAATCACCCCGCAACTTGAACTGTCTCTGGTTGGTCAAAATCTGCTGGATAAAACCCATATGGAATTTGTACAGGAAGCCTTTAGCCGGGCCACTGAGGTGGAACGCAGTTTTTATGGTAAATTGACCTATCAATTTTAGGAATTATCCATGACACTTCTGCACAATTTTGTAATTTATGTGTTAAAAAAGATGATTATTTCTTTGATTGTTCTATTAATCATCTATGTTCATGCAGAGAAAACAGTCATGGCCGATGAAATAGACGAGTATGCAGTCAAAGCAGCATTTACATTTAATTTTACCAGTTTTATCCAATGGCCTGAAACCTCATTTGCCGGCAATACTGCCCCCCCATACAGGATCGGCTTTATGGGAGACATCTTGGTTGCAAAACGGTTTAATGCTCTTAACAAAAAAAATAACGGGGCAAGAACAATTCATGTTCGTCGTTTGTCCACGGCAGAAGACTGCTGTGAATTTGATATTGTTTTTATCAGCCGGGATATCGATCGCAAAATTTTAGAAAAACTCCTGTTAAAACTAAAGGGAAAACCTGTTTTAACCATAGGAGAAACAAAGGAATTTATAAAACTTGGCGGCGTGATAAATTTTTTTTCAAAAAATGACCGCCTGCAATTTGAAATCAACCCTGGCGCGGCAAAAAAACAGGGACTTAAACTGAGTTCCCGTTTATTAAACCTTGCTGTTATTGTGGGAGAACAAAAATGAAAACCGGTTCAAAATTATCCATACAAAATTTTTCAATCCGGATCAAACTCATATGCCTTCTGGGAGTTACAGCCTTACTGACATTATTCATGGTTTCTACAGCGCTGATTATTAATGAAAAATACAATACCAGGAAAACACTTGTCGGAGAACTGCAATCCATGGCGGATTTTGTTGCGTTGAACAGCGGCCCTGCACTGGTGTTTGATGATGAGCAGGCTGCTCTGGAAAATCTGGCTTCCCTGGCGGCCAAACCGGAAATTATTGTTGCCGTTTTGTATGATAAAACCGGAAGCATTTATAGCAAATACAGCCGGAAATCCATTGATGCAGAAACCATTATTTCCGAATTTAGAAAAGTTTACCCCAGTCCTAAAGACACCCTGAATCAATTAAAAGACCAGGGAATACTGAGCTTTTTATTAAAGGATCATATCCATTTGATACGACCGGTGATTGTGAAAGGAAGCTTTTTGGGAGGAATACATCTGATTGATAATATGCAGCAGGTCAAAAAACGGTTAAATGCCTATTATCTGGTCGTGGGCGGTATTGTCTTCATCACATTGATTGTGGTGTTGCTTTTATCTGCCAGAATGCAGTCTTTTATTACAGGGCCGATGTTTGAGGTTATTGATTCCATGCATAAAGTATCGGAACAAAAAAACTATCAGGTTCGCGTCAAAAAGCAACGCAAAGATGAATTCGGGCTATTGGTGGACCATTTCAATGAAATGATTGAAGAAATTCAAGCCAGGGATGAAGAGCTGAAAAAATACAGTTCAGGTCTTGAAAAAATGGTTGAGCTGAGGACAGAAGATCTTTCTCAGGCAAAAAAAGATCTTGAAATCATGGTAAAGAACCTTGAAAAAGCCAAAGAACAGGCAGAAGAAGTCAGCAGAGTCAAATCTCAATTTTTGGCCAATATGAGCCATGAAATAAGAACCCCCATGAATGGTGTTCTGGGAATGACAGAGCTTTTGCTTACCACAAGGCTGTCTGAAAATCAGCATCGATATGCTGAAACCATCCAGAACTCAGGCGAATCACTCTTGGAAATCATCAATGATATTCTTGATTTTTCTAAAATAGAAGCTGGAAAACTTGAACTGGAGATGATTGATTTTAATTTGGAGCAGCTGATTGAAGATGTTTCCCAGCTTCTTGCATCCCAGGCCCACAGTAAAAGATTGGAACTGATTGTGGCTATTAAACGGGGAACCCGCATATGTCTGAAGGGAGATCCCACAAGGCTCAGGCAGGTTCTGACAAATCTGATCGGGAATGCAATTAAGTTTACGGAAAAAGGGGAAATTGTTATCAAGGTCTCCACAACCAGGAAGGATAACAACAGGGTTAATCTGAATATCTCCATCAAGGATACAGGCGTGGGGATCAATCCCCAGGATCGCGTAAGGCTTTTTAAAGCGTTTTCCCAGCTTGACGGTTCCACAACACGGAAATACGGCGGAACAGGGCTTGGACTGACAATTTCCAGGGAGCTTGTATCTTTAATGGGCGGGGTGTTAAAGTGTGACAGCAGTCCGGGCAGAGGAAGTGAATTCTTTTTTACATTGCCCATGAGAAAAAACCGTGAAAACCCTCAAAAAACAGGCTTGATAAATAACGATACATTAAAAGGACTGAAAGTCCTTATTATAGATGACAACCCCACCAATCTGGAAATACTTGAAGGACAGATTGCCTGTTTTTGTATGAAATCCGATTCCAGCCTCAGGGGAGCCGAAGGCTTGAAAAAGCTGCAAATTGCACAACAGGAAAATGTTCCATTTGATTTAGTCCTTCTGGACATGAATATGCCGGATATGGACGGTTTTGAGGTGATCAGGAGAATAAAGGCGGCCCCGGATTTGAAAAAGCCCTCAATCATTATGCTCACGTCTGTATGGATAAGCGGCGAGGACCAAAAGGCAATGCATTCAGGCGTTGATGCGTATTTGACAAAACCGGTCAGACAATCGGATTTACAAAATTCGCTGTTAAAAGTCTTGAGTCAAACATTAAAGGGCGAACGGTTTCAGGCGGTCACCCGGCAACCTTCTGAAAAGGAAATAAAACCGTTCGATCTCCATATCCTTGTGGCAGAAGACAATTTGACAAACCAGGAAGTTACCATGGGAATGTTAAGAAAATTCGGCTGCCGGGTTAGTCTTGCCGTCAACGGCAGTCAAGCGGTTGAAATATTTTTGAAAGAATTGCCGGATCTTGTTTTAATGGATTGTCAAATGCCTGAAATGGATGGTTATCAGGCTGCCGGAGAAATACGGAAGCATGAAAAAGCATTAAACATAAGAACACCCATCGTGGCATTGACAGCTCATGCACTGGAAGGGGACAGAGAAAAATGCCTGGCTGCCGGCATGGACGATTATTTAAGCAAACCCTTTAAGTCGGAAATGTTGCAGTTTATTATTAACCGCTGGTCTGTTTCAGGAAAAGACCGGGAATTACAACAGGAAATCAACCCAAAAAAACATGGCTCAAATATTCTCCATGAATGCCCGGAAAATAATAATTCTACTGATAATCCTCAATCTTCAACCGTGATTGATCCCAATGCAATTCAAATAATCAAGGATCTTCAGATGGAAGGAGAACCAAGCATTTTACCCCGCGTGATTAACACATATATAGAAAGTACGGAATCCAAAATATCTGACCTGAAATGCAAAATATCAAAAGTCACTGTCAAGGATCTACAAATTTTAGCACACAATCTTAAATCATCAAGTGCTAATATGGGAGCAATGCGGTTGTCTGAAATAAGTAAAGAACTTGAAATGAGTTGCCGGAACAATGCCATAGAGAATGCCCAGCCTTGTATTGATGAGATTGAGTCTGAATTTATTAAAGTCAAATCCGCTTTAGAGATGGAGATCAGGCGATTATGATTAATACAGACGAAAAAAGAAAAAAACCGTTGGCATTGGTCGTGGATGATGAGCCTTCTTTAAGGCTCCTTATCATGGCAGCATTGAAAAAATTCGGATTTGATGCCATTGAAGCCAAAAACGGCAGGCAGGGAGTCGAACTGTTTAAATCTGAAAAACCGGATATTATTCTGATGGATGTGATGATGCCGGATATGGATGGGTTTGATGCGTGTAAAATGATCCGGCAATCCCCTGACGGAAACTATGCCCAAATCCTTATGGTAACCGGCCTTGAAGATACTGAATCAACGAAAAAGGCTTTTGATGTCGGTGCCAACGGCTTTGTAACCAAACCGTTAAATCTGGTCATGCTGGGCCAGCGGGTCAAATACATGCTGCGTGCAGGTCATGCATTCAGGGAAATAGATATCAGCAGAAGCCGTCTTGCAAAAACCCAGGAACTTGCCAAAATCGGAACCTGGCAGTTTGATCTGGTGACCAATGAATTTCATTGTTCTCTGGAAGCTTGTCAATTGCTGGGATTGAATAATAACAACAAAAAAGTTACATTTAATGATTTTTTAAGTCCGATTATTAATGAGGACAAAGACCTTGTAGAAGAAACACTTGAGAAAGCATTCAAGACAAAAAATCCATCCAATCAGAATTATCGAATTCATTCCGTGAACGGGTCATACAAGCATATATTGAATAAATCAGAGGTGATTTTTGATGAACAGACCCAATCTATTTTGATGCTTGGCATTGTTCAGGATGTAACCCAGTTGAAAAAAGCAGAAGAGGAAATACGGCTTCTCGCTTTTTATGACAGCTTGACCGGCCTTGCAAATCGTATGCTTTTCATGGACCGCCTGGACCATACCATAATGTATTCCATTCGGGAAAAAAAACATTTTGCATTGCTGTTTCTTGATCTGGATAATTTTAAACGTGTTAATGATACCTTAGGCCATCATATCGGTGACATGCTGCTTAAAAAAGTGGCTGAAACCATAAAAAATTCGATAAGGAACAGTGATTCTGCAACAAGAATCGACAAACAGGCCAGACAAAATGATTTGTTGATCGCCCGGCTTGGAGGCGATGAATTTACCATTTTGATAGCTGATCTTAAAGATCCGGAATATGCAGCACTGATTGCCAACAGGCTGCTCAAGGCAATTCCGGCTGTTCACATTTTTGAAGGCAATGAAGTATCCATAACCACAAGCATCGGGATCAGTGTCTTTCCCGAGGATGGCAACAGGGCTGATATTCTTTTAAAAAATGCCGACACCGCAATGTATCACGCAAAGAATCAAGGACGAAACACCTATCAATATTTTATGAATTCCATGAACAAGGCTGCGATTGAGCGGTTTGCCATAGACAGGGACATCAAAAAAGCGCTTAAAAACAAAGAGTTCTTTTTGTACTATCAACCTCAACTGGATCTATCGAACCGAAAAATAGTTGGTGCGGAAGCGTTGATTAGATGGAAACACCCTCTTAAAGGAATAATTTCGCCGGATAAATTCATACCCATTGCAGAAGAATCCGAAGTTATTATTCAAATCAACAAATGGGTTCTTTTTACGGCATGCTATCAGGTTGAAAAATGGATCAAACAGGGGTTTAGACCCATCAGGATTGCAGTAAACCTGTCAGGTTACAAGCTGGCCAAGCAAAAAATAATTGAGACCATTAACAATGTCCTTCAAAACATATCTTTTGGTGCCCAAAATATTGAGATAGAAATCACTGAAAATATTCTCATGCAGGATAATGAAGAAACAATATCCACGCTGAAAAAAATCAAGGACATGAATCTGAAAATCGCATTGGATGACTTTGGTACAGGGTATTCATCATTAAATTATTTGATGTCTTTTCCTGTGGATACCATAAAAATTGACCGGTCGTTTGTCATGAACTGCACCTCAAAAAACAAGAATCTTGTGATTATCAAGGCAATCATTGCAATGGGACACAGTCTGGGTAAAAAAATTGTTGCAGAAGGAATTGAAACCGAAGAACAATATCATTTGATGAAAAAAATAGGCTGCGACGAAGCACAAGGATACTATTTCAAGAGGCCTGTTTCCAAAGATGAATTCACAAAACTTCTTGCCATAGGTTCTCTTTAAACCTCTTTTTTAAATAAGTATTCGTTAAAATATCGAACTGGTCAAAGGGGCGGTATGATAAAGGCGTCGTAAAAATAAAACTTGCCTGTAATCATTTTGTAATGGTATCGTTCTAATTACTGAATAAAAAGTTCTTAACTGCGGTGTTCAATCTCAAGGTATTCAATTAAAACCGTTGTACCACTGAAGTTTCAAAGCATATGGCGTTTACAAAAAATCAAAGCGCTGTGGGAATAACTAATGACAGGAGGCCGTTGTGAAGTTAAGCTATCGAATGCGTCTTTTGCTTATAGTGATCAGCATTGGTGTGCTGGCCGGGGGCGGATTTTTTTTCAAAAAAATATTGATTCCGGATTCTTTTGGTATTTACGGCCATTACAGGGCAAATGCCATTGCAGAAGCCGCCCTTGTTCCGGTTAGGCACGGGACCAATGCATCCTGTTTCAAGTGTCACCCTTATGAAGCAAAAATTCATAAAAAAGGTCAGCATCAAACCATTTCATGTGAATTTTGTCACGGCACTTATGCGGATCATATCAAAAACGGCAAAAAGATCGGAAATCTTCCCGTTAAAAAAGAAAAGCAAATCACCACCCTGTGCCTCAGATGCCACAACACCGAAATCAAGGCAAGGCCTGAACACGTTATTAAAACCGTTGCCATGCCCAATCATTTAAAGGACCAACAAGTTAAACTCACTCACAATTGCAATCAATGTCATCATGTTCATGCACCTTTGAAATATATTATCCGGGCAAAACAGATAACCGGATTGCTGGAGGCAGGAGGATGAAAATATTAGATCCATCACCGGAAATGAACCGGCGGTCGTTTGTCAAAAAAGTTTTGAATGCAACCATTGCAGGTTCTTTATATCTGGTCTGGCCCATGGGAGGCGGCAGCCTTGAAATTCCCGAACAGATCCCGGGAATCAAGGGCAAAGACTATGACATTCGCAACCAGGAGTTTGCCTTTATCGTGGATATTACTCGCTGTATCGGCTGCGGGGCCTGCTGCATGGCTGATAAACGCGAATATAATGTGCCGGACGGGAACTACCGCACCTGGGTTGAGCGTTATGTAAAAGGATTCAGTGACCAAATTTATGTGGATTCTCCCAATGGCGGCCTGGATGGATACCAGACCCCCCGGACAGATATTGATGAAAAAACAAGGGACACCTTTTTTGTGCCCAAGCTGTGCAATATGTGCAGGCAAGCGCCATGTGTTCAGGTGTGCCCGGTGGGCGCAACATTTGTATCTCCGGACGGTTTTGTTCTGATGGATGAAAAGCAGTGTGTGGGATGTGGCTATTGCATCCAGGCCTGTCCCTATTCGGTTCGATTTTTAAACCCTGTTACAAAGGTCGCGGAAAAATGCACCTGGTGCTACCATCGGGTCAGAAAAGGACTGTTACCGGCCTGTGTCGAGGTCTGTCCAACAGGAGCCCGAAAATTCGGTTCCATGAAAGACGAAACATCCGAAGTCTATAAAATTTTAAAGGGTCCGGGTGTTCTGACGGTATTGAGAAAAGATATGGGAACCTGGCCCGCCCTTTATTACAAGGGCGCACGAAGGGAGGTGGTCTGATGGATGCCGCCTACGGCCCGGCAGCAATGCTGGTTTCCAATTATGTGTTCCCCAATGATCTTCATGTCCACTGGAGCATGATGATCGTCCTTTATCCGTATATGACAGGACTTGTGGACGGGGCGTTTATCATTGCGGCTCTTTACTATCTTTTTGATGTCAAAAGCCTCAAACCCGTGGCAAGATTCTCTCTTTTGTTTGCCCTGGCATTCCTGTGTTGTGCCACTTTGCCGCTTTTGCTTCATCTTGGGCGGCCCGAGCGAAATCTCAACATGCTGTTAACACCCAGCCCCAGCTCTGCCATGGCCGGATTCGGGTATATCTATGCCGTGTCCATGGGAGTTCTGGTCTTTATTGTTCTTTTTGTGTATCGAAAAGACCTGGTCACATCACGAAAAAATTCCAAAGGATTGCGAAAACTTTTGTATCGGGTTTTGACCTTTGACAGCATTGACCTGTCAACAGAAGCGCTTGTGCTGGATCAAAAAATCATCAGGTTCCTGGTCGGCATCGGTATCCCCGTTGCGATCGTCCTTCACGGTTATGTTGGATTTATCTTTGGCGGTGTCAAAGCCAATCCCACCTGGTCAACTCCGCTTATGCCGGTTATGTTTCTTTTTTCCGCCTGTGTGTCGGGAATATCTGCTGTTATCCCGGCATATATGGTCATCCGCAAAGCAAAAGGACGATCCATTGATCATGACTGCGTCAAAACCTGCATTAAAATCCTTACCCTGTTTTTTATCCTGGCATTTGCCTTTGAGATGCTGGAGGTTTTTTCCCATTCATACTTGAAATCCGGGTATCACCATATGGTTGAAGGGCTGCTGAACGGCCCGCTGGCAACCTCCTTCTGGTTATGGCAGGTCAAGATCTGTTCAGTGATCCCGTTGCTTCTCCTGGGAGTAATGGCCATATTCACGATAAAGCCCAAAACTTATAATTTTATGGCAGCTGTTGTTTCAATCATCCTCTTGCTTCAGGTGCTGATCATGCGATGGAATGTGGTGATCGGGGGCCAGCTCATGAGCAAGAGTGCCAGAGGTTATACACAATTTCATCCCGAGTGGTTTGACAAGGAGGGGATACTGGCGGTGATGATCGTCATGGCCATCCCGTTTGTTATTTTGTTTGTGTTAAGCCGGATCTTCCCATTCTGGACGCAGGACAATAAAACAATCGTAAAATAACCCTTAACATAAAACTTTAACTTAAACCTTTAACTTAAAATATGACATTTTTAAAAAAGGAGGTGATGCATGAAAGTTGTAAGGCAGTGCAGCAAAGCATCAATGATTTTGTATTTCAACTTAATATTATGGGAGAAAATTTTTATGATGGTTTTAAGATCATACCTGATTTTTGTTATGATATCTGTTTTTACAGCAGGGACTGCCCAGGCGTTGACCGAGGCATCCTTTGACGTAAAAAATCCAAAAAATCAGGAAATGAACAAAAAATGCATTACCTGTCATTTAAAAGAGAACAAGTCCCTGGTCCTTCAATGGGAAAATTCAGCTCATGCCGCAGCCAAAGAAGGCCAGGTGGGGTGTTTTACCTGTCATGCTGCAGACAAGGGATATGAACTGGGCTACGAACATGAAGGCGCTTTTATTAAAGCTGTTCTGTCACCCAGAGACTGTGCAAAGTGCCATGAACCCGAAGCCAGGGAAATGGCCCAGTCACACCATGCAACAGCCGGTGAAATCATGGCATCCCTTGATAATATGCTGGCCGAAGTGGTGGGCGGCATGCCCTCAAACAAGGGCAACATGGCCAGCGGCTGCTGGCAATGCCATGGTTCCGTGGTTTCCCTCAAGCGCGATAAGGATGGAAAGCCCATGCGTTCCAAGACCGACGCTCCTCAAATGGATTACAACACCTGGCCCAACTCCGGTATAGGGCGAATCAATCCAGACGGCACTAAAGGAGCCTGCAATGCCTGTCATTCCAAGCACTCTTTTTCCGCTTCCAGGGCAAGACAGCCGGAAAACTGCGGCAAATGCCATTTAGGGCCGGATCATCCCCAAAAAGAGATCTATGAAGAATCCAAACACGGGATTGCCTATTTCACGGCTGAAAAAACAAATTCTCCGGACGGCATGAATATCATGAAAGACGGCTCCTGGGTATTGGGCGATGATTACCATACCGCTCCTACCTGTTCCACCTGCCACATGGGTTCTTTTATCAAACTCAATGGTGCGGTTGCCAAAAACAGTCATAATGTGGGCGACAGGATTTCCTGGAATCTGAGGGCTGTTGTTTCTTCAAAACTCAACAGGGTGACCTTTACCGATAAAACCGTAACCGATATTACAGGTGACCTGCCTCCCCGTGCCGGCCAGACCGCCACCTCAAAAAGTTATGTCAGGGAAGGAGACAAGCTCAAAAAAATTATTTCCGAAAAAACCATCCAGAGTGTTGTGTCCTGGAAGCAGAGACGAACCAACATGCAGGAAGTGTGCAAATCATGTCACGGTGTCAACCAGGCCCAAAATTTTTACCGGCAGCTGGATGACGTGGTAATGCTATACAATGAAAAATTTGCCAAACCCGGCGTAGAACTGGTCAATATGCTGAAAAAAGACGAAATCTGGAAAAATACGGGATTCCAGAACAAACTAGGGTTTACATGGTTTGAAATATGGCACCATGAAGGCAGGAGAGCCAGGATGGCGGCCGCTATGTTTGCACCGGATTATACCCACTGGCACGGCATGTATGAAATTGCCAGAAATTTTTACCATGATTTTCTGCCGGAAGTTCAGGAAATGGCAGATCATGCCGGCAAGGGAGAAACGTATCGTACCCATATCAAGGAACTTCTGGCCAAACCGGAACATTTATGGATCAAAACCGGTGGCAGCGCAGAAACCATGAAGTTGATCGAAGAAGAAAACAAATTAAGGTATAACCAGTAACGATAATGGGCAGACCCGGCCGTTTCATACTACAATCCGGTCATACGGGTTTGCCCACAACAAAATATGAAAGTCGCTGTTTAAATTTTTCAAGACTTTCATATAAAATGGCCATGACAGATTGAACTGTCACAACTAAAAAATCATCCTGTGATCCCATAAAAAAAATACAAAATAAACATGACAACCCCAAGGAATAAAACAGTCATGCCGGCACCAGCCCTGACATAATCAATTACCTTGTAGCCGCCGGGCCTCATTATCAAAGCGTTGACCTGATGGGTTGGCAAAACAAAAGTATTGGATGCGGCTACGGCAACCATCAAGGCTGCCATTCTCGGATCAGCATTGCATTGGACTGCCATGTTCATGGCCAAAGGAATCATGAGTACAGTGGCCCCAACATTGGAAATGACCAAGGTAAAAAAGGAGGTTAAACAGCCGATAAGCAGGAATAAGACCAGAGGGGTGAGCGCTCCCTGCATCAAGTTGGCAATGGATGCGGATAAATAATGGGCAGCACCGGTTCGTTCAAAGGCAAGGCCCAGGGGAATCAGGCCTGCCAGCAGAAAAACCGTCATCCAGTCAACACCTTGATAGGCCTCATCAAGAGTCAACACCCGGGTGAGAATCATACCGACTGCCCCGGTAAGAAGGGCAATGGACAATTGAACGTTAAGACCCAGTGCCAGAACAAGGGCCAGAACAAGGCATCCAACCGCAAGCCCTGCTTTTTCAGGATGCATCAGTTCTCCCTGAATATGTTCTGTAAAGGCCAGATCTTTTTTGTGTTGCAGCAGATGAAATTTTTCCAGTTCACCAAACAGGAGAAAAGCATCTCCTGGCTGGATTTTTGTTTCCGAGATATCTTCAAGAAAAACCTGGTTTCTTCTGTAAAGAGCCAGAGGATTAACCTGGTATCTTTTTCGAAAATAGATCTGGTGCAGTGTCTTACCCACCAGTTCCGACCGTGGTGTGACAATGGCTTCGGTAATTTCCGTGTTGTCGGGAGATAATATTTCGCTCATGTGATCAAGTTCATCGCACAATTCCCACTCCAGAGTCTCGGCAAGACGATGGATATGTTCCCGGTTGCTGATGACACCGACAATATCACCGGGTTCAATAATATCCGATCTTGAAGGAACATTTACTTTATACCAGCCTTCTCCCCGGCCCTGTTTACAGATACAGATAACGGTTGAATGAAATTTAGGCCGGATTTCCAATTCATCCAGCCGCCTTGTCACAAAACCGGCAGGCACATTCAATTCATAGGCATTGTGAATTTCCAGGCCATAAGTACATTCAAGATCTTGATCAAGCAGGCAATGATCTTCCGCTTGAAGGGTGACAGCGGGTAAAACAATTTTACGAAAAAGAACAAAATAGACCATCGCACTTGTGACAAGCGCAATTCCGATGGGGGTGACACTGAAAAGTCCGAATGCCTCAAAAGGTTTATTCCCTATAATATTAAGATTGTTTGACCACCAGGATGCCATCAGATCATTTAAAAGAATCAAAGGGCTTGATCCCACCAGGGTAATGCATCCGCCGATCACCGCACAAAACCCCATGGGAATGAGAATCCTTGAAACCGGTACATTCAACTGCCTGCAGATCCTGTTGGTTGCCGGAAGAAACAGGGCTGCTGCACCGATATTCTGCATGAAGCTTGAAATAAATGCCACAGTGCCGGAGATCAAGGTCATAATACGAACTTCGCTTTTTCCGGCCAGACGGATGATATGCCGGGCAAAAATATTCATGACCCCGGTTTTATCAAGGCCATCCCCGATAATGATGACGGCAATGATCGAAACAACAGCATTGGAACTCAACCCGCTGATGGCCATGGATGGCTCGATCACACCGGACAAGGGAAGCAGGATCATCATTAAAAGCCCCACCATATCAACCCGAACCACTTCAAACACAAACAGCAGTGTCACAAAAATCAAAAATCCGAATACAATCATCATATCAGATGTTATTTCAGGAATAAGAACCATTTTTTTCTCTCAATAATTATTTCACTCAACTTTCTGACTTAAGCTTTAATGAACGGTGACCCCATCTGATGACCCCATCTAAATTTTGCCAAACTCAGAAAGTTGAATATTTCACCTCTTTATTCATACTCATAAGTTTAAAAATCTTTTCTACATTTATTTTTAAGCTGTCATCTTATAATCGGCAGCTGATTTTTTAGCTATGGATTTTGTTTTCCTTATTTCAACATACCTCATTATTTGCTATTGACAGCTTCATAAAAAAAAGCCTTTGACTTCACCATTCTTTTAGAACCCTTCCAACATAACGTCAAGTTGTTTGACCTGTTTTTCTCTTGTTCTGAATAACTGCCACGGGCAGACCTGGTCTTTCGCTCAGATTTGCCCACAACAAAACATGAAAGTCGCTGTTTGTATTTTTGAAGACTTTCATATAAACGGCCATGGCAAATTGACCTGCCAAAACAATAAATGCTAAGTTTTTAAGATATCATCTTATTATTTCGTGTTTAAAAAAAAATATGATATTGTAACAAATCAACACCAATCTTTTACCCAAGGAAGTGCATATGAAAAAAACAGGTGAAATCCTTATGGGCAAAGATCCCTTTGAGGAAATTTTAATGGGAAACGAGGCAGTTGTCAGGGCAATGATAGAAACTGGAACAACAGTGGTTTCATCTTATCCCGGTTCACCCACCCCTGAAATCGCAACTGCCATTTCAAGCATACCCGAAGCTGTAAGGCCTTTTTACTTTGAATTTTCAGTCAATGAAAAAGTGGCAACAGAAGTGGCATTTGGGGCGGCTTTGAATGGAAATCTTTCCTGTGTGTTTTTTAAAAGTGTCGGACTGAACGTGGCCCTTGATACCTTTGTCCAGCTTTCATTGATGAATATCATTGGCGGGATGGTGGTTGTACTAGGAGATGATCCTGGTGCGAATTCATCCCAGAACGAACAGGACAACCGAAATATTTATAAAATGTCCAGGATAACGGTTTTTGAACCGGCCTCCCCCAAGGAAGCCTATGCCTATTATAAACATGCCGCAGCACTTGCAAAAAAAGAGCAAACCGCAGTCGTGCTTAGACTGACCACGCATGTCTGCCATGCCAGGCAGAAGATAGCATTTGACAAATATGACGGGCAAACCCCTTACAAAACCGATTTCAACAAACAAAACGGCCCCTATATCCCTCTGACCACTCTGGCCCTGGATATGAAACGCCAATCCATTAAAAAAATGCGTCAAGCAAAGCATTATATTAAAGATGCAGGTTTAAACAAAGAATTAACCTCAAAAAACAACCGGGGCAAGGGGATCATCACCTCGGGCCTGACCTTTCTTTCGGTTCTTGATGTATTTGAAGACGCCCAATACAGACCGGACATCCTGAAGCTGGGCGCTGTCAATCCACTTGAAGAGGACATCATCCTATCCTTTTTAAAAGCCCATGATGAGGTTCTGATCATAGAAGAACTGGACGACTTTCTTGAAATTCAGATCAAATCACTGGCCTATGATTCAGGCTTGAAAACAAATCTGACAGGAAAAAAAGAGGATGAGGACTATGTGGGAGAGTACACCCCGGACAAGGTTATGGAAAAACTGGCGGCTGTATGGCCTGACATGATGTTAAATGCACCAAAATCCGTTGTTTGCGAAATAAAAACTCCAGCAATACAAGTTCCGCAACGACCCGCCCAGATGTGTCCGGGCTGTGGCCACAGAAGCGCCTTTTTTGCCATCAAAAAAGCTCTGGAGACCGAGGATGTAACCGTGGCGGATATAGGCTGTCATACGCTTGGATTTATGCCGCCGTATAATGTGGGAGAAGTTTTGATGTGCATGGGCGCGTCCTGCGGCATGGCATCAGGGTTGTCCTTGTTCAATGATAAAAAAAGAGTGGTGGCGTTTTTAGGGGATTCAACCTTTTTCCATGCAGGCCTGCCAGGATTGATCAACACTGTATTCAACCATCACAATATTACATTGATCATCATGGAAAACGGCACCACGGCCATGACCGGACATCAGGATCATGCCGGCAGTGAAATCCCCATTAAAAATTTACTTGAGGGACTTGGCATTGAAAGCATCCTTTCCTGTGATACTTACAACCAGTCCAAATTAACGGACCTTGTAAAACAATCCCTGAAAATAAAAGGCATCAGCGTTGTGATTGCCGAGCATCCCTGCATGCTCAAGTTTACAAGGCTTCAGCAAAAAAAGCCCGGATATGTCAAAAAACATATTACTATTGACCAGGAAACGTGCAACAAGACCCATGATTGCCTGGAGAAATTCGGCTGCCCGACATTTATCCGAAACCCTGATCAAAGTGTGGATATTAATCTTGACCTTTGTATTGGAGACGGATCTTGCAGACCGTCATGCCCGGTACAGGCAATTGATTTTGATAAAGGAGAAAAATGAAATCATATAATATTTATATCACCGGTGTTGGGGGGCAGGGCATTGGATTGTTAAGCCAGGCCCTTTTGAGGGGAATAGATAATGCAGGTATTAATGCCATTGCCGTGGATACCCATGGACTTGCCCAGAGAGGAGGAGTTGTTGTTTCCAGTATCCGATGCGGTGAAAAAATCCATTCGCCGCTGATCATGAATCATTGTGCAGATCTTGTTTTGGGTATGGAACTCCATGAAGCCCTGCGGGGACTTGGAATAGCCTTAAAAAAGGGAGGAACCCTTGTGTACATGGATGTGTCCTGGCAGCCGCTTCCCGTACGCTTAGGCCAGGCCCCTGCAATCACGGCAAAAGATATTCAAACAGCCTGTAAGGATTCAGGTGTAACAGCGATCAAAGTGGACACCCGATCCATAACCGATTCCAGGATGCAGAACATGGCTCTTCTGGGAACGGTTGCAAAACACGGGCTCATTCCAGGTGTATCAAAAAAAGATTATAACATGGCATTAAAAGATCTGCTTACAGAAGAAATGCTAAAAAACAACCGAAAAATTTTTGACGGGTATTGCGCATAAACATATTATTTATAGACCCCCTGTATCAGGACAGCTAATATTGTCAGGAGAATAAAGATGATTGATTTCTTTCACCAGTTCAACCCTGTTACCCAGGCATTAATCGCAACACTTTTTACCTGGGCTTTAACTGCCGCAGGTGCAGCACTTGTTTTTTTCACGAAAAATATAAATCAAAAACTCTTTGATTCAACTCTTGGCTTTGCTGCAGGTGTAATGATTGCAGCAAGCTTCTGGTCTCTTCTCTCACCCGGTATAGAGATGGCGGAACAATTGGGGCATACACCATGGCTGACCGCGGTCATTGGATTTATGAGCGGTGGAATTTTTATGAGACTGACAGATAAATTTTTACCCCACCTTCATCCCGGTTTAAGTATTGATAAAAGTGAGGGAATAAAGACGTCATGGCAGAGAAGCACCCTTTTGGTTCTTGCAATAACGCTTCATAACATACCCGAGGGACTGGCAGTTGGCGTCGCCTTTGGTGCTGTTGCTGCCAATCTTCCTTCCGCAACGATGGGGGGGGCAATTGCTTTGGCAATCGGCATTGGTATTCAGAATTTTCCTGAAGGAACAGCCGTATCAATGCCGTTGCGAAGAGAAGGAATGAGCAAGAAAAAAAGTTTTTTCATGGGGCAGGCTTCCGGTATGGTAGAACCCATCGCCGGTGTTCTGGGAGCCTTGTTTGTCATAAACATGCAGCAGATTCTGCCCTATGCCCTTTGTTTTGCTGCAGGCGCAATGATTTTTGTGGTGGTGGAAGAACTGATTCCTGAATCTCAAAGAAATTATAAAAACATTGATACGGTAACAATGGCGACAATGATTGGTTTTTCAGTGATGATGATTCTTGATGTGTCTTTGGGATAAATTACCATCTATAAAATGTTTTGAGTTGCTTCATCAACATAAAATAGTAAAATAGGCTAATCATAAAATATGTTAAAATCTTAGCCCAAATTGTTTTAAGTGATGTAAAATTGATATTTATTCTCAAACATGTCACAATAAAGAACATCAAGATAAAAATCAAACAATCGGGAGACAAATTATGCCTACAGGTGCCTGCGGAATAAATTGCGACGTATGCCGACTGAATCTGCTTGGGCTTTGTACCAGCTGCGGGTCCGGGAAAAGCGATGAAGCCCGGCTGAAACTGGAAACCCAAAAAAGATTATTCAACGATACCTGTCCTATTTTAAGCTGCGTTGTAATGAACAATAAGGATTACTGCTTACGGGACTGCAACCAGTTTCCCTGCGAAAATTATCTGCAAAATCCCTATCCCTTTTCCGGGGCATACCTGCAGATGCAAAAAAGAAGACGAGAACACCCTCTGCTATCAACAGACCCTTTGGGAAATCAGGTGCAAATACCTGAAGAATATTGGGATGAGGTTCTAAAAAGGGATCTTAACCTTGTCTGCTCCTATTCTCTGGCACAAACCGATTGCCAAGGGAATCTTGTTTTTCAGTTTTTGAATGAAAAAATAGTTCTGGACCTAAAAAACAAAGAGATTAAAAAAAGGACGGAACAAGAAGATATACCCATTGACTGTGAATTGCTCGGGCTGATTTCGCTCACATACTTTAAAACAGTTGACAGACTTTATCCTCTTGGAAAAACCATGATTTCATCCAAGGATATGAAACAGGGCCTCTATTTTACGGGGAAAAACAGGTTAAAAAAAGAGCCTGTCCTGAGAAAATTCAAAGATGATCATGAAGAGTTTATCCAAAGCGCTGCAAAATTAGGCGGCAAACCCATGGATATGGCTGATGCCGCCTGTGTGCTTTACCCCTTTCCCAGGGTTCCTGTATATTATCTGTTATGGAATTCCAGTGATCAGTATGAATCCTGCATTTCAATACTGTTTGACAGATCCATTGAAGCTGTTTTTCCCCCGCCGATCATCTGGGGGCTTGTCAACCTTGTGAATTCATATCTATTAACGTGTTAAAGCTTTTGCGACTTAAGCTTCATCCTGTTTAAGCCGCACCGTATTTTTCAAGATAAGCATCAATTTTTGCAAGCATGCCGTCATCAAGAACAACTCGGCCATTTATTTTTTTATTGTGCAGGTATGCTTTTATATCTGCAATGGTGACAATGGAATATATGGGAATACCGAGGATTTCTTCAACTTCCTTTAATGCGTTTTTATCGGTTTTACCTTTTTCCTGGCGGTTGACACTGATAACAATACCGCTGACTTTTGGCGCATTACAGGATTTAAGGATTTCAAGAGATTCCCTGATGGCCTTACCCGATGTGATCACATCATCCACTAAAATCAGCCGGGTGTCTGCCGTCAGGGGCATGCCCACCACAAGGCTTTTGTCCGCATAGGTTTTGGCTTCTTTTCGATTAAACACATACCCTTTGTCCATGCCCATGTCACAAAGTGCCTGGGCTGCTGAAATGCACAAAGGAATCCCTTTGTAAGCCGGCCCGTAAACGCCGTCAAAACTGTCTGAGAAATGTTCAATTACGGCTTTGGCATAAAAAGCACCCAGTTTTTTAATTTTCATTCCTGTGTCAAACATGCCGGTATTGATAAAATAGGGGGCCAGCCTGCCGCTCTTTAATTCAAATTCGCCGAATTTCAAGGCATCGCAGTCGACTAAAAATTCAATAAATTCTTCTTTGTATGTCATTCAAATATCCTTTTAACATCATCTTTTATAAAAAAGTCCTGGCAAATCCAATCGTGACTTTAATTATTTGTTGTGGGCAAACCCGGATGAAAGAGCAAGCCTGCCCATGGCAGTTATTTGCATCGCCAGGAAAAATATTGGGAAAGCTCAACATCCTTACCGGATTTTAACAGGGCTTTGGTGTTAAAGTCATTCATTTCACGCAATTCGCCGGAACCAAATACCGGTCCGTCTTTGCACACCAGCTGTTTTCCGCAGACACAGGCACCGCATACCCCGAATCCGCATCTCATGTACCTTTCCAAAGAGACCTGGCAGGGGATGTGGTGAGTTTCGCATAGATTAAAAACATGGTACATCATGATTTCAGGCCCGCAGGTATAGACCATGTCAAATTGCCTGCCGGATGCTATTGCTTTTTCAAGAAGATCCGTAACAAGGCCTTTTTGACCAAAACTGCCGTCATCCGTGCAAAATTGCCGCCGGGTATCAAACCTGTCCGGGTAAAGGATATACTCTTTTGATTTTGCGCCATGGATAACGGTTGTATTTTTATCCAGTATTTCCACCAGCGGAGCCAACGGTGCCATACCGCAGCCACCTGCCACAACGGCCACGGTGTGATCGGTTTGAATATCAAACCCGTTTCCAAAAGGCCCCCTGATGCCGACCAGGTCTCCTTTGTTCAAAGAAACGGCTTTTTGGGAAAAAATCCCCTTGGCCTCAATGGTAATGGCAAACCTGTCTTTTGAATGAAAACAAATGGTATAGGGTTTTTCATCAACACCCGGAATCCAGACCATGACAAACTGGCCGGGTTTAAATGGCATGGCATAATTAAAAAAAAGTGTGGCAAAGGCCGTGCCTTCAATGCGTTTTTCATCTACCCTTAGCATGATATGTTTCTGATCGGTAATCGTGTTCATCATCATTTTTCCTTATGGGCCGCCCCTTTTATGTCCTCTATGCTTAAGTTCCGGTTTGAAAGCCAGGCGTTCATTTCATCCGTGACCTTTTGAAACACGTCAATTCCCCTGTACCGGACAGCGCTTCCGATTCCCACAAGGCTTGCTCCTGCCATAATGATCTCAATTGCATCTTCTCCTGTGGTGATGCCTCCAAGCCCGATGATGGGAATATTCACAGCCTTGTAGATATCAAATACACACCTGACGGCAATTGGTTTTATCATGGGGCCGGACAGCCCGCCCTTCTTAAAGGCCAGCACCGGCATTGCCGACTCAATATCAATCACCATCCCGGGACCCACGGTGTTGATGGCGCAGATCGCATCAGCCCCTGCATCCTCACAGGCTTTGGCAATGTCCCCGATATCCGGGGCCTGGGGGGTCAATTTTACAATGAGAGGAACATTAATCACCTCTTTGACGGCAGACACCACGTCCTGAGAAGACTGCCGGTTGATGCCGAATATCATGCCGTGCTTTTCAGAGTTGGGACAAGAGATATTAATTTCGATAAAATCCGGTTTTTTGGCGGATACAAATTCCGCCACCACCTGGTATTCTTTGACAGACCCGCCATAAACGCTTGCAATCAATGGAAAATCGCGTTCATCAAGATCCTGCCATTCATTTTCCATATTCAAATATCCAGGAGACGGCAGTCCCACAGCATTTATCATACCCTGGCCCAGATCAATCACCGTTGGATTTTTATGCCCGTCCCTGGGCGCAGGACCGATGGATTTCATGGTCACAAGACCGCAGCCGTTTTCATGGACTCTTTCAAGGATCTCCTTGCTGTTCCCAAGAACCCCTGAAGCCAGAACCATATGATTTTTTAATGTTTTTCCAAGAAACTGGATTGTCATTTATACACATCCGTTTTTTAAAATTAATTTTTGTTGAGCCTTATTAGCATACTATGACAATTTGAAACAATGAAGATTTAAAAAATTTCATGCCAATGAATGGGTATAAGAATATAATTTAAATTCATAAGATATGATTTCCTTCTTGACAAACAAGGTATCGTGCTTTTATGAATAAAGCGTATAGAAAATACTTTAGCCGCTAATATACCGGCATGACAAAGAATAATAAAACAACCATATAAATCAATACTTTTTTTAAACGGCCTGTTGATTTACCAAAGGAATTGAAGAAATAAGATGAAAGAACTCAATGCACGGTATGAATGACGGCATAAGCAACAAAGAGATGACGCGCTGGCAGGAATACCTTGGCGGTAAGTGGGATCTTTTTTCAAATGAAGGCAACCTGGGAACTTCAGAATCTTTATGGGTATCCAGGAAAGAAAATATGATCCGATACCTTGCTTGTGACTGCACTTCCACCATGGACGTGTCCGCAAGCCTGTTAAAACAAAATCGCTTTCCCCAATGGTCCTGGATTCTTTCAGAGGCACAGAACCAGGGGCGGGGTCAGCTTGGGCGATCCTGGATTTCCATGCCCGGAAATCTTTTTGCCACCATCAGGCTTCCCCAAAATGCCGGAACCCTGGGAAATCTTCTGCCACTGGCCCTGGGAGTTGTACTGGTGGAGGTGATGGCAGAACTGGGATTGCCGGCAGAGATCAAGTGGCCCAACGACATCCTGGTGGGCCGGACCAAAGTGGGGGGAATTCTCGTGGAAGAACGTTACGGGAAAAGCCTTGCCGGTATTGGTATCAATGTCCATAAAGGGCCTGAAGCTGATTTTTTTTCACAATCATTTAAAATTATCCCTGGATCTTTTCAAACTTTTGGTGTAAAAATATCGGTTCCCCATTTATGGATGCGCATAGAGTTGTTTCTGAAACATCGCCTTGCTGCATTCATCTCTCACCCCGGTCATGTGGTGGAGCGCCTGGGAAAATGTTTGGCATTCAAAAATGAACCAATCATTGTGACACATGCGGGACCATGGAACGGACCTGCAACACTGGTGGATATTTCAGCCACGGGAGGACTCATTATCAGAACGGCCAGGGGGGATCAGATGATTGACAGGGGACAGATATCCCCCCGGGTGTTTTAGGACAAAAAGGAAACAGTATCATGAAAACATTTGAAGAAATTGTACAAGAAATAAATGGAAAAAAAATACTGGTTGCCAACCGCGGTATTACCGCCAGGCGAATTATGCGTTCAATACGGGAAGTCCTTGGGGCTGTTCCGGTTCTGACGGTAACCGATGTGGACAAAACCGCTCCTTTTACCTCAGGTGCCCAGGAACTCATCTTACTGGGAAAAAATCCGTCTGCTTACCTGGACATCGACCGTATCCTGGAAATAGCCAAGTCTCGCGGCATTGCCGCTGTTCATCCGGGATGGGGGTTTGCTTCGGAAGATTCCAGCTTTCCTAAAAAGTGCAAGGAAGCCGGTATCCTTTTTATCGGTCCTCCCACAGAACCCATGGAGCTTCTGGGAAACAAAGTCCGGGTAAGAGAATTGGCCACAAAAATCGGGGTGCCTGTAGTGCCCGGCTCCACCGGGGCTGTGGAGCTGGATGAAGCAAAAAAAATCGCCAGAGAAATAGGGCTGCCGGTAATGCTCAAAGCCGAAGGCGGCGGTGGCGGCAGGGGAATTTATGAAGTATATGACATGGAACAGCTGGAATCCGCCTTTTCCAAAGCATCCGTGCTGGCCCAGGCCTCTTTTGGCAACCCCAGGATCTATGTGGAAAAATTATTGACCTCGGTTCGGCACATTGAGATCCAGGTTATTGCCGATCAGCACGGCAACGTATTCGCCTTTGATGAGCGCGATTGCACAGTCCAGAGAAATCACCAGAAACTGGTGGAAATAACCCCATCACCCTGGCCCCTGATGACCGACGAACTGAGAAAAACCCTGAAAGGTTATGCTCGGGATCTGGTACGGGAAGTTGGCTACTACTCCCTGGCAACGGTTGAGTTTCTGGTGGATGCCGACGGCACCCCCTTCCTCATCGAGGTCAATACCCGTCTCCAGGTGGAACACGGCATTACCGAGTGCCGTTACGGCATAGATCTGGTGGAAGAGCAGATTGCAGTGGCATTCGGTTCCCGCCTCCGGTTCAGCGAAGATATGACCCGGCCGGTTTCCAATGCCATCCAGGTGCGCATCAACTGCGAAGATCCCCAAAACGGATTCGCCCCCAATGCCGGTCACATTGCCCGTTACATCTCTCCTGGAGGCCCGGGAGTCCGTATGGATTCGTGTGTTTCCGGCGGGTATGCATTCCCTTCCAACTATGATTCTGCTGCAGCTCTTCTCATTGCTCATGGTGAAAACTGGGAAAAGACCCTGGCAGTAATGGAACGGGCCCTGAAAGAATATATCATCGGCGGGCTCAAGACCACCATACCCTTTCACCAGAAAATCATCGCCCATCCGGTATTCCAGTCCGGGATCTACGATACAAGGTTCGTGGAAAAAACGCCTGAACTTATGCTCTACCGGGATTCAGAACCAGAAAGCCTCAGACTCAGCCGACTGGTAGCACAAATTTCAGCCCGGGGTTACAACCCTCATGTGCAGCTGGGAGAATACCGGGGCCGTGAAGACAAGCGCATGGACGTGTTTGATCCGGTCATGCCGGAACTGCCCACTGCTGCTGCCCCGTCAATCTATCCCAGGTGGGACCGCACAGCTCTCATGGACGCGGTAAGGGACACCCCCCATGTACATATTGCAGACACAACGCCCCGTGACATCACCCAGTCCAACAGCGGCAACAGGTTCCGCCTGGCCGAGGATATTCTGACCGGACCCTACCTGGACCGCTGCGGCTTTTTTTCCATTGAAAACGGAGGCGGAGCCCATTTCCATGTGGCCATGATGGCCAATATGACCTATCCGTTCAATGAGGCACGGCTCTGGAATACGTTTGCACCAACCACCCCCAAACAGATCCTGGTGCGGTCAACCAACCTTTTGGGCTACAAGCCCCAGCCCAAAAAGCTGATGCATCTCACAGGAGAGATGATCTGCCAACACTATGATATTGTCCGGTGTTTCGACTTTTTAAACCATGTGGAAAACATGCGACCCTTTGCCGAAGTTGTGCTGGCATCCCAGGCCAACACATTCCAGCCGGCTATATCGCTCTCCTGGGCCAAGGGGTTTGATGTAAATCATTACCTTGGTGTGGCAGAACAGATGATCCATCTGGTTGCCGATGTGGCAGGGGTGTCACAAAAAGCCGCCACCCGGATGTTTATCCTGGGACTCAAGGACATGGCCGGGGTATGCCCGCCAAGGTTTATCAAACAGCTGGTGGCCGAACTGAGAAGTCGTTATCCCGAGCTGATTCTGCACTACCACCGCCACTGCACTGACGGATTGTTTGTCCCGGCTGTGGGAGCTGCAGCCAAAGCCGGGGCTCATATTGTGGACACCGGCATCGGGGCTGCTGTCAGATGGTACGGCCAGGGGGAAGTTCTTTCCACCGCCGCCTACATGGAAGAGGAACTGGGGCTGAGTACCCGCATTGATAAAGATAGTATCCGAACCTGTAATTTTGTTTTCAAACAGATCATGCCCTATTATGACCGTTATACAGCTCCCTATTTCCAGGGCATAGACCACGACGTTGTACAACACGGCATGCCGGGCGGAGCCACTTCCTCATCTCAGGAAGGAGCCATGAAACAGGGCTATATTCACCTTTTACCCCAGATGCTGCAGTTTTTAACCGGCACCCGTCAGATTGTCCGGTATCATGACGTAACTCCCGGTTCCCAGATCACATGGAATACCGCATTTCTGGCCGTCACCTCTGCCTGGAAACGTGGAGGGGAAGAAGAGGTGAAACACCTGCTGTGGATACTGGATACAGTGGTCAACACCCAGGAAGACCAATTGCCGGAAAATTTAAAAACCGACCGGCTCGTTCTCTACAAAGACAGCAACGATGCTTTCAGGGATCTGCTTTTGGGCAAATTCGGCAAACTGCCTCTGGGTTTTCCGCCGGACTGGGTCTATGCTTCCGCCTTTGGCGAATCCTATAAAGAGGCCATTGAAAACCGCACCCAGGCCTCACCCTTGGAGTCTCTTGAACCTGTGGACATTGCTGCGGAACAAAAAAGTCTGGAAGATAATATCAACCGGATTCCCACGGACGAAGAGGTTGTAATGTATCTCAACCACCCTGGAGACGCCCTCAAGACAATCACCTTTCGCCAGGAATTCGGCAACCCCAACTGGCTTCCCCTGGATGTCTGGTTTGAAGGACTGGTGCCGGACCGGGAACTTTTTTTCAAGGATACTGACGGAAAACCCCACTCCATGAAAATACTGGGCATCGGAGAAACCGACAGCCAGGGAATAAGTGAGGTGCGTTATACTCTGAACGGAGAACTTTTGAGCTATACGGTCAAGGTGGCCGAAGCTACTGGAACCGGAGCCGGTGTTATGGAGATGGCAGACAAAAAAGATCCCTGTCAGGTAGCCTCGCCCAGCTCAGGTGATCTCTGGATCATGTATGTAAAACCAGGTGATATTGTCAAAAAAGGCGAAGAGCTGTTCAACATCACCATCATGAAACAGGAAAAATCAGTGCTTTCTCCCATGGACGGCATGGTGGAGCGGGTTCTCAAAATTGCTGATTACAAGTATGATAAAAAGATGGTTCCGGTCATAGAAGGTGAACTGCTGGTGGTACTGGGTGCCATCCCCAGGCGATGCAGCGCCTGTGAGGCTCCACTTAAGGATGAAAACTTCAAGTTCTGTCCTGCATGCGGCAAGGCCTGCGCCTGAGATTGATCTATGGTAACATATTCCGGGCAGAATTTTTATTTGTCTGCCCGGAATAACCATGGAGCTTCACCTTGTTGTTCCGGCACCGGCCAGAGCAAACAGCTCAAATTCCAATAATGCGTTTCATGGGAATTCCATGCCCGGCATCTCCCCTGACAAGCGCAAAGGATTTTACACCGGGAGCTTTATTGATATATCCTGGTGACAGACATGTGTTTTTCATCTGAAGTTCCATGAATATTTCCTCTAAGCCGCCATATCCCATGCTGGTGCTGATCTCATCCGCAAGCGAGAACACATCTTCAAGCTGATCAATTTTTTCCAGATGATCCACATGAAAGAAAATTTCAGGATATGTCCCGTAAATATCCCTGATCCATGGTGTGTTTGAAAATTTTTCAGCATAAATATTCTCAATATTCATATCATCAGCCAGTTTTTCAATAAACTCAATTGTTTTAAAAAATATTTCATCTTTATGTTTGATCAGATGACTCTTGGCCGACGATGCCTGATGATCACGAAAAGCAAAGGTTGTTTCAACGGCATCAATGGCCAGGAATGTATAGTCTGATTTTAATGAAGACCCGGTTTGATAAATTCCATAGCTATTGGGTCCTGTGACATAAAGAGGCAGAAGATGAACTTTCATTACAAATTCACCTTCAAAAAAAACTTTTACGATCTGATAATTTTTGTCTAATATCCATGAAAATACTGTCCAGAAAATATTTTCAATGTTTCTGTCAGACTGGAAATTACGTTTGTCAGCCGTACAGTCACCGGTTATCTTGCCAAGTTCAAGATACGAATAATCCCGCGTTGCATACTCAAATTCAATCCCTTTGCCCGTAATTCCCGCAACACAATGAATTGCTGAAAGCGGATGGCTGGCATTAAATTTCAAAAGATAATGGCTGATTTCATCTGCAAAACAGTTGATTGCCTCACCTTTTGGCAACGACAGAGTATCATCACTGAATTGTTTGATTTGAGTACTCATTGAATAGCAATTAAGCGTATCAAGAACTTTTTTTGCTGCCTGAAGCTGCTTTCCGCTTCCGTTCCTGATTTTTTTTGTCAATATTTCAGATGTTTTTTCAAGCAGGAGATGAGGACGAATTGAGTTGAGTACATCTTTTCTGATAAGCCCGCTGCCGGATAAAACCCTCTTGATATCAAGGCCGGAAAAATAATTGAGACACTCTTGGTCTTCGTTTAAGATTGTTTTTACAATCGCAGGATCATTAATGTTAAAAAAAGGGATAATATCAACTTTAAATTCAGATTTCAGGTCTCTGTGCCACTCCTGAAAAAATTGATACACTTTTTTTTTCAAATTTTTCTTTTTATCGGAAAGCAGATCCCGTATGAGACGTCCTGTTTTAAGGTTCAGGGATTTGTTGTCGCTTCTGTTTTTATTGCCGTCTTTTTTGGCGGAAACAAACCCATACTTACTGGGTAATTGTCCAAATTTTTTTTTTGCATCTGTAAGAGATATATTAAGCGGGCCTTCATTGCCGCTGAAGCCTGTTATGACGGGGTTGTATTCGGGTTTTTGATTCTCGGACATTTGTTTTCCTATCGGCATATCAATTTCAAGGCCAGGTCATTGGCTATTGAACCATTAAACTCATACATCTATTTGTAAACCTTGTAATATAAATTTACTTGATTTGATCAAAATTATAACATCATTAAGTATCTTTGTAGTGTTTTTTTTGAATTCAAAATACTTTTCATGTTCAATTAATTTACATTTTGGAAAAATACCCGACACATTTTTGAAGATATTTTTTTCTTGATTTAAACTCGCATAATAAAATGATTTTATACTTCAATGACTTATGTTTTTTGTTGTATTTAAAATAAAAATGGCATCATAATTGCTTTTAGCCGATCTCAGGATATTTGGATAACTGTACAAAAATATTATTCAGAAGGACTATGAAATGAATTTTGAGAAATGGCATAAACAAAACAACCCTGGTTATTCCAAACGCGGCCCTCTTTGGCCTGTCGGTGAAGAAGCTTTTTCAGCTGGGTTTAAAGCAGGGCTTGAGGCAAGGCAAGCGGCCTCCGAATTAATAAATTTAAATTCTTGTCATACAAATGACCAAAATTTTAATAAATCTATTGGCCATAAAAATTGTGAAAGATGTGAAAAAAATTAAACCGAGTATCAAACCACACACCAAACAGGAGGATTTAATCGAATTTTTCTGTCAACGCCTGTTTAACATAGCATCAATAGGGTGCAATGCAAAAAAAAGGTATCTCAAATCCGCAAAAAAACAAGTCTTATTACTGAGTGGCTGCAACACTGGGGTGAGGGTCAGGTTTTGATTTTCAATTCTGTGTAAATAGGGCCACTTAGTCCCACCAAAGCAAAATTTGCAATTTTGGTACTGAAAATAGCATTCTGGATGACGATGTGACTGCTGCATGACCTGTAGAAATTCATGGAACAGATCCCTGGAAGCCAACTTAAACTTTGCTGGACTATACTCAAAAAAAACAAAAACGGTTTCAGCAACATGAGAACTCTTTATTGTCCAAATGGCGTCCCCAAGGGGATTCGAACCCCTGTCGCCGGCGTGAAAGGCCGGTGTCCTGGACCGGGCTAGACGATGGGGACAACTACTTGTTTCCAGATAATGGCGGGAGTGACGAGACTCGAACTCGCGACCTCTTGCGTGACAGGCAAGCGTTCTAACCAAACTGAACTACACCCCCGCATCCTGAAACCTTTGAATGGTGCCCAGGGACAGAATTGAACTGCCGACACGGGGATTTTCAGTCCCCTGCTCTACCGACTGAGCTACCTGGGCTCACAAAAAGTGAAGCATGATTTAAAATATTTTTCTATTTCTGTCAATACTTATCCTGAAAAATACTCATAATTTATATGAAAGAACTTTTAACCTGCTGAAATTAAATATTTTTCATTATTTGTTGTGGCAGAGTGATTTGCCATGGCCGTTATTTTGAACAATTGGGCCATTAGGGGAAAAGCATGCTTTTGCTTGTCAGGCTCACACCAGCCAATAACCTGGTTTAATTACATGCCCTTTTTTTGGAATACACCATAATTTAAAAAAAAGATCGTCTGCTCTATGGCTGTATTATTTTTCATAATGAACGGATGTGATGAAGGTAAAACCATAAAGTCCTTCATGCCTTTAAGTTTGGCGTTTTCAATGGAGACCTTACCATCATCCTTTCCTTTGATCATTAAAGAAAAAATCAGATTAATAGATCTGCTGCCGGTGATGATACCCACTTCAAAGTTTGCCGGTTTCAACTTTAAGGGAAGGCTTTCACTGTTTGTACCCAATTGCCGACCTGCCGGGCCATTGACAAGTTTGAAAAGCCATGTTTTGCCGAGCCTGTCAACAACTTGACTGCCTTTATTTGGCGGGCTAAGCATTACCACTCTGTCAATATGAGGAATCAAAGCATGCTCTGCCAGATATCGAACAACAATGCCACCCATTGAATGGGTTACAAAACAAATCGGCATGCCAAGACTTCCAAGACAATCTATGATTTTCGGTAAAATATGTTCCTGTGCCAGGATTTCAACAGAGTGCTTTGTTGAAGGATAATCGATATTGCATGTAATGAATCCTTTATTTTGAAGCGCATTTTCCAGCTTGTTCATGGATGTACTTGATCTTGCCAGGCCATGTAGAAGCACAACTTTTCTGTTTTCTGCCATGGCAGGTTGAATAAAACCCGACCCGGCACACACCATACATCCTATGATCAGGTATTTTGTCTTTATCTTCCAACTCAATGAGATTAAAGTCATATTTGCTTTACAGCTCCTGTTTTGCCTTTTTTTATTTAAATATTTTTTATTGTTTTCATGCCCCCAATACTTGATATGAACTTTCCTTGTTGGAATAAGTATTTTTTCTGGAATTCCATCAAGAATGAAGCAGATCTGAGTGATTATTCATTGTTTGGTTGTTTGTCTGAAAAAATTAACATTTGTCTGATATCTGCTAATTTTTCCCTTGCCTGGCGGTATTTAAACAGATTTATATCTTTCTCAAGCCCTTCTGTTTCATGGCTCAGGCCTGCCGCCTTGAACATGGGTTTTAATTCGGTAAATTCAGACAATGCCTGGAAATCATTGTTTTGCAATAATTTGTCCAGTTTTGCAAGATTAGCTGCTATATCACCATCCATGAGCGATATCCTGATATTTTTTAAAATTGCATTTTCTTCGTCATCGTTAGCCTGGATAATCTGCCCGCTTCTTATTCGGGTCGGCTCATTTGACGGTACAGCCATAATGTTATATCCTGAAAAATTGATTGAAGATATTGCTTTTGTCTTATCTCCCACCGGCATGTCAAGGGTAAAGAAAAAAGAAGATCCTTTGCCGGGAATACTTTCCACCATGAGACACCCCCCCATGAGTCGGACCAGTTGCTGGCAAAGACTGAGTCCTAAGCCGATACCACTGTATTTCCTGGTCATAGTGATATCAGTCTGGGTAAAGGAGTTAAAAATTTTGTCCAGAATATTTTTTTCAATGCCGATACCACTGTCAGTGACCGTAAATTTAACCCTGGCACTGCACAAATTCTGGTCAAGCCGTTCAAGGCTTAAACGAATACCTCCCTTTTCAGTAAATTTAACAGCATTTGAAACCAGATTTGTCAGAATTTGATTTAATCTGTTGGGGTCACACTGAAGAGCTTCCGGCAACCGGCTGTCAAGATCAAAGTCCAGATATATGCCCTTATCGCTGACTTTGCTGCTGAATATGTCTGAAATATTCGATATAAGGTCGGCAAGACAAAAATCAACCGTCTCTATATGCAGTTTTCCAGCCTCAATTTTGGAAAAATCAAGTATTTCATTAATTATACCAAGCAGTAACGAGGTGGAACTTTTAATTCTAGTCAGGTAATCCGTCTGTACGGGACTCAACTCTGTCTGCAAGGCCAGTTCTGTTAAACCGGTAATAGTATTCATGGGCGTGCGGATTTCGTGGCTCATGTTAGCAATAAAAACAGATTTCATTGCGCTTGCATACTCAGCCTCCATTTTAGCTTTGATCAGTAATTTTTCCGTTCTCTTTAATTCTGTAATATCTTGAAAAAGTTTCAGCATAGCGCTTTTACCCATATAGGAAATTTTCACATGGGTTATAATAAAAGTTTTACCATTGAAACAATCAGATGAGTGAACAGTAGAAATTCCATTTTCAGTAAGACCGTTAAAAATAGGGCATCCAGGGCAGGGTTGCCTGTTATCCCTGTAAATCAAAAAGCATTTTTGACCATAGGTATTTTTACCCATAAAATCTATGAGAAATTTACTTTGATAGAGAATGATGCCTTGCATGGTTGCAATATCCATATATACAGGAATATTATCCAGGATATTTCTTAATAATCTTTCATTTTCCACCACATTGTTTATCATAGGCCGGAATCCGAAAATCACGATAAGCGTTAACAAAATAACAGTGGAAATGAAAATATACACTGCGATTTTTTTCAGAATGGCTGTATAATAATCGCTTTCTAATTCATACTGGAAAACAACCTGATTCAAGGAATCAAGAAGCTCTTCTATAACCTTTTCCGAAAACATCCTGAAATTTTGTTCTGAATTTTTTAAAACAGGGTACTGTAACAACTCTTTGAGGGTATTGATATGTTTTTTTACCCGTTCATCTACTTTCAGCGGCTCCTGAAAATACATCCGTGACAGCGTATCACTAAGCTCAATGACCTTGCCGTTTTTAAGTCTTCCTGAGATCAGAATCTCATGGGAATCCTCCATCAAGTTGATTGCAGATAGTAACTGTTCTTTTTTTTTTTCAATTATTTCTTTTTCATGGCTTGTCAATATTTCATGTGCAATAAGAGTGGTCTGTTGTGACAACATCCGTTGGCGACCGCTGATATTGATAAGAGAGGCAAAATCCTCCTGCTGATCAAGAACAAAACACACCATAATCAGTGACAACAAAGATAGAAAGGCAATAAGGCCTATTGCCGTCATATATCTCAGGCTCAGCTTTTTTTTACGCTTTTTTTTAATAAAATCACTTTTATTCATGAATTTGCCTTCTCTTATCTTTCTTTTTGCATTCCATAATCTGCATTTTAAAAATATCCGTCTTCCTCGGAAAATTTATCAGCAATGCTTTTAAATTGTGCTTGTATTTCAAAAAAAACATCAACTATTACCGGGTCAAAATGATGACCTTTTTCTTCTAAAATTATTTTTACAGCTTTTTCATGGGAAAAAGCAGATTTATATACCCTCTTACTGATCAAGGCATCATAAACATCTGCAATAGCCATGAGTCTTCCACTCAGGGGAATATTGTTGCCGCTGATTCCTTCGGGATAACCCTTGCCGTTCCATTTTTCATGGTGAGTATAAGCAATTTCTTTGGCCAGATTTAAAAACGAGGTCGTATATTTGCCGGCAAATGCCGATTCTGCTTTAATGATGGTATCACGTCCATAGACGGTATGGTTCTTCATTTCATCAAATTCCACATCCGTCAATTTCCCGGGTTTGAGCAGGATATTATCGGCAATGCCTACTTTACCAATGTCATGTAAAGGTGCTGATTTAAAAAGCAGGTCTACTCTTGCCGGATTAAGATGATCACGATATTCTTCCCGCGCCATGAGTTTTTCAGCCAAAGCTTTAATATAAAATTGAGTCCGCATGATATGTGCGCCTGTCTCATTATCCCGGATTTCAGCCAGGACAGCCATACTGTGAATTATAACATCTTGAGTATGAAGGACTTCCTGGGTGCGCTCTTCCACCTTTCGGGCAAGTTCCCTGTTTTGATCATAAAGTGCCAGGTGTGTCCGTACTCTTGCTCTGACTATCTCAGGATGGATGGGTTTGGTGATGTAATCCACACTTCCTAATTTAAACCCAAGGGCTTCATCCTCCACTTCTCCTAGCGCAGAAACAAAGATGATTGGTATTTCATTGGTAATAACGCTTTTTTTCAATTGCCGGCACACTTCATATCCGTCCATAACCGGCATCATGATGTCAAGCAGTATAAGATCAGGGTATGGCTGATTTCTGGCAATTTTGATGGCATCCGGGCCATTTGTGGCCACGCAAATTTCATAGTTTTCACTCAGGGCTTTGCCAAGAACAGTAATATTTGCAGGAGTATCATCTACAATCATGATTTTTTGTTTTTTCAAGTGATTATTCATTATTTGATTTCTTATTTAAAAAGTTGATATTGGTTTTATATTGGCTAATTTTTCTCTGGCATGGATGTATTGAAATGAATCTATATCTTTTTCAAGGTCTGCCAGTTCAAGAGTCAAGTCTGCCTTTTGTAGCAGGGGTTTTAACTCGGCAAATTCGGACACTGCCTGAAAATCATTGTTTTTGAGCAATTGGTCCAGGTCTGCAAGCCGGTCTATGATGTCTTTGATGTCTACCGGCCCATTTGCTTTGTTGATCTTTTCCGGTGGCAACTTTTTTATTGAGTTCATAACTTTTTTAAGTTGAATGCTAAACTCGTCAAGCAGGCCGTCAATATGAGCAGTATCATCAAAAGCTATAGCTTTATCCAAACGGATGGCTGCCTTTTGCAGATCAATTCCCCCAAGGGTTCCGGCCAATCCTTTGATTGTATGGCTTACAAGCCGGGCATCCTCATTGTTTTTTTCGGCAAGGGCATTCCGGATTTTTTGATCTGCATCTTCATGATCCCGTAGAAATTTTTTTATCAGTTGTTTGTATAGAGGAATATTGCCATCCATGTTTTTCAGACCCTGTGCCAGGTTCAGTCCTGGAATGGAAGTCAAAAATTCACCGGACTGACCTTTTTTAACCTGGGAAGAAACTATGGGCATGACCGTCGGACCGGGAGGAATCAGGCGAAGCAATGTATGATAAAGCTGTCCCGTATCAATGGGTTTGTTTATATGATCATCCATTCCCACTTGAAAGCTTTTTTCCCTGTCCCTGGTCATGGCATTGGCAGTCATGGCAATGATTGGGGTATGCGTTATCCCAAGTGCGCGAATGGCAGCGGTTGCCTTATATCCGTCCATGACCGGCATTTGAATGTCCATTAAAACTGCGTCATATTCAATATCTTGAACCGCTTTAACAGCATCACGGCCGTTTGTGGCCAGATCGACTATTAAACCGATTTTTTTCAGTTTTTCCATGGCAACCTGCTGGTTGATCAGGTTGTCTTCCACCAAAAGTATCCGCCTTCCCCGTATTCCGGCCAGATCATTTGACGCAACAGCCATCTTGTGATATCCAGCAGAACCAATGGAAGATATAACCTTTGTCCCATCTCCCACCGGCATATCAAGGGTGAAGAAAAAAGAAGATCCTTTGCCGGGAGTACTTTCCACCATGAGACGCCCCCCCATGAGCCGGACCAGTTGCCGGCAGATACTGAGTCCGAGGCCTGTTCCGCCGTATTGCCTTGTCATGGTTGCATCTGCCTGGGTAAAGGCGTTAAAAATTTTATCCAGAACATCTTTCTCCATGCCGATACCGCTGTCCGAAACGGTAAATTTGACCCTGGCCATAAACTGATCATGATCAAGCCGCTCTATCTTTATCTGAATTCCTCCCATTGCAGTAAATTTAACGGCATTGGACACCAGATTGGTCAAAATCTGGTTGAGCCTTGTGGGGTCACCTTTAAGGGCTCCCGGCAACCGGGTGTCCAGATCAAAATCCAGATTTATGCCTTTGTCTTGAACCATGCTGCTGAATACAGCCGAGATATTGGCAATAAGATCATCGGGATAAAAATCCACTGTTTCAATATGCATTTTTCCAGCCTCCATCTTGGAAAAATCAAGGATATCGTTAATTATGCCAAGCAGCAGCAAGGTGGAACTCTGAATTTTTGTCAGATAATCTGTTTGCTGAGGGTTTAATTCGGTTTGCAGGGCCAACTCGGTTAAACCTGTAATGGCATTCATGGGTGTCCTGATTTCATGGCTCATATTGGCTAAAAATTCACTTTTGGCAAGAGTTGCTGCCTCTGCTTCCTGAACAGCCTGCTTTCGCTCCAGAATTTCTGCTTTTAATTTTGCATTGCTTTCCTTTAAATCAGCAGTTCTTTGTCTGACTCTTTTTTCAAGTTTCTGTTGATGTTGCAAAAGTTCATCTGTTTTTTCATCAAAAGCTACGGCAAGTATTTCCAGTTCATCTCCCGTACCTACGGGGCTGCATCTTCCGCCAAGATCATTACTGGAAGATTTTACCTTGCTGCAAAGTGCAAGAATCGGGTTTGAGATGGAAGAGCCGATTCTAAAAGCAATTATCAAAGCTATCAGTATTACAATCAAAACCACAACAACCAGTTTGGCTGTGATTCTAAATATTTTTTTCATATAGATATGTTTTGGAAAACCCATTTCAAGAACAACATTAAGATCATTCAGTACATTTGTTTTTATTGTCAGTTCAGATTTGATGCTTAGATATATGTCTTTTTTATGAAAATTAAGAGTAAAAACGGGTTTGGAATCAATGGAAAGATTGATCATCCGTTGTTTTAAGTGGGAAAAAATTTTCTTTGCTGTCATTGCAAAGTCATACTCCACAAGCATTCCTCCCTGAACAGTGTTATAATAACTGATGGGAGCCATGATAATCAGCTTATCTTCGTAAAAATAAACCATTACCGTGTTGTTTGCAAGAACTCTGCGCAAGTGTTTATCATACATGAATTTAACATAGTTGTAGTTGGAAAGACTAGAGTTCTTTTCTTTTGTGGTCATGATAATTTTACCGGAAAAATCAACAATACTGGCACTGATAACATCTTTTCTGTCAGCAAAGTCACCAAGCAATTGATTCAGGTGCCGTGATTTGCCTTCCGGGTCAATCAGGCCGTTGATGACAAAGCGGTTATGGCAAAATAACATTGTTCTGTCTTTTAATAAGGCAAGATGATCGTTAAAATCGCGCAGTGATTCATTGGCATTTTCACGAAGGGCATCAAAAATCAAATGTTTGCTTTCCACATGATTCATATAAATGCCAATACCTGCACTTGTCAGCATGGCTATGGCCACGACAGTACTGAACTGAATACCGATCCTGGTCTTAAGACTCTTTTTAAAAGGAAAAAAAGTGGAAAACTTCATTGTGGTTGAATCCTTATTTCAATACTATTTTTATCCTGCCGTTTTTATCATATTCAGCCAGCTGGTAATCATTAATGTTCAGTGCTTCATGGTTCCCCGGAGAAAAGGGCGGATGATATGTTTTTAGGGCTTGATCATAACATCGGCCACGAGGTATCCACTTAGAAAATTTAAAAATGACATATTTAGAAAAAAAATGTAGATAAAATCAGCCCGGTCTGTGAATAAATCTTGTGACCAAACAAAAATTATTCACAGAAAGGATCAAAAGACCGGGCATGACATCTACATACGCTGAATCTTTTCAAAATGCAAATACCAAAATTCAATGGCCCAGAGATGACATCTCTATAAAAATCATAGATTTTAAAAACCGTAAGAAAACACTCAGCCAGCGTGAGTTTGCCAAACAAGCCGGTGTTCCTCGTACGACTTTCCAAAACTGGTACAATCGGATGGATAAAATCGATGCAGATCCGGCTCTGGTTTCTTTTTTCGAGAGCCCGGCAGGTGTGAATTTTTTACACATTTTGATTCAGGCCCTCCATTTTGAGTTCACCAAGGTGGGATGTTCAAGCATCCGCAATATCTGCAATTTCCTGAAGTTAACCCGGCTATCATGTTTTGTGGCGGCATCCTACGGCACCCATCAAAAAATTTCAGATCAGATGGACACCATGATAGGCCGGTTCGGTGATATGGAAGAGGCGCGTCTTTCACTGTTGATGCCCGAGAAACGGATTACCCTGTGTGAAGACGAGACATTTCATCCTCAGGTCTGCCTTGTGGCAATCAATCCGGACTCCAACTATATTATCCTTGAAAAATATGCCAACGACCGCTCCGGCGCAACCTGGAACCAGACCGTGATCGGTGCTCTTGCCAATCTTCCCGTCAAGGTCATCCAAAGCACCAGTGATGAAGCCAAGGGATTGATCCATCATGTAACCAAAGGCTTGAACGGGCATCATTCACCGGATCTGTTTCATGTGATGTATGAAATCAGCAGGGGAACGGGAGCGCCGCTCTTCGCCAAAATACGAAAAGCTGAAAAAGACCATGCAAACTGTGAAAAGGCCGTCCATAATGCACTGAAAAGCAAAAAAGAGTATGAGAACCTTGAAAAACGACCTGTTGGCAGGCCTCTCGACTTCGATAAAAGGGTCCTTTGCTGCCGGGAAAAAGAACAGGAAGCAAAGGCCGCTCTGGACCAGGCAAGGGAAAACCGGGAAGTCGTTACAAAAGCAAGAAAGCAAATCAGCAAGGCCTATCATCCTTATGATCCTTTCACAGGAAAAAAGCAGGACTCATCTGTTGTCGGTATTCAGTTGAAAGATAGCTTTGATCAAATCCGGAAAGCAACAGATCTTCTGTCGGATCGATGCAAAGAACGAATCGACAAGGCCTGGCGTGTAACCGAAAAAATGACAGCCACCCTCATATTTTATTTTTGCATGATTGAGTCGTTGGTTAGCGATATGGATTTGCCTGATGATAAGCGTGAACTGATGCATAGCCAGTTGATCCCGGGTTTTTATCTTCAAAAGGTCTCCCGAAAGGAAAAAGACCCGGAACAAAAAGAGCTGATCCGGCAAAAATCTCAAACGTTGCTTTCGGTGTTGCAGGACAGAACCGGTCCGTTTTCTGAATCCGATGAAGGTGAAATCAACCGTATGGTGAGAACAGCCAAGGAATGCGCTGGATTTTTTCAAAGATCAAGTTCATGTGTAGAAGGCCGTAACGCTCAACTATCCATTCATCATCATGGCATGCACAGGCTGAGTGACCGGAAACTGAAGGGATTGACCGTAATTCATAACTTTTATTTAAAAAGGCCCGATGGAACGACGGCGGCAGAACGATTTTTTGAAAACAAGCCCATCAACATGTTTGAATGGCTCGTTGAAAAAATGCCTTTGCCTGCAAGACCAAGAAGAAATAGAATAAAAATGGCAAGTTAGGAATAATGGCCGATCTTATGATCAAGCCCTGTTTTTAAAAGCCCTTGGTGAGAATCAATGTTTTCCAGTGCCGAGCGGATATCATTGCGGTTTGTATTGCCTGCTTTTTCAACGGCTTTTACCAAAATATGAAACAGATCATATGCATGGACGGAACCTGCCGGGGATGGTATTTCATTCTTAAACCCATAGGATTGTTTATATGCCTGCATAAAATCTTTATGTCTCGGGAGTTCCTGGTTTAAAACACAATTGGTATATAAAAAACGTAATGTCATAGCCTTGAGTTCCTGGTGTGTCTCTTCCCGGAAATATCCGCAGGTGATACCCCAATTGGATACGATTGGTATTTTTTGGGTTCGCTGGTATATACTTCTCACAACACTGACACCGTCCGGTGCGTTGGCCACCAGAAGAATAACTCCGGCGTTGGCATTTTCCATATTTAAAAGCTGGGGAGACATGTCTTTGTCTTCCTGGAAAAACCAGTCAACACAAACCGGACTCATGCCTCTTCGTCTCAGAGCATTGGTTATGGCTTTTTCACTGCTGTGGCCCCAGGAGGTATCCTCCAGGAGCAGGCCTATTTTGTTTGATATGCCAACGGCCTTATTTACTATGAATTCTCCGGCAGTTTTGTCAGTAATGGAAAGCCTGAAAACATAGTCTTCCGGGAGAGAGTTGTCAACAATTTGCGATGCCGACGCCCAGGGGATCAAAAAAGGAAGCTTGTGTTCCCTGGCAAGTTTTGTTTCCGCCAAAACCACGGGGCTGTCTCCCCCGCCCATGACTGCCACCAGGTTGGGTATTTTTGCAAACCTGACAAGGTTTTCCCGCCCTCGGGCCGGGGTTCCTTTATGATCCAAAGACAGAACCGACACTTTTTTCCCAAGTACGCCGCCAGCTTTATTGATTTTTGTAGCCGCCAGCTCCATGCCCCGCTTGATGGCCATACCCGCACCTTTAAATCCTGAGCTTATATCTGCATCAAGCCCTATAATGATGTCTTCCTTCCGGTAATCCCCGTATTTTTGCTGCAAGTATGATTCTGTGGCGTTTACAATATCATCGCCGATAATATCTTTGAATTTGTAAATGATATTTTTAGTGGCATCTCGGAAAAGCTTTTGTTCTGATTTGGATAACACGGAAATGTTTGTGCCAAAGTTCCGTATGGTTTCTAAAAAGACAGCTTCCCTTTTCCGGGTCTCTATGCGTTCCCAGGATGTCATTTCTCTGGCGGTTTCCACCAGGATTTTTTGAATTCGGAAGGGCAGATTTCTATATGATTTGCCGCTAAAAGACAAAACATAGCCAAGATAGCCATGATTACTTAGTATAAGGTGTGATTGAACTTCATAAAATTTCAGACCGGCAATAGCCACCAAAGGATTTTCCTGTCCATCCACCACCCCATCTTTTAACGCCTGAAAGGTCTTGTAAAAATCAATGGGAACAGGTGTGGCACCAAGCGCTTTAAACTGCTCCATAATGATGTGGCTTTTCATGGTTCTGATTTTCAGCCTGCGAAAATCATCCGGGGTGTGAATGGGCTTGTTTGCCGTAAAATGTTTAAATCCGTTTTCCCAGATCGTGATTCCGAAAAGGCCGTAGGGTAACAGATGGTCAAGCAGCATCCTGCCCACTTCTCCATCAAGCAGGGCATAGGCATCTTCTCTTTCCGGGAAAAGAAACGGGATGTCTGCATATTGCATTTCAGGCACCAGAAGACTGAGTTTGGCTGTTGGAGTGAGAATAATATCCACTTCCCCTGATCTGGCCATTTCAATCATCTGATGATCTGTTCCAAGCCTCTGGGCCGGAATAACCTCTATCTCAACTTGTCCATGGGTTTTTTTATTTACTTTGGCGGCAAATCGCAAAGCTGCCTGATGCAGGGCTGAATCTTCATTGATATTGTGGCTGAAGCGCATCCTTTGTATAGGGGGGAGGGGGGCATCCGGGAAAACAGGGTTGGGGTTCCTTGGGATACAAAAAAAAACAAGTATAAAAGCCGCTGCTGCAATAAAAAGAGAAATCGTAATTTTCATGTTTTTTGTCTTTTCGTTTATCCTAATCGTTTTTTTATCTTATTTCTTGCAAATTTTTTTCTCATTTTTCTTGTTTTTTCTTCAACATCTGTATGGGTTGCATAAGTCAAATTCTTTGTCTTTATCTGCATATGTCAGACTCCTTATCATGTGTTACAAAATACAAAAGCTTTCTTTACCACATCAGGGCATAGTAATCCAATATGAGCTTGAAAAAACACAACCGCACGCCCCTGTAATTGACATTTTTCTTTTGATTGTTTAATAACATTGAATGAACATTATATATGGATAGAAAGGACGGTTTATGATCAGAGCAAATGATAACTATAATAAATTAAAAGCATCATATCTTTTTTCAGACATTGCAAAGAAAGTGGATGAATACCAGCAAAAAAACCCCGGGGCACAAATCATCCGGCTGGGGATTGGTGATGTTACCAGGGCTCTTGTCCCGGCCGTGATAAAAGGCTTTCATCAGGGGGTTGATGAAATGGCCAATGATGCCACTTTCCGGGGTTATGGCCCGGAACAGGGATATGACTTTTTAAGACAGACGATTGCGAAAAATGATTTTCAGGACCGTGGAGCCGATATATCAGCGGACGAAATTTTTGTCAGTGACGGGGCAAAATGTGATACCGGAAATTTCCAGGAGCTGTTTGCAACCGATATCAAATTAGCCATTCCTGACCCGGTATACCCGGTATATCTGGATACCAATGTCATGGCCGGCCGAACGGGTGAATTTGAGGATGGCCGGTATAACGGGATTGTTTACATGGATTGTTTAAAGGAAAACAATTTTCTTCCCAGGCTTCCCGATGAAAGTGTGGATCTGATTTATCTTTGTTTCCCCAACAACCCCACAGGCTCCACAGCGACCAAAGCAGAACTTAAGGTATGGGTTGACTATGCAAAGGAAAATAAGGCCTTGATTTTATTTGATGCTGCATATGAAGCCTTTATCCGTGAAGAGACTCTTCCCAGAAGCATTTATGAAATTGAAGGTGCAAAAGAGGTGGCTGTTGAATTCAGAAGTTTTTCAAAGACAGCAGGATTTACAGGAACCAGATGCGGTTTTACCGTAGTGCCTAAAGAGTGCATGGTTTTCAATTCAAAAGGTGAAAAAATATCCCTGCATGCCATGTGGAACCGGCGGCATACTACAAAATTCAACGGGGTGTCCTATCCGGTTCAAAAAGCTGCTCAAGCGGTTTATTCCGAAGAGGGAAAAGTCCAGGTAAAGCAGCAGATCGATGATTATATGAACAATGCCGATATCATCAGAAAAACCGTCGCATCCCTCGGGTTTGATTATGTCGGAGGGAAAAATTCCCCTTATATCTGGGTTGATGCAAAAGACAGGGATTCCTGGGATTTTTTTGATCTGCTATTAACCAAAGCCGGAGTTGTGTGTACGCCGGGCGCAGGTTTCGGTAAATGCGGCAGGCAATATATTCGCATCAGTGCTTTTAACAGTCTTGAAAATGTAATACTGGCCATGGATAAACTCAAAGAGGCATTAACCGGGAGGTCAAGCGCAAAATGAATCATTTTTTCAAGGTAAAAAGTCTTGAAGAGGTCAAGTCATTAATCAAAGAATTTTCTCCGGTGGGGTCTGAAACCATACCGGTTTGTGATGCCTTTTCAAGAATTCTTGCCAGCGATCTGATTGCCCCCAAAGACATGCCGGGATTTCGACGGGCCACCATGGACGGGTATGCCGTTGTTTCAAGTTCCACATTCGGAGCTTCTGAATCCAGTCCTGCCTGGTTTGATATTGTGGGAACCATTTTGATGGGCGAGATTCCTGATTTTGATTTAGCTCCTGGGCAGGCTGCAAAAATTTCAACCGGTGGGATGCTCCCCAAAGGAGCTGACAGTGTTGTCATGGTGGAGCATACGGAACTTGTTGATGACGTTTCCGTTGAAATTTATAAAAGTGTGGCCCCGCTACAACATGTGATTGATGCTTCCGAAGATTTTGCCAAACAAGATACTGTATTGTCAAAAGGAACCCTTATTCGTCCCCAGGAAGAAGGCCTTGCTGCCGGGCTTGGGTTTGCCAGGATTGAAGCATATAAAATACCCAGGGTGGGTATTATCTCAACCGGAGACGAAATCATTCCCATAGAAGAGGAACCCGCACCAGGTAAAATCCGGGACATCAACTCTTACACACTGGCCGGTTTTATCAAGGAAGCCCGGGCAATACCGGTGCGTTACGGCATTGTAAAAGATGATCTTGTTGCCTTAAAAGCCGCCATAAAAAAAGCCCTTGACGAAACAGACATGGTACTCCTTTCCGGGGGAAGTTCTGTTGGAACAAGGGATTTTACAATTGATGCATTATCGTCTTTGCCTGATACGAAAATATTGGTTCATGGCATGTCCGTAAGTCCGGGCAAACCAACAATCCTGGCCAAAGCCGGAAAAAAGCCCGTATGGGGACTTCCCGGCCAGGTGGTATCTGCCATGGTGGTACTTAAAATTGTGGTCATTCCGTTTTTAAATATGCTCAAGGGACTTGCACAAAAGGACCGGACTATTCGGATTCCCGCAAAATTAACCCGTAATGTATCGTCCGCACAGGGCAGAAGGGATTTTGTCAGGGTTTTGCTGGAAAAAAAGGATAACCAACTGCTGGCAAAACCGGTACTGGGAAAATCAGGACTGATCAGAACCATGATTCATGCAGACGGACTCCTTGAAATCGGCGATCATGTTGAAGGCTTGGAAAAAGGCACCCTGGTAGATATTATTCTTTTGTAACTGCTGCGGGCAGGCCTGGTATTTAAAACGGGTTTGCCCATAACCAAGATTGAAAGTCTCTGTATGAATTTTTTTAAGACTTTCATATAAAAAAACAGACCGGATTATAGAAAAGATTCTAAAAAAAATCATAGAAAGAGATCATACAAATGAATTCTAAAAGAAATGTATACCTTGATTTAAAAAGCATTGAAGAGGCAAAAAAAATTCTCTTTGATCAATTTGAAAATCATGTGACCAAAATTGAAACCCTTGATGTGGTCAATGCCAAAGAAAGGGTCCTTGCAAAACCGGCCATCGCGGCCATTTCATCTCCCAATTTTCATGCTGCCGCCATGGACGGCATTGCCGTTAATGCAAGCTTTACCTTTGGTGCCTGCGAAGATGCGCCCATCACTCTTATCCCCGATGACAATGCTTTCTGGGTCAATACCGGCCATGCCATGCCCGAGGGCACTAATGCGGTCATCATGATTGAGCATCTGAATATTATTGATAAAAAAAATGTTGAGATCGAAGCACCGGTCTTTCCCTGGCAGCATGTCAGAAAAATGGGGGAAGATATTGTGGCCACTCAATTATTATTTCCAAGGGGTCACAAAATTAACACATATTCACTTGGCGCGCTTTTGGCCGGGGGGATATTTAAGGTGGATGTCTACAAACGCCCGAAAGTACTCATCGTTCCAACCGGATCGGAACTCAAGCAATGGCACGAGATCAGTATAGATCAACTCAAACCGGGGGATGTGTTGGAATCAAATTCCACCGTATTAGGAGGGCTTTGTGAAGATCATGGGGCGCAATTTGATTGTCATCCCATGCTCAAGGATAATCTTGAAACAATCAAATCCGCTATAAAAACTGCTGCAACTCAACAATATGATATGATTTGTATCATTGGCGGATCTTCGGCAGGGTCAGAGGATTTTGCAAAACCCGTTATTTCATCCCTGGGCGAACTCTATGTCCACGGTGTGACAATGATGCCGGGAAAACCCATGATGTTTGGCAGGGTGTCTGATACCCCGGTATTCGGCATCCCTGGATATCCTGTATCAGCCATTGTGGCATTTGAACAATTTGCCGGACCATTGTTGTTAAACATGCAGAGACTTCCCTCAAAACAACCGACAGAGGCGCTGGTTTCCCCTGCGCGGAAAATTGCTTCAAAACTTGGTCAGGAGGAGTTTTTAAGGGTAAAAATAGGTTCTGTGGATGGCAAGTTGATCTCTTCCCAATTGCCCAGAGGCTCCGGTAACATTACGACGTTGACCGAAGCGGACGGTATTATCAGAATTCCTGCGAACAGTGAGGGGATATCACAAAAAGAGCAGGTCCATGCCCAGTTGCTTCGGCCCTTATCATCCATTGAAAACACCATTGTTATAACCGGTTCTCATGATAACACCCTGGATCTGATTGCGGATCAGATAAAAGCTGTGAGGGGCGATATCAATATCTCATCAAGCCATGTGGGCAGTATGGGAGGCATCATGGCCATTAAAAAAGGTGCCTGCCATATGGCTGGTGCCCATCTTTTAGATCCTGAGGACGGCACATATAATATTTCATATATTAAAAAATATCTGGCGGATCAGAAAGTTTGGCTGATAAATCTTGTCATGAGGGATCAGGGACTGATTGTACCGAAAGGCAATCCAAAACAGATCCAATCCATTGAAGACTTAAAAGATAAAAGCCTTCGGTTTATCAATCGCCAGCCAGGTTCGGGAACCCGGATTTTACTGGATTATAAATTAAAGACCCTTGGAATTTCGCCGGACGATATTCTTGGATATGAAAATGATGAATATACTCACATGTCTGTTGCTGTTTCCGTTCTTTCCGGCCGTGTGGACGCAGGGCTTGGCATACATGCGGCAGCCCGGGCGCTTGATCTTGATTTTGTCCCGATTGTGACCGAAGAGTATGATCTTGTTATTCCTGACAGGTTTTACCATACCCGAAAGGTTCAAGTGTTGCTTGAAAGCATTCAGACAAAAGAATTTCAGGATCGAGTCATATCTCTTGGCGGATACGACACTCAAAAAACGGGAAAGGTAATATATCAATCCGACAGTTAAATTTAACCTGGACAAGACATAACCAAACATGCTTTTTGATTTTCTTGCCAAAATAACACGAAAATTAGAGATCAGAAATTAATGATGGTTAAAAAAAACTTATTTTAGAAACGCATAATGTAAAGGCCGCAAAGAGAAAATATTTTTTCTTTGCGGCCTTTACGTCTAATTGCAGGTAAACGCATCCATTGCCGGAAGCAAGCCCCTGAATTGTTTTATTATTTAATAGGGGTAAATTTCAACCCTTCTGTTTAACGAACGGCCTTCCGATGTATTGTTCGGTTCAACCGGTTTGGTAAAGCCGAATCCTTTGGTACTCATTCGGTTTTCTAAAATTCCCTTGCCGGTCAAATATTGTTTAACGGCATTAGCCCGTCTCATTGATAGCCCCATGTTGTATTCAGCTGTACCGATATTGTCGCAATGACCGTGCAGGTCAATTCCCATTCCTGGATTTTTTTCAAGGATATCGGCGACATTGTCCAGCAGCGGATAGGCTTGGGCTCTGATCACAGCTTTATCAAAGTCAAAAAGAACATTGTCAAGAACCCAGCATCCAAGCGCATTGACCGCAGCACCCATTGGCGTTCCTGGGCATTTGTCTTCATCATCGTACACTCCGTCGTGATCGCTGTCTTTTCTCATTGGTGTAACCGGTTTAACCGGAGCTGGAGGCGCAACTTTTACTGGTGGAGCAACCGGAACGGCCTTTTTATCAAGAAATACCTTTTCTACAAAATTTGCCATGCCTGCACTGGTTAACAATTCGCCGGCAAGCGAATAAAATCCGCATTCGCCAATGGTCGCGATTTCCTGAAGCATTACTTCTCCTTCTGCAGAATCACCCACAAGAACGGGATAAAAACAGATGGATGAACCATATCTTTCTTTTAATGCTTTTGCAGATTTCAGGGCATCTTTTTTCATATCAAGCCCATCAGTAATAATGATAACGGCGTTCATATCACCTGAAAGTCCATTAAAATCATTGCCGGCCTCATTAATTGCTTTGTAAATAGGGCTGCTGCCGCCTGGTTCTGTGATTTTTCCAAAATTATTTTCCAGGTTATCAGAAACATATTGTTCCATTCCATAAAACAATTCAGTTGATTTTTTTGATACTTTTGGAGAATGGCCAAAAGATCTTAAACCTGCTGTTTGACCCATTTCAGGAAGGGTTTCATTCATTCGTGTGACAAGTGCCTGTGCAGCATCAAATTTACCCGATTCAGACATTGAGCTTGATGCATCAAAAAGAATCAGGAAATTATCTATTTTTGATGTATACATCGTCTTGTCAAATTGTTTTGCTTCAAATTCCGGCAGTGTAATCATCTGTTTTGCTGCGCATCCAAACAAAAAAAGGACGGCAAAAAGTGTTAATAATTTCCTAACTAAAGTTTTCATTTTTTTCTCCTTTTGATTAATTGATATTAAGGTGATGTCTTCAAGAGTATTGATATTAAGTGTGTTTTTTATTTTTACAGGATAATGATCATGAAATCAACCTTTCTTTTCCTTGTTTTTACCCTTGTCTTTAAAAAAAAATCATGCCGATACTTGTATCAGCTATTTAATTCGTTTTTAAGTGTGCAGGCTAATTTTTCAATGGTATAGGGCTTTTTAATATAGTGACCAGCCCCCAGCATCAGGGTTTTTTTAATCTTTTCATTTTTTGAAAGACCAGTGGCAATGATTGCTTTTTGAATGGGATTTATTTTTAAAATTCGTTTATATGTCTCAAGGCCATCAATTCCGGGTGCCATTTCCATATCCAGTAAAATCAAATCAAAGGGGTGTTTTTCTAAAACAGCTACAGCTGCTTTGCCACTTGAAACTGCCGAAGGTGTGTATCCAAGCATTTCAAGTAAATCCAGGGTGATTTTTCTTTGTTCATAACTATCGTCAACGACCAGAACAGTCTGTCCTGATCCTTTGAAATTATCAATGAAAAAGTCATTCGGATCACTGTCTGCTTTTTTTCGGGTAGCTGGAAAATAAAGTTCAAAAACAGTAAATTCATTTTTTTTGCTGTTAACCTCAATATATCCCATATGGTCTTTGACACAGTTCCATACAACAAAAAGCCCCAGGCCTGATCCGCTTCGCCCCATCTGTTTTTTTGTGTAAAACGGTTCAAATATACGGTTTAAATCTTTTTTCGGTATGCCGTCACCATCATCCATGATTCTCAACACCACATAATCGCCTTCAAGAAGGGTGTCGTATTTGTTGGAATTCATATCAATATACCTATTAAACGTTTCAATGGTCACAGTTCCTTTTCCCTTTATTGCCTCGGCAGCATTTATCACAAGATTCATAATCACTTTTAATATATGTGAGGGGGAACCGCTTATATTTAAAAGGTCTTCAGCTGAATTTATTTTAAACTCTATTTGAGGATGATTTTTTTCAAGCCGCTTATGGGCAGAGCCTTTAACATATTCACAAATAACCTTATTAAGATTGATAATAATTTGATTGGGGATGCCTCTTCTTGTAAGAGTAAGAAGATCATGCACTATATCTGCAGCTTTGAGACCTGCATCATGGATCAAGGATATGTATTCTTTGAAAGGACTGTCAGGAGGCAGCTTTATTAATAACAGTTCAGGATAACTGACTAATCCGGACAGGATGTTGTTCAAATCGTGGGCTACACCGCCTGCTACAGTGCTGATAAGTTTTATTTTTTCAGAACGCTTAAGTTTTTTTTCCAGAAAAAGGAGATATTTTTCTTTTTCTTCACAGGCTTTTTGTTGCAGATCCAGACGTTCATTTTCAATATATAGGCGTTCTTCTTCAAGTTTAAGTGAGGCTGCAAGGGTTTGAATACAATGAACCTCCTGCGTTGTAAAAAATCTTGTTTTTATGTCCAAAATACAAAGCAATCCAATGATCTTGTTTTTAAGCGTTACGGGAAATCCAAGGCAAGACTTTAAATTGTATTTTGATATGATTGGATCTGTCGCGAAAAATGGGGTGTTTTTCAGGTCAGAAAAAATAACAGGAGTGTTTTTGTCTTTAATCGTTGTTTTCCGGAAGAAAGAATCCTGCACATCAAAAATTTCATCAAATCCCTTGGGAATTTTGTAACCGGCCCATAATTTTAAGGATTTTTGGTTATCATCCATGCGGCAATACAAAGAACAAGCGCCATCAAGGATATGGCAGGTCTGTTCCAAAATAATATCAATATTTTTTTTGCAATCCACGCCCAGAAGATGAAAGAGATTTGCCACCCGGGCTATTTTTTCGCTGAAAGTGCTATAATTTTTCTGCTTGAAATTCAACCCTGAATTTTTCATATAATCGTGTCTCCATTTAGGATTCATAAATCGTTTTTATATGAAAGTCTTAAAAAATTCAAACAGTGACCTTCATTTTTTATTGTTGGCAAACATGGGTGAAAGAGCAAGTCTACCTGTGAAAGTTATTGAGAAAAAATTAAAAGTCCAAGCTTTTTTAATATCTTGCAATTTAAGCTTAAGAATTATATACGAATGCTGTTTTGTTGACCATAATAAATAAAAAGAAACTTTGAAAAACATGGAATATCATCAGGGAATCATTCTCGGTATTTTACAAGGACTTACGGAATTTTTACCTGTAAGCAGTTCAGGACATCTTGTATTGGGGCAAATTTTTTTTGGGATTAAACACTCCCAGCTCACATTTGACATCAGTGTTCATGTGGGAACATTGATGGCGGTATTTGTGGTCTACAGGTCTGATATTATGGCAATGATTTTGTCTTTGTTTGATTTTTTTTCAAAAGCGGTTTTTTTTAAACCTGTTTCACACCTGATCAAAGAAGATAAAAATCTTCAACTGGCAGGATTAATTGTGACAGGTTCTGTTCCGACAGCGCTTATCGGACTTTTTTTGAAAAACTTTGAACATATTTTATTTACATCGGAGATTCTGGTGGGTTTTATGTTGATATTGACGGGAACTGTCTTATGGCTGTCCAAAAATTATTATGTCATTGGCCGTCCAGAAAAAAAAAATGCCGTAAAAAATTCACTTTTCATTGGCTTTTGCCAGGGGCTTGCAGTTATTCCAGGTATTTCCAGGTCAGGGACCACCATTGCAGCAGGTATGTTTATGGGGCTTAACCGTCAGATGGCAGCTAAATTTTCTTTTCTTTTGTCCATCCCAGCCATATTTGGTGCTGAAATTTTGAGCATAAAGGATATCATAAAAAATGATCTGATCATTGATCCTGTGATCCTGTATGCTACAATTGCTTCATTTATAACAGGATTGATTGCTTTAAAATTACTTTTAAGATTGGTTCATTCGGGCAAATTTCATCTGTTTGCCCCTTATTGTTGGCTCGCAGGGTCATTGGTCCTTTTATCAAAAATTATTTAAAGGAAAAATCATGAATCCGGGAATCTTCAGAGAATATGACATAAGAGGTGTCTCAGGCAAAGATATTTTAGAAGACGATGTGATCAGTATCGGCAAGGCCTATGGCACGCTTTTAAAAAACCAGAATAAAAAAATAGTTTCCGTTGGAAGAGATTGCAGGCAGACCTCTGAACAATTCAGCAACCTTTTTATCCGTGGAATCCTTTCCACGGGCTGCGATGTTATTGACATCGGAACCTGTCCTACACCTGTGCTGTATTTTTCCATACAGCATTTAAATCTTGACGGCGGGGCCATGGTGACTGCAAGCCATAATCCCCCAGAATACAACGGGTTTAAACTGATGAACGGTCTTGATTCCATTCACAGTCAGGGACTGCAGGACATTCGTATTGCCATTGAAAAAAACGCCTTTGTCCAAGGCGATGGCAAGGTAACCTCAAAAGATGTCATCACGCCTTATAAAGATTATATTTTAAATAATATTCATATCAAACACCCCATCAGAATAGGCATTGATGCCGGCAATGGAACAGGTGGCGTCACGGCTCTTCCGGTCCTGGAAAAACTGGGTTGTGAGGTACACCACATATATTGCGATATGGACGGAACATTTCCCAACCATGAAGCAGATCCCACCCAGAAAAAAAATCTGACTGATTTGATACGGCTGGTAAAAGAAAAAAATCTTGACCTGGGGGTTGGATATGACGGAGATGCTGACAGAATAGGCGTTGTGGACAAAAATGGTGAGGTGATTTATGGGGACCAGCTCATGGTGATTTATGCCAGGGAAATCCTTCAACGCCACCCCGGTGCGACCTTTATTTCTGAAGTCAAATGCTCCATGGTCATGTATGATGATATTCGCAAACATGGCGGCAAGGCCATCATGTGGCGAACCGGCCATTCGTTGATCAAGAAAAAAATGAAAGAGGAAAATGCCGCGCTGGCCGGTGAAATGAGCGGCCACATGTTTTTCAAGGACCGGTATCTGGGATTTGACGATGCCCTTTATGCCACCTGCCGCCTGCTGGAAATCATGGCAGATACAGGCAAAGGGGTTGACGAACTGATCCAGGATCTTCCCAAAACCTTCACAACACCAGAACTTCGCGTGGAGTGCCCGGATGAGATCAAATTTGCCGTTGTGGATAAAATCGTTGCCTATTTCAAGGCCCGGCAAAAAGTGATTGACATTGACGGTCTAAGGGCCGTGTATGATGACGGATGGGGGCTTGTCAGAGCATCAAACACCCAGCCTGCCCTGGTTCTTCGATTTGAAGCATTGAGCGAAAAAAGACGCGATGAAATAAGACATGAGATAGAATCCGTATTAAAAACCATTATAGAGGAGATAAAATAGGGTTTTAAATTTGAAACTCAATTTTTGTAAGCTGGCAATATCCGGATAGGGTCTGCCAAATTGAAAAGTTGAGTCTGCAAGGTTAAAATCTTATCATGCAATTTTTATGCAGTTATCCGAACAGCAGCAGAATGCAGTAAATCACACCGGTTCCCCGGCACTTGTGGTTGCGGGAGCCGGTTCCGGCAAGACCAGAACCTTGACAGCTAAATTTTCCCACCTGGTGAATATTGGTCATGATCCCAAAAGAATTTTAGCCATCACCTTTACCAACAAAGCCGCAGAAGAGATGAAATCCCGGCTTATTGAGATGACAGGCCTGAAGAATCACGCGTTTGAATGGGTAAGAACCTATCATTCCGCCTGTTTGATGATTTTAAAACAGCATTGTGAAAAAGCAGGTTATAAATCTCCCATACAGGTGTTTTCAGTCTACAGCCAGGGAAAACTGGTCAAAGAATTGTGTGTGAAAAACAATGTTGAAAAAAAAAATGCCAATAAAATTTTATCTGCTATTTCCAGGGCAAAAAATTTTGGCAACCCGGAAAAATATTTTGATTTAAAACCCGGCCTTTTCAGCATCAATATTAAAGATCTGTATGACCAGTATGAAGAGCGTTTAAAAGAGATGAACAGCGTGGATTTTGATAATATCCTTTTAAAGGCAAGGGATCTGTTAAGGGATCATACGCAAATCCGGGACTATTATAGAAAATATTTTTCTTATATTCTTGTGGATGAATACCAGGACACCAACAACCTTCAGGAAGATTTAACCAACCTGCTTTTAGGCGAACACAGGAATCTTTTTTGTGTGGGGGATGACTGGCAGGCTGTTTATGGTTTCAGGGGTTCCAATGTGAATCATTTTATCGGATTTCCTGAAAAATACAAGGACGCAAAAATTTTCAGACTGGAAGAAAATTACCGGTCAGCAAATGAAATTGTCCAGGCAGCAAATGATTTGATCGACCATAACCCGGATAAAATGGAAAAAAAATGCTTTTCCCAAAAAAAAGGCGGGGTGATTGAAATTTATGATTTTATATCTGATTCGCGTGAAGCCGAATGGGTTGCCAAAAGGATAAAAGGTCTAAACCGTCAGGGCCAGGGAATCGGTTTTGATAATATTGCCGTTGTCTACAGAACAAAATTTTGTTCCCTGCTCTTTGAAAAAATTTTCAGGTCATACCGTATACCCTATAGTTTAAAAGGAGCCCAGGGATTTTTTGAAAGAATGGAAGTTCTGGATATCAACTCCTATTTGAGTGCTGCATTCTTTCCCGGCGATGATGTCTCGTTTGAGCGGATAGTCAATACCCCCAAAAGGGGAATCGGACCTGCAATGATAAAAAAAATTGCAGCCATGCGAACCGAAACAACAAGCCTTCAGGATGCCGCCAGAATTATGGTCAAGGATCGGGTGTTAACCAAGAAAATACATGAAAACCTTTCCATGGTTCTTGAGATTTTAGATGAAATAGTTGATCTTGCACCTGCCCGGGCAATGGAAGTTGTTCTGGAAAAAACCGATTATTTTGAGTATCTTAAGAAGAAAGTCAAAACAACTGCCGAGTTTGTTTCAAAAAAAGAAAATATCGAACAATTGATTTATACGGCAAGGTCCAAAAATGATCTTCTGGAATATCTTGAGGATGCAGCCTTGATCAGAGAGGATAAAGAAGACGATGACGACCAGGATTCCTCAGGAGTATCCCTTCTTACCATTCATTCAGCCAAGGGACTGGAATATGATACCGTATTTATTGTAGGGTGCGAAGAACGCCTGTTTCCCCACTGGAGGTCCATTGATGCGGGGGATAATGCTGTTTTCGAGGAAAGACGCCTGATGTATGTTGCAATGACAAGGGCTGAACGGTTTTTATACCTGACCCATACAAGTTACAGAAAAGGGGAGTTTGCAAGAAGAAGCCGTTTTATTGATCAGATTCAGGAGTGCTTATCCTAATCCCGTCTGATCATAAAGGTATTTTTGTCACCTTGTTTTTTGCGATTTTTTCAACGGTTACCGGGGTGGGCATTGTGGTGCCTCTTCTTCCCGTGTATGCCAATGACCTTGGGGCCACAGGCATATATGTGGGGCTGATATTCGGATCATTTTCCTTGTCCAGGACCTTTCTTATGCCTTTGTTCGGAAGATTGTCCGATCAAAAAGGACGAAAGCCCTTTATTGTGGCAGGGCTGTTTATCTATACACTTATTTCCATTGCCTTTATGTTTTCAAACAATGTGGAAACACTGATTATATTGAGGTTTATTCAAGGGGCTGGATCAGCCATGATTATGCCGGTGGTTCAGGCCTATGTCGGGGAGATCACACCGGCAGGCTCCGAAGGGTATGCCATGGGATTGTTTAACCTGTCCTCATTTTTGAGTTTGAGCCTGGGGCCTTTGATGGGGGGCGGAATAAAAGATCTGTGGTCCCTGGATGCTGCGTTTATGTGTATGGGAGTGCTGTCCGGCATTGGCCTGTTATTGTGTGTTTTTTTATTGCCTCCCACAACTGAAGAAAAAACAAAAAACTTAAAAACAGGTGTGATTCCATGGTCAAATCTTTTAACCGATAAAAGTATTCTTTCCATTTTTATATTCAGGTATGCCTATACCTCATGCATCGGGATCATCTGGTGTTTTCTTCCAGTGTTTGCCGATACGGAATTTAACCTTTCAGGTTCCTTGACAGGCGTGCTTGTCATGCTGGGTGTGTTTGTATCCGGTATTCTTAATATTCCAATGGGCCATGTGGCAGACCGGGCAAACAAAAGGATGATGATTCTTGCGGGGGGAATCTTGTCAACTATTGGGATGCTGCTGCTGTTCCGGGCGTCCTGCTTTTATGACCTGGTTGTTGCCATTTCAATATTCGGGGTAGGCGGCGGCATTTCCATGCCGGCAATTATGGGTTATGCCGTTATAAAAGGGGATGAAAAAAAAGCCATGGGATCGGTCATATCAATCATAACCGTTGCCCACAGCCTGGGAATGCTCACGGGTTCAATGGCTGCCGGGCTGGTCATGGATTTTTTCAGTTTGCGATTGTCTTTCCCCTGTGGCATGATTTTTATGGCCTTTGGAACCCTTGTTTTTTTTATCATGGCGGATAAAAATTCTTTTATAAAAAAAGCTGATTTTCAAAAATAAGCTTCGGCCTTAAGACGGCCATGTGATATGAAGCGGTCTTTTCTGAGCCATCAGCCATATCCCGTCTCCCTTTGAAATGGTTTCTTCTTTGGACGGGTTGACCATTACCCTGTTGTCAGTGGTTTGCATGGCAAAGGTCAGGTAATTGTATTTGTCTTTGAGATAATCATGCAGAACCCACCATGTGAGATTTGGGATGGTTTTAGAAACAAGCACATAATATATCTCTTCTTGTGCATCGTTTTTCAACAGGATCTGTAACGGGATATGCACCTTGTCCTGCATGGCCTGCACCATCATTTCAGCCGTCATCTGCACGATGATTTGAAAATCACCCTGAACACTTGAAAAGGTGTCCAGAGACTGGGTTGAAATACAGCGAACCGTAATTTCGCACGCCTGATGTTTCAGTTCAAGGGCATTGATCAGGGCAAACAGGTTTTTTTCGTCGTTGCCTGTGTGAATAATTATTCTTGCGGCTTGTTTTACATTTGCCTTGTTGAGTTTGTTAAGGGTATCAGGACTGCCTTTGACAAAGCAAACCCTGTCCATATCCGGAAACGGATGCCTGGGTATGTCGTCCAAAAGGACAATATCCTGGTCTGCATATGTCTCGTCTTTTCTGATCTCTTCAACCAGTTGTTCTGTTTCAGTTGTACACCCCACGATCAAAATATGATCTGTTCCTTTGTATCTTTTTTCTCCATGCATCTTTTTATCTCTCCTTTCAATCAACGAGGACGCAAAATGGGTAATAAATGCCGCACCAAGGCCGATACCCATGAACATGGGCAAGATAACCGCGACAATCCTGCCTGGATTGGAGACGGGGAACATATCCCCATAGCCTACAGTTGTACTGGTCACAACACTCCACCACAGTGCCTGGTCAAAATGGGTCAAAGCTGAATCAGCAGGTTCAACAAGCGTAATCAGCAAGCTTGATATCAATAGAAGAAGCATGTAGGCAAAAACAAGGTAAATTCCCTTGCCTTTAAGTTTTACCCTTATCAGGTACTTTATAAAATAAATCAAAACCAATCTCTCAATTCAATTAACTGGCACGGGCAGACCTGGCCATTTTTTACAACAATTTTGTCTCCTTGGTTTGCCCATAACAAAACATGAAAGTCTTTGTTTGGATTTTTAAAGACTTTCTTATACAATGCATTCCCCCAAAGCATTGTAAACCATAGCTTTGGTAAATTATATCATTTGACATCCATTTGCAATATCGTGGTTTATTCACAGTCCTGTTAGGTACATATTAATGAAAAGCAACTATCACACCATAAAGCAGGGAAAAAGGCACGGCCAACAGTTTAACATCCATTATTGCATGATTGTCCGGGAAAATACCAAATAATCAATATGTCCATTTAGTCCGATTCCGGGCATTGTAATATTGCTTTTCATGGCAAATACCCGGACCGGTTGGAAAGTGAACAGCATCATGGCCTGGTCATGGATATATTTATCAAGCAGTTTTAGTTGTTTGGTATGACCCAGGAAAGCGGATTGAAACAGGGCAAACAAAAATTTTTTATCAAAGGTATCATCTCTTATAATAGACCATGGACTGTCACTGGCTAAAAAAAGGCCTGCGTGAAACGACAAATCCATAATCGGGTTGTCCACCAGATTTACAGCCATATGACCCGGATAAGGACTGCCGCTTCTTTTCCCTTCCATAATTCTTTTAGCCCAATCAGGCCTTGAGACAATTTCTATATTTAACTTGACCCCGATTTTTTTTAAGTCGGCCCGGATCGCTTCAGATAAAGGTATGGCCTGCTCTATGGATATCATATCCAGATCAAACCCGTTTTTATATCCGGCCTCGGCTAAAAGAGACCCGGCTTTTTTTATATCGTAGGCATAGGGTTTTAAAGTGCTGTTTTTTCCAATCTCACCAAATTTTCCCAGCGAGGCCAGCGGCACGCCGAATCCTCCGCCTTGCACCTTGATCAGTTTGTTTTTATCCACAGCATAATTGATAGCTTGCCTGACTCTAACATCTTTTAACGGGCCATGATTTTTTATAAGCACCCAATACCCTTGCAATACAAGCCTTTTCATGATTTTAAAACCGGCTTCTTGTACCCGTTCAATGTCTTTTGGATCAAGATTGGTGTTTACATCCACATCACCGTTTAATAATGCCTCAGTCCCTTGGTCTTTCGGTATAATCTTAAATACCAGTTTGTCGATGAACGGCATTTTGTTATCCCAATAGTCCGGGTTTTTAGCAAGTACAATTTTTTTTCCCTTTTCCCATTGTTCAAATTTAAAGGGTCCGGTTCCCACGGGATGTTTAAAAAACGCTTGGATTCCTTTTTCTTTAATATATTTTGGAGGACAAATAGCACCAAACATGGTCAACCTGTATAAAAACATTCCATCCGGGTGTTTAAGATGAATTTTCAGCTTATGGGGCGTAATAATTTCAATTTGTTTTATGGGGGACAAGATCCAGGCATTGCCGGCTTTGTTGATCGGATCAATGATATAATCGTATGTGAATTTAACAGCTTGTGCATCAAAAGGCTCTCCATTATGGAATCTAACCCCTTTTCGCAAGAAAAACTGATAAGTGGTTTTGTTCAACATCCTCCAGGATACAGCTAATCCTGGAACCCTTTTTCCATTCAAATCCAGATGGACAAGGCTGTCAAAAATCTGAGTCACCACGGAATACGAATCCGGATCAAAATTGTCCAAAGAGGTGATTGCGGGAATATCGGCTGAAAAATTAACAACCCTCAATGTTTTGGCAAAAAGAGGAGAAAATGAAAATATTACCATCACGATAATAAGTGAAAATATTTTTTGAGTTAACTTCATTTTGCCCCCCAGCATTGGATGGAAAAATACAAGGTCTGCTCGTGGCAGTTTTCCTATGAAAGAAGCTCTAACTTGTTGGAATAAGACCTTTTTCATTTCTTGTTGTGGCAAGTCAATCCGCCATGGCGTTATTCAGAGTAACAAAAAACCACCTGGATTCAAAGAGATATTGAATTTGTAAACAAAAATATTCTTATTATTCTTAACTGCCTTGAATGTATATATTGCTTTTGCAATTATCCCGTTATTCCAGCAGCCAGGAGTCGTGATTATAAATGCTTAAAAGTGCAGGATGAAGCAGGGTGTTTATTTGACGGCTATTTGTGAAAAGCGCATTTTTGCCAAACACCAGTTCACTTTTAAAAACCTGTGGGGTGATAAACCTTGTGGGCACATCAATCGCCAAATGCTCTATTCTGCCCATAATTTTTTCTTTTTTAATATCTGGATGCCAGGCCAGATACCATCCCCAATCCCCGAAACTTGGAACATTTTCATGAAAGGCAAGGATGGAAAAAGCCGCGCTTTCAAGGGTTCTTCCAATACAAAGAAAGCTTTCCTTTGCAAGATAGGGCGATGTTGCCTGAACCACCATCATCCCGTGCTGCGATAAATGCTGTTTTACTTTTTTGTAAAATTCTTTGGAATAAAGCTTGGTCAGTTCAGGTGTGGACGGATCGGGCATGTCAATAATGATAACATCCCAAAAGCCGGGTATGTCACTTAAAAATTTATCCGCATCCACATTCATGACATTTACATCCGCAAGTTTTTGGGTTTGGGCCTGTTTTGTGTAAATGTTTTTTTTGGGGGTTTCAATATAAAGCCGCTTATTGATCCCCGGACTGATACCCTTGCCCACCATGGTTACAAGACGGGCGTCTTTAAAAGAATCATTGTTAATTCGTTTTAAAACGGGATGGGTTTTGGCAAGGCGGGTCATTTCAGGGTCCAGGTCCACCAACAGGATCTGTTTTACGCTTTTATATTTTAAAACTTCTCTTAAGGCACAACCGTCGCCACCGCCGAGAATAAGGACTTTTGTTGTGACGGAAACAAGATTCATGACAGGATGCACCATTGGCTCATGGTATCGCTGTTCATCCGTGCTGCAAAACTGAAGGTTCCCGTTTAAAAACAGCCTGACTTCATCAAAAGGCTTGTAATGGGTGATGGCGATATGCTGGTATTGGGTGGGATGGCTTAAAATAATGGGATCATCATACAAAGGCTGCTCAATTTTTATGTTCCATTCCCGGTTGTTGAGATATCCGTACAAAACAGCACAAAAAGTCGCCACCATGATGAGCGGAATAAAAATCCCTTTTTTTAACAGGCCTTTTTTTGAAAAATAGACAAAGGTGATAAATGCCAGAAAAAAGTTAACACCTGCTGTTAAAAAAGCAGCTTCCGTAATGGGCGTGAATCTTAAGAGGATAAACACATAGACAAGGGACCCGATCAGGCTGCCGATATAATCAGCACTCAAAATATTACCCAGGTTGGTGGACAATTCTTTGCTAAAATCATTGTTGATCCGTATAATAACGGGAATTTCAAGCCCGATCATGATGCCGATGAAACTGACGAAAAAATAGAGAACCAGGCTGTAATGGGCTGTATATCCATATGCGATGTAAGTCAGGGTGGGGGAAAATCCTCCGGCAAGGGCCAGGCCGGTTTCAACACCGATAAAGGTATAAATAAGATTTTTTTTGGAAACCTGTGCCTGGATCAGGCTGCCAAATCCCATCCAGAACAGCATAAGTCCGATGACCATGGCCCATTGTTCAAAAGAATTGCCTAAAATCATGGAGGCAAGGCTTGCCTGGATATATTCAAGAATAATTCCGCAGGCACCGCTTGCAAACATGCAGGCACAAAGCAGTACGGATGCAAAATTGGTCTTAACGCTTCTTTTTGTCATATTTTTTTTATATGCAGGTTTTTAAAAATCCAGACAGAAACTTGCAATATTAATTATGGGCAAATCAGGGTCACCTGATTTTTGTAAAAAAACGGCCTGGTTTGCCCGTGTCAGTTACATGGAAAACGCGATGATTATAGCAACCGCATTAATGGCGCTTACCACAACAATCAAAGCCGCAACATTCCTGTCTTCTTTGACTTCCGTGGCAATATCGGTTGTGGGAAGCAACAGCTTGTCTATCACAATTCTAAAAATCAACAGCATCAAAATTCCATAAACCGCATAAACACCAAAACTTGTCAGATCATTGGCCCATCCCGTGAACGGCCCTGAAATACTGGACATAAGAATAATGCCCAGGGCGATAAGGATGCCGCCAAGGCCGATGCCTGCCGCCAGATTATTGTTTTTGATCTCATTTTTAACATTAAAGGGGGTGGTAAGCTCGTAAAGAAACCCGAAAATCAACAGGGCCAGCTGGCCCAGTATAAAAAAGAGAATTGCGCTGACAATGCTCTGGATAAAAGTTCCTCCGCTTCCGGAGATGGAGCCGTTAAGGATAAATCCCGTGGCAACATACATACCGGCTTCAACCATGCCTACCGCAGTATTTCCGACAACTTTGCGTCCATCAGGCTGCACAAATGATTTGACACACTCCTGGTCATTGTTGATATAGCCCAGCATGATATAATCATTTATAAAACGGGATGAAAACATAAATAGCGTAATTATAAAACCGTCAATCAGCAAGTGGCTCAGGTCGAGAAAAAAACCTTTTGAAGATCCGCCCAAGGCACCCGACAATGCAATGGCAACACCCAAATAGAGACCTGATCTTCTCAACCCTACAGCAATATTTCCGTCATCAATATGCACATCATCATCAAAGTCCCTGGTTCGCCAGTCATCTATTTTTTTAACCAGCCATATAAACAGGATACCAATGACAACATAGATAAATCCTTGACCTAACCCTTCGAGCGTTACAGCTATATCCATTCTTTCCTCCTTAAGACTCGTTTTATTTGCCTTTACTTTTAGGGCCACCGCCACGAAGGCCTGCACCTGCACCCCGGACAGAAGTGGCCTGGGATTTGAAACCACCGCTTTTTGCAAAATTCGTGCTTTGAAATTTTGGCGATTGTCTTACATAGGTGCCATAAGTCCCATATTTTCTTGACCCGTTTTTAGTTTGCCCGAAATAGGGTTTTTTATATCGGTAATCATTGTTCCAGCTATTCCATGAATTGTAATGAAAATAGGATGGCGGAAAAAAGAAAAGAGAAGAAAAAAGAGCATATTTTCCGTACCAGGACCAGAACTGATTGCCGGTATCGTCTTTTTTCCATTCTCCGTATTTTGAATTGCCCACATAAGCCATTCCAGGAGGTGCTGCCTGGGTCAGGCGGTCTTGTTCAAATACGCCATAGGGTTTGGCCAGAACGGCCATGCCAAGATATTCAAGATTGGCATCATAAAAGTTTGCATCCACTTTTTCCCAATCTGTTTCTTTGGTGTCACCGTTTTCTTCTAATATATATTTATGAAAATAAGCTTCCCTGGAACTTTCCACCCAGAAGGAAGCGGCATTGTGTCCGCTTTCCGGCCATTGATCTGTGGGGTTAATGGACAATTGCTTCCACAAATCACCGATCTGACTTGAAAATCTTGAACTGTAAACACCTGTACCCAGACCTGCGCTAATTGCTGCAATAGTATCAAGGTTATCTGCGGTCAAGGTTTCATATGCTTCAGGAGAAACTTTTCGATAAAAGTTAACAAACCTTGGAGCGTAATAATCAGAGTTCTCATTCCAGGATTCCCTTTTGATGTTCACAAAATACTCTTCTTTCATGTCTTTAAGAATTTTTGTGTAACTGGAATAGAGCTGCCCCATCTCTTTGATAAATTTTGTTTCAAGGATCTTGGTCTGTTCAAGGCCTGAATCAAGCGATTCAACACTGTCTGTGAAGGCGGCATAGTCGGCTGTTGATCCTGCCGCATGTCTTTTATATTGCTCTGTCACAACACTCAAATGCTTGCGGGATTGTCTTTCAAGTTTTGACAAGGGGGCAAACCGGGTATTGATTTTGTCTGTTAAATCCGGAAAGTCGGCAATTGCTTTTGCCATTGAACCGGTTTTTAATGCATTTGCAATCCTGATGATATCGTCTGTGTTTTTTTGAGCCCCGGACTGCAAATCAGCAGCATTTTCAATGGTATTCCTGATTTTTGCAAATCGTAAAATCGGATACCGGGATAAATTTTCAGCGTTTTTAAGGACTTTTTTTATCCTTACAGTCTGCTGTATAACCTGAGAGGCAAGTTCAGGCTTGTTTTTGCCGACCAGGGGTGACAGATCTTTATCATAAAGTGTTTTGGCCCTTGTAATCTCTTCATAGGCCAGTTGAAACTTTTGAGCCCAGTTTTCCTTTAAGGCAAATGGTTCAACTTCTTTAAACTCAGATGAGGCTGCCAGGGTTTCATATTGATCCTTGTGTTTGTCGATTTGGGATTTGCCTGTCTTGATGGCATCAGGTATGGCACGGGCCCTGTTTTTTAAATTTTTTGGAAGCCCTTCGCCGCATCCTGCCAGAATTACAACCAGGCCGGCAATGATCAATCCTGCAATGACGTCCACAAGGAGATGTTTTCTGATCATCCTTAAAGGTCTCCTTTGCTGATGATGCTGATACTGTTTGGATTTACAGGGCTTGAGGTGTAAATCCGGTACTCGTCTTTTCCAGAACCCTGCCATTCTTCAATGGTGAGGAATCTGGTATGAGCTTGATTTTCAAACTCATACATATAGACTTTTTCTTCTTTGTTTTCCTTGTAATAAACCGATGCCCAGTCGTCTTCATACCAGAATTTTTCGCCATTAATTATAATGACATCCTTGTCATCGGCAATCTGATCCAGATCGTCTTCATCAATGACACCACCTTCATCATCTTTTAAATTCCGAAATGAAAGGCGTTCAAGGGTCATGGAAACTTCAAGCTCGTCATCAAATTCCCATTCAAAATTAATGGTGTCACCGGTTTCAAGGCAAAGACAGGTCAGCTCATGAATAAAATATCCTTTTTTGCTTTTAAAATCATCAGAGGTTTCTTCATATTTGTTTAAACTTTTTACAAAATAAGTGTTTCCAGAATATTCAAAAAACGACTGGCTGCCGACATCTTTTATGTTCAGTGATGTCTGTTCCTGCCGGGAAACAAGCTGGTCTGTGTCAAGGGTTCTTATGGCATCAAATCTTTCCTGGAAAGATCGTTGTGTTGCAATATCAAGCATAAAATGCCTCCAATTTTAACCGTTCCTGTCTATTAGTCCTTGCGTCTTGCAGTTAATGCATCAGTTCTTGCCCTGAACCGATCATTCATTTTTCCCAGTGCATTGGAACTTTGAGATGCGATATTAATGGTTTCCTGTGAAATCAGGGCGTATGTTTCAAATGCCTGTTCATAGGTTTGACAAGCTTCTTCAAGGGCGTCAATGTTCACGGTCATGCTCTGGCTCATTTTTGCGCCTTTTATGGCGGCATTGCCAATGACTTTGGCCGTGTCTTTCATGGTTTCGGCAGCGGCTTTTTGAACCATATCAAGGTGTTGCATTGTTTCCATCTGCTGTTCAGCAGCCACCCGTACAGCCAGGGCGTTTTTAACGGCCGTGGAAAGGATCATATCCGTTCTCTGAACCAGCCGTCTGACCAGGTGGGCGTTTCTCACCATCATCTCCCCGCCGAACCGTGTCTGGAGATTTGAGTTGTCAATGGTCTGCAGGTCAACTACGGCCATGGCAAGGTCGCTTGTCAATGTGGTTAAGGCTTCTTTGTTTCTTGGATCTTCGATGGTTCTCATATGATCCATTAATTTTTGCCATATGATTTGTCCCAGATAGATTCGTTCCTGGAGTCTTGGCTGGATCTCTTTTAAGGTGTCACAAATGGTGGACAACTCTGATGCATCAAAAGCCACCTGGTCTGCTTCGTTTCTTAAATGATCCCGGATGCCGTCAATGGTGGAGTTTACCGTTTCCCTTCGTTCGGCAATAATTTTGAGGACTTCATCCCCTTTGGGCAGACGGTTCACGGTTTTTGTGAACAGACCCAGTATTTTTTTTTGAAAGGGCATCTCGGCTCTTGCCACCATGGTGGGATTGACTTTATCCAGTTCCATTTTAATGGCCAGAATATTTTTTCCAACAGGAGAAGAGTCATCTGCGGCAACATTTTTAAGCACATTGCCCATTTTGCGGTCATACAGGGTCACCTGGGCCTGGGTCTCGTCCATGATCTCCTGGCCCAGGCTGAAGACAAAATTACCAAGCTGCCAGTCAGAAGGATCGGCTTTTATCTTTTCAATGAATTCATCGGCCTTGGCTTCAATAGCCTGTATATCTTCAACCGTCAGATGTTTGGGTTGTACAGGTTCAAGATTGGACGGTGCCTGTACCGGGGTTAAGGCACCTTGCCCCGACACTTGGGTAACTTCGGACAATACAGGTGCTTTTGCCTGTTGGGCAACGCTTTGAAGATCTTGGGTCATGTCATTCATGTTATTGTGTTCCTTTCTTCTTGCTGATTTTTAATATGGTTTGCTTAACAAGATGAAAAATTCCTGTTTCACGCAGACTGTCCGAATTTAAGGTCTCAGCTTACAGTCTCTCTACAGGATTCAATTCCGGTGGAACCCACCGTATGTTTTGTTTACATAATCCAACCAACTCTATTTTAAAAAAATATTATATCCCTTAAGAAAATTTACCGGCAAGGAAATTGGCCATGGTCTTAAATTCTGCAGTCTCATTTTTTTCCACAATATCCCTGGACCGATTGGAAACATCATGCAGACTTTCAATAGTTTTTGTGAACATACCAATTTGATTTTCCCGGCTGTCCAGGGACAGGTCAAGATATTCCTTGACTGTTTTGTAAAGATGGTTTTTGCCGATTTTCTTGATTTCATAGGTCAGGGTTTCTCCGGGATACCGTTCCATCATTGCCGGAGTTACCACCATTAGATCATCAATAATGCTTTCTATTTTACGGGTCATCTCAATGGAAAAATCTTTGTCTTTTCTCGTGAGAATATTCAACTTTAACAAAGAATCCAGAATGGCTTTGTACTCCTGGTCAGGCGATGCCTTTGCCTGTGGAGCAGTTGAAGACGGTTTGCTGTCTTTTTGTGCTGTCTTTTCGGTTTTCTTTTTTTTTACCATAACGGCAACGCTGATAACTGCAATAAGAAAAATTGCTGAAATGATCATTGTCATTGTATTACTGCTCCTTAGGTTTAAGGTGTTCATTTTAACAATATTTTAAAAAAAATAATGCAAAACTTAATATTTACAAGGTATGTAAATATTAAGTTTTATAATATGCTTCTGCATTATACTTAAAATAAGCTTTATTCTATTTAAAATCAGACCTTTATTGATTCGTGTCAACAAAAGTGTTTTTTTTGTGGGATTGGGCTTTTTTCACCGGGTTAGTAATATTGAGCAAGGCCCGGTGTGATGATTTCAAACGGCATAATTTCCCGGTACAGATCTGGTGCCGGGGTATCAAAAACCTTATGGATCTGTTCATTATCCCGGGCGATTATCAGGCAGCCAAAGGCTTGAATTTGTTCTCCCTCCATCCATATCCCGGGCTGTACAACCTGTCTTTCGATCACAACGGTTTTATTGGGGTTCAAGGGTACCTGTTTGAAGGGATGGTAGTAGGTAACACCTGGCCTGATGGCAGAGGTGCTGTAAACGATCTTGAGCCGGACACAAGAAAAATCAATCAAATGCCATAAGCCGGCGGCAAACGAGAGCCTGTCCTTTTCACCGGACAGGCTGTACAAAGAAGAATCGACCTGTGCAGACAAAAGGGTTTGGCAGATACCGGTAATGATTTCCCTGGTTCCGGTTATTTTCATATGCCGAATATGACCCGTAGACGTAATATCTTCGTAAGCAGCCTTGATTTCCAGGGAATACCGTTTCCTGGCCCCGGCCCCCTGGAATTGGTTACGATAAGTAAATGAACAATAATTGATAGGCAGGGCAATGGATTGATCCAGAGAATATTGAATCAATTCCAGGGCAGCCAGTTCAGTTTCAAGTACCGTAACCCTGGGACCGTGGACAAAGGTATAGCCCCTGTTGATAAGACGGCTGCTGTTAAAGGGCGTACACCGGATCTGGTGAAGGTTCAGGTGATCCACTCCGGATTTGTACAGAATATTGATCAGTTTTTTGGTACTGGGCAGGTCTTCAGGGATAGCCGGAATTTCAACTGTTACCCGGGGAATAATGCCGACTGCTTTTTCCAGGGCTTTAAGCCGGTAAAAGTTGGCGCTGATGTCAAACCGGATCTCGTCAAGGCCACTGTCCCTTAAGGCTGCAAGCTTTTCCCCGGTTACCAGAAGCCCGTTGGTATACATCCAGGTATATACTGGATGGTCTGTCCTGGACTTGAGGACTTCCAGGTACTTAAGTACCCGGTCAAAGGTTAAAAAAGGTTCCCCTCCGCTGAAGCTGACTCCCTTAATATTAAATCGACACACATAATCGGCATAATCTTTTGGATTATCAAAAATCAGGGTATTGGCCATGGGCTGCCCAAGGTCGTCCTGGGAAGAGGGGCAGTAAAAGCAGCGGGCATTGCAGATGCCGTTGATAAACAGGCATGACCATTCTCCCTGTCCGCAGAGTACACAGCCCGGTGAGATGGCATGGGTATGCAGTTTTGTTTGTGAACACTTCCATCCCGCATCAGGGCTGCTGAAAACAGAATTTATCAAGGTCTTCCTGAGCCTGGAAGCGGCCTGGGCCTGGTCCTGGCTAAGCCATTTCATTGTTTCATAATTGTCCTGATATTCTTTTTGGTTCCGGCAGATCATCTCCTGGATATTTTCCGCATACATGGCTCTTTTCCCTTTGTTGATGGATAAAGTTCATGATAAGATGCAGGATATATGCCGACTAAGATGGTACTGACAAACATAACCGGACCATCCGCTTGAATTATAAGCAAATAATTTATTTTTCAGGGCTGAAAGCCTGAACCGCAGAGCATCGAATATGCCCCTGAAACAAGACTTATGAATTCTGAAAACCCAAAAAACAAGACCCCGTGCTTCCTGTTACATATTGTTTTTTTTGCTTTAACAACCGGTTTCATCTTCAGGATTGACGTCATCGTATAAATCGCTTAGAAAGTCATCATCTATGAAGATATCCTGACAGTGTCCAAAGCTGTTATCAAATTCACAAAACGGGCATTCGTAAACATGGGGAGATAATAAGGCCCCGCAAGCTAAACAAAAATTGTAAGACATTGGTTTCTCCTTTTCTTTAATTTTCAGATGTTAATAAATCACAGTAAGATTCAAAGGATTTAAGTGACAATGGATTTTCAATTTTATCCAGAATCAATACCTTTGGCAGGGGCTTGATAAATTCTTGTCTCAAGCTGTAGGTATAAGCCCCCTGGGTAGGGATCATCAAAATGTCACCTTCCAGGATATTTTTCCCGAAATAGGCGTATCCCCATACATCATGGGGAGTGCATAAGGACCCGAGAATATGGCAGGGCCTTTCTGTCATATGGCTTTGTGTCAGATTCAGTACAGGAAAGTAGTCTGTTTCAAATCGTTCCCAGCCAACCGCATTTGTTCCGGCATCCGTGATAACAAGGTCGTCGGCTTTTTTGTCCGTAACACTGACAAGAATGTGCATGGCATCATTGCATATCCATCGGCCGGGTTCAAAACAGATGGTGCTGTCTGTTAAAGGCAGTATTTTTTCTTTAATCACCTTGGCCAGACTTTCGGCAAAAACATCAATGGGTGAAGACGGATTTATACAGGGCATCTGACCCTGTTCACTCAGCAGCCATTCGCCCTGGGGCGGCCAATACCCGCCGCCTATGTCAATAAATTTACATGATTTGCGAAAGGAATCAGGCATTTTACTGATCAGATCACTCAACACGTTTAAAAATTCAACCTGCCGGTCAGGAGCAAGATTCCAGGAGGAATGAAACTGCAGGCCCTTAAACTCAAGATATGGGTGACATGAAATGTTATCATAAACCAAAGGCAAATTTTCCGGCATGATCCCAAATTTACGCCACAATCCCTCGGGATTGTTGTTCAGTCTCACCCCCACCTTTATTTGCAGTTTTTTTCTGTTTGATATGATTTTGAGTCGTTCACACTCGCCGAAACTGTCTAAAAGGACAGTCACCCTGTCATTGTTGTTCGCTGCCAGTTCAAGCTCTGCATTCGTTTTGCCCGGACCGCTGAAAATAATGTTTTTTGCCTTGAGCCTGAGTGCGGCTTCAAGCTCAAGCCCGCTTGAGACATCCAGCCCGAATCCCTGTTCCAGAAGAGTTTTTGAAACACAAGCCAGGTTGTTGCTTTTCATGGCAAAATAAAACGCTGTCCTGGGCAGTTTTTTTTCAAAAGCTGTTCTGAATTGATTTGCCCGCTTTTTTAATACATCGGTTTCAAGGATATAAAGTGGAGAGCCAAAATTTTTGACTGCATTAATAAAAACCTGTTTTCGTTCAAAAAAGCCTTGAACAAAATCATTCAGCAAGACTTTGGATATTGGGGTAAAATCATATTTTTTATTGTTATTCAATTTCAACTCCAAGACGCTTACCAATCAGGAAACACTGGGTTTCCGGATATTGTTTGTGATCCGGTGCAATGATCATGTGACCCAGAAACCATGAATCATAGTCATCCGGCGGCATGGTAATGATATGGCCGGGTTTCCGGGTAAAATGTATTTTTTTGATTCTTTTTTCGTTTTGCAGCAAATCCGTATTAAATCTTTTTAATACACCGGCTTTATGGGCATGAAGCCGAATCCCGATGTGGGGGGTGAAGTGAGTTGTGCCATTTAGGCCCAATGGCTTTTTTTCAGCAAAATCAAGTGTCAGTTTTAAGATATCCAGATTGCCTGCTTCTTTCAAAAGAAACGGCAGACAATCCCCTCCCGGCCTTGGTGTCATTTCGATCAGAACCGGCTGGTAATCATTTATAATAAAATCCACCATGCACAATCCCCTCCGGATGCCGAGGCATTTTGCACTGTTGAGCAAAATATTTTCAAGATGCGCTTTATCTGTATGCTCTGGCAGATCGGATGGAATCACATACCCTGAAACCGTTCCAAAAGGCCGGTTGTCCGGTTTGATTTTCCGGGTTAATCTGATGATGGTAACGACATTGTTTTCAATAATAAAATCGCAGCTGTATTCCGGCCCGTCCAGGAATTCTTCGGCAAGCATCAAGTCGTCCTGAGAAGAAGTCTTTTTAAACAGGGGATTTTCACATCTTCTCTTTAAACCGGCTTTAATGGTCATAAATGCCTTTTTACAGTCATCCAGGGTTTTGCACCTGAAAACAAGTTCGCTTCCGCTTCCGAAAAAAGGTTTTAAAACCACTTGTTTTTGACGCAGATCAAGAAATCTGGCCACATCATCCACAGAATTGACAGCTGCTGTTAAAGGGCATGGAATATTGTTTTTTTGCCAGAGTTGTTTGGAAACATACTTGTCCCGGCAATTTCTGATCGCACACAGATCAGGATAGATCAGTCCGAACTCAGAGGCTATCAATGCAGCCGTCTCCATGGATTCACAATCGAAACAGGCTACACCGGTAAGTGTTTGGCCCCATGTTTTCAAATGGTGTAAAAGATCTGTTTTAATCCGGTTAAAGTCATTAAGGGGGATGAGAAGCTCTTCAAGGTCTGTGGGAGAATCTTCTTGAGCGTTCTTTCTGATTTCAGGATCGGTTAGAAACAGCGCTCGATTGGGACAGGCCGTTCGTATCCACTCGATATAATCCGATGTGGTGCCAACGACCAGCACTCTTTTTTTGTTATGCACAGGCAGCATTTTTTTCATGGGTATCCGTGCCCCAAAAAGGCATTTTTTTGTCTGTTTTAATTTCATACAAAGGCCTGGGAGTCAGGTGAAACCGTTTTTTCCAGTTAAAATCACCGCACAGAAAATCAACAGAATCAAATCTTTTCCGGCATGACCATTCCAGATGATGCAGGTTGATCAATTTTGCAACACCCGGAAATTCAGGGTTTGTGCCGCCTGCAAGAAGTGTATAGGTGTTTTTAAAAATTGCCCCCATATCAACGGCTGCAATTTCACCTCCGATAAGTACGGTTGTGATTCTTAACATCCCCATGTCCCAAAGAAAAGCTGCCAGGCGTTCAAACGACTGATAAAATCGCGGATCATTAAAATAAGAATTCTCACAAAAAGATTCAATGTTCATCCTGAAAAGGCGGGTTAGATCCTTTTTATGGTTGAACCGGAAAGACACCTCAAAGGCTTGAAGCCGATTGAGTTCATTTTTTAATTTTTTCCTGGATTTGCCTGAAAAGGAAAGCCGGTAGTTTTCAAAGGAATGGTTAAAGATTCCTGGGAAAAAAAGATATCCCACTTCATCTTGCCGGGTATTATCCACACAGTTCAGCAGCGGTGTCCAGGTCAAATACCTCAAATGCAAGGGTTTTGACACCGAATCCAGCAACGTATGGACAACTTCCGGGTTTGCGGCAATCAGCCGGTTCTGTTCAAGCCAGGACTTTCCATTCCAGGTTTCTCCGGGAAATAAAATATAATTATCAGATTCCTCGTTCCAGCAAAGGGGCAAAAAACCCAATATTTTTCCATTCTGCTCAACCGTGTGAAAAAACAATGGCCTTGAAAACGAATCATTAAAACATGACCGGACCTGCCAGAGATCAAAAATCGCATTGACCGGCCATGTTTTTTCCCAGACATCACGGCATTGTACCGGGTCTTCATATATGACGGTTTTCATGATATTGCCTTATTGCCTGTAGGTTACGTTCAATCTGGACAATGAGCCGCCAAAATAATCCTGGGAAAACTTTCTTACGGTTTCAGGATCATAGGGCTTGCAGCTGAACACATCAAGATATGTGGCATTGGTCTTGTTTGCAAAATGCGCGGAAATCAGTGATGTTTCAATGAGTTGTACCATTGAAAAACCCGCCACTTTTTCGTCTTCTCCAAAATGGACAACCTGGGTTTCACCAAAACGTTTCATCTCTATGAGATCACATAATTGCACAACAAATTGTTTGATCAGGTTTGCATCTCGAATTTTTTTCGGGTCACAGCCATATATGTCGATGGCTGATGCAATGCCCCACACTTCAGGAGATGTTTCAATATTGATTGCAGATGATGTGTTCATTTATTGTATCCTTTCTTTTAAGTAATTATGTTCAGACACTACCATTTTTCTCGAATATGATTTCGTTGAGGTTTTTTGCCAAGTTTCTTATGACGGTTTTGCATTTCGAACTTCTCTTCCCAGGAAACGTCATCATCATAAAATTCTTTGAATTTAGGTGATTTGAATTTCTTTTTTTTTGTGTTTTCTCTGGACATTTTTTTATCCTTTGTTTGTCATGCCATAACCAGACTGTTGTAAGGCATTCATTCGGCAATAACAAAGCATAACTTGTGCCATATTGAACAATTGTCTTGAAAAATATTAATTTCTTGTTAAATCAGTTGGTTGGATTGAGTCGTTTGAGCTGCAAACGAATTATTCGGTAAATATTTTCTTGTTTAAGTGATAATCAGTAATAATTTTCTTAAAAATTGAATATCCGGTTCAAAATATTCTTGAATATTTGTTGGTTTTATTTTTAATCTTTTATTATTGCTTTATTATTTGAAATTATATCAGTATAATCAAGCTTGTAAAAACAGTATTATTTTACCGATAAACGGAGATAAAAAGATGCTTATCAGGGTGGTCTGTGCCATAAAAGAAAAAAAAATGCAGGCAGATCTTGAAAAACGCCTGTCGGATCTTGATGTGCAGCTCAAGTTTTGCGACCGTCAAAAATCACCCTGGCAGGAACTGGCAAGGAGCTGCGCCGACGTCTTCATTGTCAGCAGCCTCCTGATACCCAAGCCTGTTGAATCCAGCATCTCCATACTCAACAACCTGCCTGAAAAACCCATCACCATTGTCCTGCATAACCGGGAATCATCCGAGGAACATGCCAACCTTCTGGCATCGGGTGTTGATGTGGTTTTGTATTCGGGAATTTCTTTCGACAGCATGATTGAGGTTATTGAAAGCACCCTGGAATCCAGGCGGCAGTTTTATTATATGGATCGGTTTGACCAGCGGGGAAGATACCAGCCCAGGCTGAATGATTTTGTATCAAACAGCAAAGAGATGCAGATGTTTCTTGATGAGGCCCAGCAAATTGTCACAAGCGATGCCAGCCTGCTGCTTTTAGGAGAAACCGGCGTTGGAAAGGAACATCTTTCCAAGGCTATTCATGCCGAAAGCCACCGGTCTTCAGGGCCTTTTATTGCCATCAACATGGCTGCCATTCCGGAACAGTTAATTGAAAGCGAACTCTTCGGCCATGAACAGGGCGCTTTCACAGGTGCTGTTCGTTCCAGAAGGGGAGCCTTTGAAATGGCACATACAGGAACAATTTTTCTGGATGAAATAGGGGAAATGCCTTTGCAGATGCAGACCAAACTTCTTAGGGTTCTCCAGGATTTTGAGTTTACCCCTGTTGGCGGTGAAAAACCTGTCTGGGTAGATGTCCGGGTTATTGCAGCCACAAATAAAAATCTTGAAAAAGAGATCAAAAAAGGGCAGTTCCGTCAGGATTTGTACTACAGGCTGGGTGTTATAACATTAACCATACCGCCGCTGAGGAGGCGCAAAGAGGATATTCCAGCCCTGGCCAACCATTTTTTGAGCGTGTACAATAAAAAAATCGGATGTGAGATCAACCGGTTTTCAAACGACGCCATGAAAGCTCTTTGCACATATCAATGGCCCGGAAATATCCGGGAATTGATGAATGTGATTGAGCGTGCCGTAATCTTGTGTAAATCCGATACGATTTCAATTGAAAACTTTCCCAGTATTTTCCATAAAAAATCCATGACATCTCCGGCTGGTTTTGACATCAATGATTTAGATCTGAATGCGTGGAAAAACAAGACACTGTCCGAAGCTAAACAAGAGATACTCCACCAGGTTGAAAAAAAATATCTTGAAATGGTTCTTGAAAAAACAGGCGGAAAAATAGGAGAGACCGCCAGGATTGCAGGTATACATCCTCGGGGACTCTATGGCAAGATGAAAATACTCAACATTGACAAGGCAACTTTTAAATCAAAGGATCATTGATCCCACTTTTACCGCCGTCCCTAATAATTGCCAAGGGCAGACCTGGTATCTCTTCTTGTTTTGCCCACAACAAAGATTGAAAGTTTGTGTGTGAATTTTTAACAATTGAATGTTTGAAGCTTGGGCAAAAGTGCTGTAGAATAAATTTGATGCTTCCGATAAAATAAAATAGGCAAAATAAAACCGGCAAGATTACAATAAGCTTTAAAGAGCTTGCTTCGGGCGCATTCACAAAAAAGGGGTTATATTGCATATAAACCCAAAAATATTTTTTTTAGAAAGGATGGTTTTATGAAAACTTTTAAATCTATTGCAGTACTTGTTCTGCTTATTGCCATAACTTTGGTATATATAACAGGGTGTGCCTCCAGCAGATCCGGCCAGGTGTATTCACGGGATAATGCAAGGCAGGTTCAGACCTTTGACACAGGCACGGTTGAATGGGTTAAAGAAGTGATGATTGAAGGCACCAAAACCCCCATTGGAACAGCTGTGGGCGGTGTGGCAGGCGGTGTTCTGGGAAATACTGTGGGAAGCGGATCAGGCAGAACAGTTGCCATGGTTCTCGGTGCCCTTGCCGGGGCGGCAGCAGGAACAGTTGCTGAAGAAGGCATAACCAGGAGGCAGGGGCTTGAAATAGGTGTAAGAATAGACAATGGCCGGACCATTGTTGTCGTACAGGAAGCTGATATCATGATTGCTGCCGGGGACAGGGTAAGGATCATTAATGCGGCAGATGGTACAACAAGGGTATCAAAGTAATAGTTGACCTTTTAACTTTCATGGTTATTTTCCTGAGCTTACAGAGATTCACGGGAGATTAACAGGAGAAGTATGAAAAAGAATATACAACATAACGATAAGTTAAGAAACATTGCCATTATTGCTCATGTTGATCATGGCAAAACAACCCTTGTTGATGCAATGTTCAGGCAGAGCGGACTTTTCAGGGAAGGCCAGCAGGTTGATGACCGCCTCATGGACAGTATGGACATTGAAAGGGAACGAGGTATCACCATTTCAGCTAAAAATTGCTCTGTGAACTGGAAGGGGGTTAAAATTAATATTATTGATACCCCAGGCCATGCCGATTTCGGCGGTGAAGTGGAAAGAGCGCTTTCCATGGCAGACAGTGCAATACTCCTTGTGGATGCATCTGAAGGCCCTTTGCCACAGACCCGGTTTGTTCTTAAAAAGACCTTTGAAGCCAATCTTCCCGTTATGGTAATTATCAATAAAATTGACCGTAAAGATGCCAGGCCGGATGAAGTTCTGGATATGGTGTATGATCTTTTCATTGATCTTGATGCCACGGAAAAACAGCTAGATTTTCACTATTTATATGCCATTGGCCGTGACGGGATTGTTAAAAAAGAATTGGATGAAGACGTTGATAATTTAACGGTTTTATTCGATCTTATCCTGGAAGAGATGCCGGCACCTTCCTATGACCCGCAAGCCCCCTTTCAGATGCTGGTGTCTGATCTGGGATATTCCGATTATCTGGGTCGGCTTGCCATTGGAAAAATTTTTAACGGCAGTGCCAAGTCCAATGAGAACCTTGTTTGTATCAACGAAAACAATAAATTGTTACCCTTAAAGGTATCTAAAATTCAATCTTATGACGGGATGGCACTCTTGCCTGTGGAACAAGCCCAGGTGGGTGATATTATAGTATTATCAGGTATTGAAGATGTTAAAATCGGGGACACCATCTGTACGAAACTCGAACCCGTGCCTTTAAAAAGAATCACAGTTGATGAACCCACTGTGTCCATGCAGTTTTCCATTTGCACATCTCCTTTTGCAGGCCGTGAAGGAAAATATGTTCAGTCCAGGAAAATCAGGGAAAGACTATTAAAAGAAACCCTCATGAATGTCGCCATTGAAGTGGAAGAAAGTAAAACGGATGAAAGTTTCACCGTCAAGGGCAGAGGTGAACTCCAGCTTGCCATCCTGATCGAAACCATGCGAAGAGAAGGATTTGAACTTTGTGTCGGGCGGCCAAAGGTTATTTATAAATATAAGGATAAAAAAATCCTGGAACCCATTGAACACTTGTTTGTGGATTGCGGTGAAGATTTTCTGGGTGTTGTAACGGAAAAACTGTCCATTCGAAAAGGTAAAATGCTCAATCTTGTGAATAACGGCAAAGGCAGAGTTAGAATTGAATTTTCAATTCCCTCAAGATCGTTGATAGGATACAGGGATGAATTTATGACAGATACCCGTGGCACGGGAATTATGAATTCATATCTTTCCGGATACGAAGAACACAGGGGAGAGTTTCCAGTCCGGTATACCGGGTCCATTGTGTCGGATCGACAGGGCAAAGCCGTTCCATATGCATTGTTTAACCTTGAACCAAGAGGACAATTGCTGATTGAGCCCGGCACCCCGGTGTATGAGGGGATGATTGTCGGAGAGCATAACCGGCATCAGGATATTGATGTTAATGCCTGCAAGGAGAAAAAATTGACCAATATGCGGGCATCCGGGAAAGACGAAAGTGTTATCTGTTCACCGATCAAGGCCATGACCCTTGAAAAGGCCCTCCATTTTATCCGGGATGATGAGATGGTTGAAGTCACGCCTCTTTCCATACGTATTCGAAAAAGTGTGCTGAACGCTTCTCAGCGCCAGGTTCTGAAAGCCAAGCAAAAGAAGATGGAACAAGAATAAACAAAAACAAACAAAAAAAGAGGGGGGACCATGATCCGGTTAAATACCTTAATTGCACAACTGCTTTTCCTGGTTCCCAAATCCCTGGTTGAAATTTTTGCAAAACAGTATATCGCCGGTGAAACCCTTTCGCAAGCTCTTGAAAAAACCAGGGAACTCAATGATCTGAAGATCGGTGTCACCCTGGATTTTTTAGGGGAAGATCCCCAAAAAAAAAGAGAGTGCCTGGCAGCAGTTGATCTCTATAAAAAAGCCATCAAAGAAATCCATAACCGAAATCTGAAAAGTGGCATATCCTTAAAACCGTCCCAAATGGGGCTTAAAATCAATAAGCAGTTCTGTTTTGATAACCTTCATGACCTGATCGACCATGCCCGGAAACATATGGTATTTGTCAGAATTGACATGGAAGATACAAGCTTGAAAGAGGATACCATTGATCTTTATTTAAAGCTTAAAAAAGAGTTTGAGAATGTTGGTATTGTGATGCAGGCATATCTGAGAAGTGCTATTGCAGATATTAACGGCATGATCCAAGCCCATGCCAATATCAGGCTTTGCAAAGGTGCTTATTATTGGGAAGATCGAAAAGTAGCATACAAGGATATGAATATCATCAATTCAAGTTATGCTTATCTGATGGAAAAACTGCTGTCAAATAATTGTTTTACAGGCATTGCCACCCATGATGAAAAGCTTTTGTTTGAGGCCATGAAGCTTATTGACAAACTGGGAGTTTCAAAAGAAAAATATGAATTTCAAATGCTATACGGAGTACAAGAAGATCTGCGAAAAATTATTCACGATCACGGGCACTCCATTCGGGTTTATGTACCATTTGGAAAAGACTGGTTTGCATACTCTGTCCGGCGATTAAAAGAAAATCCCAAAATGGTCAGCTATATTTTCACCAATGGAATTAAAAATATTTTCAGCCATTAGAAACGATTATCATTATAAAAGGTTCGTTGTCATGACAGGTCGGGTTATGGTATAGTAATCCCATCTTAATTCTTATTTCAGATGTTTTTTTTCATCGAACCGGTATCAAGTCAAGCCAAAGGATATGTCATGAATGGTAAACCATCAAACCGATTCACCCTGAAAAAATTTCAAACCATTGCAAGAGCAATATCTGCTTATACCCAACTGGACCTTCTGGTGGTTCATCTGGTTGAAGATATCTGCCGGGAATTTGATATGAGGGCCTGCTCAATACTCCTGTTTGATGACAGGGAAAACCAGCTTTTCAGGATGGGCAGCTTTGGATTAAGTGACGATTATTTGACCAAGGGCCCGGTGTTTGTAGATGACAAATGCAATTCTTTTGTCAAAGGAGAGCCGGTATTGATTTTTGATCTGCAAACAGATACCCGGGTACAATATCCTGATGCCGCAAAAAAGGAAAATCTGGTTTCCATGCTGGCTATTCCGGTCAAATACAGAAAATACACCATTGGAGAGATGCGCATCTACAACAATCAATTGATTGAATTCAATGAAGATGACATTGAGTTGTTTCTCATCCTGGGTCAATTTCTGGGTCTGGCAATCGATAATCAGGGGCTTAGAAATTTTATCGCCTCTGTCAGGTCATCCATGCAGGACCTGCCCCTTAGAATTTTAAATGAGCCTTGATTTATGGCAAAAAAAATTGTCACAGACACATCGGATTTTTATTCCATTGATTCCGGGGATGAAATTCATGTTGATCAAAAAAGATTCAAGGTCATCGGCCATGCACGGGAGATGCGATTTGGCATCGAAGATCCCAAATTCTGGGTAAAACGGGCCATTGACCTGGATACGGACGAAATCAAATACATCAAGCTGTCTTTTTTTGAAACATTTAAAATTACCCTGGGAGGTATTAATATCCAGTGCTTTCGAAATCCTGAAAAGGAAGGTGAAATCCTGGACCTGATCAAAGGCCATCCTTACTTCATGCAGGGCATGGTTTACAGGGACAATCAGCACAATAATGTTAGAGTCCTGGATGCAGTCCGAGGGAAAAATTTTTTAAATTATATCGGGACCTTTGAAATGCCTTATGATAGGTATTTTAAAACACACCTTCCAGGAATTTTAAAAGAACTGGTCCGGTTGTTTGAAGCTGTCCGGATTCTTCATGAAAACGGGTATACCCATGGCGATATCAGAAACGATCATGTTATCCGGGAGGCCTGCTCCAACAATCTTGTGTGGATCGACTTTGACTATGATTACAAAACCGATGAAAATCCGTTCAGTCTGGACCTGTTCGGACTTGGTAACATATTGTGCTATGCCATTGGCAAGGGGTTCCATGTGTATTACAATATAAAGAATCGTTCCGGCGACTATAAGGATCTGGTGGACAGAATCAGCCCTGACGATTTTTCATTGCTGGATAACAGACGGCTGTTTAATTTACGAAAACTATATCCTCAGATTCCTCAGACGCTGAACAATATTCTCAGGCATTTTTCCCATGGGGCCCAAATCATGTACGAAACCATAGACGAAATCATTGAGGATTTAAACAGATGTTTACAGGCTTTTTCTTGATAAGGGGGGGATTTGAAAACAAATGTTTTGATAGGAGTGAGTGATTCCGTTATTTTCAGGGAGGTCTTGAACCGGTTTATTATGCTGCCCTTTGACAAGGCAAAATTGACTATTACTCTGGTGCATGTCTTTAGAAAGGCCACGAACAGCGAACAATTATTGGGAAACAACTATATTTTCCGGCAGATTGAAAGGTTTGCAAATCTTTTGGATCTGACAAAGAATATTCTGATCCAAAATGGTTATCAAGAGGAACAGGTCGCAGTCAAACTAATTGAGACCCCATATCCAACCGTTTCAGAAGGATTGATCGACCAGTTTAAAAAAGGAGATTATCATATGGCAGTGCTGGGCAGAAAAAGGATGTCCAAGGCTGAAGAATTTGTTTTAGGGGACCCTTGCACCAAGCTGATCAGGTATCTTGAAAATACCTGTGTTTTGATCATCAAGGGGAAATAAAAAAACTGCTCCTCCAATGGCTGATGTTGTGATCAAGCCCAAATAATACAATCATCTATGCATGAAAATTGATATCTTCTTTAAAAAAATAATTAATATATTGAATAAGTTGGATTCCTTCTTATATTTTAAAAACAGGATTCGGCAATCCTTTCTTTTTTTTTATAAGAAAGTCTTAAACAAATCACACAGGGACTTTCATTATTTGTTGTGGGCAAATCAGGATTACCAGATTGTTGTAAAAAACAGCCAGGTCTGCCCGTGACTTTTTATAAGGAGATTTAGACATGAAAGATACCGAAAACGTACATTTAAAAGTACAGGAACTATGCGACTGCTTTGCAACAACTGATCCTCTCAAAGAGATGTCAGAGTTGAAAAACGATGAAGACACCCAGGAGTCGGCCTTGAAATGGCTGGCACTGGCAGCACTTCACGGTGTAAACAGCAATGCCAAAAAAATATCCATCAAACAGGCCAATGATGGTACTGTCTCAGTGGTGGCAGAATATCGTGACACAAATATTCCTTCACCTGGGGCTGATGTTGCCGAAAGTATTTTTAAAGCTATAAGACAGATTACACACATTGAAGATAAAAAGGGCAAAAGCTCGCTGGCTTTAGGCATAAGAGATTCAAGCCTTGAGCTTAAAATCAGTCTTAAAGACAAGGAAGATCATAAAAAGCTCTCTATTAAATTTCCCTGACCCTTGATTTAATCCGGCAAAGGGATTAGAAGATCAAACCTCTTTTGATTCCTTTGTAAAAAAAATCATACAATATGAACTGCCACGGGCAGACCTGTTCTTTAGATCAGATTTGCCCACAACAAAACATGAAAGTTACGGTTTGGATTTTTAAAGACTTTCATATAAAAATCATAAGGGGATAAATTATTTTTGGATGCTAATCCACTTAATGTTGATGTGTGGGAATAAGATTGTTGCTTCTTGAAAAACATTCTGAAATATTTTTACTGGCTGGTTCATTGTTGTATGAGAATATGTGTTGTATTTCAGAGATCAGTTCATTGCTGGCTACCGGTTTTTGAAAGAATTTTTTGATACCGATATCCTGCAGCTCTTTTTCAGAAATGTTTTCATTAAAGCCGGAACACAGTATGATGGGAGTATCAGGCCTTACATCCAACACCTTTCTTGAAAAAATATCCCCGGTCATGCCGGGCATTGTCACATCTGAAATAATCAGATCAAATTTTAACGGATTATTCTTAAATACTTGAAATGCATCCATCACATTTGAAAAGGATTTTACTCTGTAACCATGATATTCTAGGATCTTTTTAGTCGTGTCCAGAATGTTTTTATTATCATCCACCAATAATATTTTTTCCGACCCCTGAGATAAAATATTTTTTTCGGGTTTTGCAGTCGCTAAAACTGTTTTTTCCTGTATTATCGGGAAAAAAACTTTAAAAGAAGTCCCTTGTCCTTTCCGGCTGTCAACCTCTATATAGCCATTGTGTTCTTCGACAATACCATGCACAACGGAAAGCCCAATGCCGGTGCCATTGTTGGCCGCCTTGGTTGTAAAATACGGCTCAAATATTTTGTTCATTGTTTTCCGGGTCATTCCCTGACCCGTATCTTTAACCTCAAGCCGGATATAATTGCCAGGCATTAAATTCAACCGGGGAGTGTGTCTTTGATTTTGTATTTTAATTTCCTTCAACCCAACCGACAATATACCGCCGGTATCTATCATAGCCTGGTATGCATTGGTGCAAAGGTTCATAACAACCTGGTGTATTTTACCAGGATCAGCAATCACCTTGGCCCTGGAATGGATATTTTCCTTGATGGTTATGGTTACGGGTATTGATGCCCGGAGCAATTTAATGGCTTCTTTTACAACAATATATATTCTGAGCGGCTTCTTTTTCTGTGTTGATTTTCTGGTAAAGGTGAGAATTTGTTGAACCAATTCAACTGCTTTATTGGCTCCGTTGATGATCTCATTAATATAGATTGTTGCCTTTTCAGGATCATTGACATGATTTTTCGCAAGTTGGGCATATCCGAAAATGCCGGAAAGAATATTGTTAAAATCATGAGCTATTCCACCTGCAAGAGTCCCCATGGCTTCCATTTTCTGAGCCTGGAGCAGTTGATTCTTTAACTTTTCTTTTTCCTTATAATTTTCCACTTGTTCAGTAATATCTTTGATAACGCCTACTAAGATTTTTTTGTTCTCTTCATTTGTGAAAACAGCTTTTTTCGTAGAAATAATCCGTTTGTGTCCTTTTGCATCTGTAATTATACCTTTATTTGTATGTTCAATACCTGAATTGAAAACAGTATCGTCTTTGTCCCGAATTATTTTTGCCTTTTTATGCGAAAATATATCATGAATTGATTTGTTCATCATATCTTCTTTGGATAGCCCGACAAGATTTAATAAGGCATCGTTCAAAGCAATATATTTTTGCGTTTCATCTTTTACATAAATAGGATCGCTAATTGCATTGATGATACTGTTTAAAATTTGTTCAGACCATTTTTTATCGGAAATATCCCGCCAGACAGCATAAAATGTTTTTTTGCTTCCGTTGGGGATAACTGTCAGCAGGACTTCTACAGGGAAAATTGTTCCGTCGGCTTTTTTATGATCCCATTCAAACCGAATACTGCCTTTTTTATAGGCAATATCGAATAAGTCATTGGCCTTTTCATGGGAAAACCTTCCGTCAGGCTGTTTTTCGGGGGAAAAATCAGATGGATGCTTGTTCAACAGCTCCTGTTTGTTGCTGTATCCGAGCAGTTTCAGGGTCGCTGCATTGCAGTCAAAAAACTTATCGTCAATGATAACTAAAATTGCGTTCGACGACCGGTTAAAAAGCTCTTTATACTGATTTTGTTCCATTTTAAATGGTATCCGCCATGAATAGATCTGTATTCCAGATAGAAAATTAAGATGTTCTATAATATAAAAGAATAACCTTCAAAGTATCTTATTAATATTTACCCATGTCAAGAAAATAATAAAAAAAAACAGGATTTGATCATTGGAATTTGTCAGACTTGCATCATTGGATTTTTGTTGAAATTATTTTTTATGCTCAAGACGTTGATAAAAGCATAATAACATAAGCTTGAACCCATTGGTTCCTGCGGATTGGGGTCATTTTTTTTTACTGTTTATTTTATCCCGTTCACTGAGTTTGAAACCTTGACCGGATTCGCCTTCAAATGCCAGAACTTTTCCCCGGATGTCCAGAAATTGTTCAAAATTGTTCAAAAAAACATCAAGAATATCCGGATCAAAATGTTCTCCCCTTTCTTTTTTCATTATATTATAGGTGACTTCGGGAGGATAAGGGTCTTTATAAGGCCGTTTTGAGGTGAGCGCATCAAATGTGTCTGCTATGGCTGTAATTCGTCCGGAGATAGGAATATCAATTCCTTTTGCTTGATTAGGATACCCTTTCCCATTGAATTTTTCATGATGGTTCAGGGCGATTTCATGGGCCATCTGTAAAATTTTTGATTTGGATCTGGATAAAAGCCTTGCCCCGATCTGCGGATGGGTTTTTATGGTTTCAAACTCAATATTGGTAAGCTTGCCCGGTTTCAGAAGAATTTTGTCTGGAATGCCGATTTTTCCAATGTCATGCATGGGTGCGGCATAGTAGATGGTTTCGACAAACTCTTCGGAAAGAGACAGTTTTTCAGCCATGAGTGAGCAATATTTCCCGATTCTGATAATATGATCCCCAGTGTCTTCGTCTTTATACTCTGCTGCCATGACAAGGCGATGCACAGAATCAATATAGGAATTTTTAAGTTCATTGTGGGCTTTTTCTGCTTCCTGCTTCAGATGTCTTTCTCGTAAGACACGATTAACCCTGAGAATCATCTCTTTGGGTGAAAAAGGCTTTTCAACAAAATCACTGGCACCGATACTGATGATTTCATCATAATGGTAACTGCTTATCTGGCCTGTCATAACAATCACGTCTGTAGTAAATTGCGATTTAATGATTTTGGCAAGCTCAATACCATCCATAACAGGCATGTCAATATCAGTCACGACCACATCAAACGTATTTTCGGAAAACAGTTTTAATGCCTCTTCACCATTTTCTGCAAAATAACAAGGATAGCTTGTTCTTGCCATTGCGTTTTTAAGCAAATCTCTTATAAGTGGTTCATCATCAACAATTAAGATATTGGCATTTTTTTGAGTGTCTGCGACAACAAAATCATTTATCATGGGTGGCCTTGATTTTTAAATTTAAAAATTATTATACAAAATTCCTCTCAATTTAAAATAGCAAATACGCATTAAAGTCAAGTTGAATTTGAAAAACAACTCAACAACTCATTTTTTTGAGTTAACTGCACAGGCGACCATAAATAAAATAAAAATTATATTATTTTTTTGCAAGTATGTTGTTAATCAGTTTGATCAATGTCTTCATGGGAATTGGTTTTTGAATAACTTCAACAATTCCTGCGGCTTTGGCATGTTCAATCAATTCCTCGCTTTTGGTGCCGGTACATAACATCACAGGGATATTTCCGCGCACTTTCAGTATTTTTTTTGCCAGTTCCATGCCTTGCAGTTTAGGCATGATATGGTCGGTAATAACAAGGTCAAATTTTTGCGGCGTTTTTTTGAACTCCTCCAATGCCTCAATGCTGCTGGTATATCCCTCAACTTTGTATCCCACTCTTTCAAGGACAATTTTGCCGAAATCAACCAGGGCATCTTCATCGTCCACAAACAACACATTCCCGCTTCCCCTTGGAAGAGTTTGATCTCCTTTGATGTCGGGCTTATAACTTTCAGTCTGTCTGCAGGGAAGAAGCACTTCAAACGAAGAACCTTTTCCAGGCTGGCTGGCTACAACTATTGTTCCCCCATGGCTGACGGCAATCCCCTGGGCAACTGCCAGACCAAGTCCTGTTCCTTCTCCTGGTTCTTTTGTCGTAAAATACGGATCAAAAATTCGTTCGACAATTTCCTGGTCCATACCCGGACCCGTATCCTCAACAACAATACTGACATAATGACCTGAAATCAGATTGGGATATTCAGACACGCTTTCCGGATCTAAAAAAATCTGTTTTAAACCAATGCTCAGCATTCCGCCATCCTCTGTCATGACCTGGCCTGCATTCTGGCAAAGGTTTAATATCAATTGATGAATCTGGGCCGGATCAGCCAGAACCGTACCTGTTTCTTCCCGGATCTCTTGTTTGATTTCAATGCTGCTGGAAAAATTGGCTTTAAGATAATTTAGAACATAATTTAAAATCGGGGTGATTTTAATGTGTTTTTTCTCCTGTTCTGTCTGCCGGCAAAAGGTTAAAAGATGCTGAACAAGTTCCTTGGCCCTGAAAGCCGCTGAACTGATTTTTTCCAGGCAGTCTCCGATTTTTGAATCATCCGGCTGTTTCTCCATGGCGGCCATTTCGCAATATCCGATGATAATGGAAAGAATATTATTAAAATCATGAGCTATTCCACTGGACAATGTGCTGATGGCTTCCATTTTCTGGGCCTGCTTGAGGATTTTTTCCATTCGTTTATGTTCAGCCAGCTGTTTTTTTAATTGCTCATTTGACTTGGTAAGTTCCATTGTTCGCAGGGAAACCTCGTCATCCAGCGTCTGCCGTGTCTTATCCAGTTGCAGGTGGAGTTGGCGCATCACAAAATGGGCTTTCAGGCGGGCTAAAACCTCTTCTTTTTGAAAGGGTTTGGTGATATAGTCTGCTGCTCCCAGTTCAAGGCCTGTGACTTTGTTGACCGTCTCTGTAAGAGAGGTCATTAATATAACCGGAATATTTTTAGTTGTTTTGTTTGATTTGAGTCTGCGACATACTTCAAACCCATCCATTTCAGGCATTAATACATCCAGAAGAATGATATCCGGAAGTGTGTCTTCCAAAAGCTCAAACACCTTATAGCCATTCATTGCCAGTTGCAGGTTAAACCCGAACTGATCCAGTATCTGTTTCAGGCTCTCAATATGTTCCAGTTCATCATCAACAATCATAATGGTGCTTTCAGGTGCTGTGAAATCGACCATTTTCGCCTCCTGTCATCTGTTGAACATTATAAAGTCCTTTGTTCCGGTTAAGGCCGCTTATCCAGGAATATATGAGAAGATGTGAACAAACGATTTTTACCGGTTATAACATGAAGTTGAACAGATCAGAATATTTTCTCTTGTTGAGTAATATTATAAGGTTCCAGGCAAACCTGTCAACCCGAAAGGATCACATGACCTTTAATATATGTTAAACCATCCGTATTCTTTTTTATTGATTCTCAAACCGAAATTTTTACAACATATTCTCCAGGTTCAAGTTCTGAAACACACTTTTAGCATAATCAGTCAAACATTTTGAATATTGACTCTGAAAAGCAAATATTTTATGGTTTCAGCATGAAAAAATTTATCAGGATTATTTTTGGACTTGTTTGTGTTTTGGTGTTGGGGTTTGCCGGTCTTATCGGGTATGCCACCTGGTCGGACTACAGGCCTGATCAGACAACCCGGATATTTGAAAATCAACATGCCCCTGTCGTTTCTGAACAGAAAAGCTATCGGCTTATGATCTGGAATATCGGATATGGGGGCTTGGACCGGGATATGGATTTTTTTTATGACGGAGGAAAACAGGTTCGGCCTGCCAGAAATATCGTGGCAAAGAATATATCGGCCATTGAACAATTTGTCGCCCGCCAAAAGGACATTGATTTTTTCTTATTGCAGGAAGTGGATCAACACTCCAAGCGAAGCTATTCCATGGATGAGGTTTCAATTCTGTCAACGATATTTCCCAACTACCATTCAAGTTTCGGGAAAAATTATGATGTGTTTTTTGTGCCGGTTCCTGTGTTTGATCCACTTGGTAGTGTTCTGGCCGGTTTACAGACATTATCCCGGTTTGAACCCGTATCTGTTGTCCGGCATTCTTTTCCGGGAAACTATGCATGGCCCCAGGGATTGTTCATGCTGGACAGGTGTTTTATGGTTTCACGATACAGGCTTGAGAATAAAAAAGAGCTGGTGGTGGTCAACACCCACAACTCCGCCTATGACGACGGCACCTTAAGGCAGCGTCAGATGGCCTGTCTTAAGGATTTTTTGATCCGTGAATATAAAAAAGGCAATCATGTGATCGTCGGAGGAGATTGGAACCAGTGTCCCCCTGGCTTTAAACCTGACTTTGAACGAAACCTCATGGACAATGAAAATCGTATGGACATTGAAAAAGAGTATCTGCCCGGATGGAAATGGGCCTATGATGAAAAAATGCCAACCAACAGGCGTCTTGTTGCCCCATATGATGAAAAAACAACCCTGACAACAGTGATTGATTTTTTCCTGGTATCACCCAATATTGACATCGAACAGGTCCACGGCGTTTATCTTGATTTTAAACATTCAGATCACCATCCGGTAAAACTGGAAATAAAATTAAAGGATGGCGTTTAATTCCCTTTCTTTCCGTACGGTTTATACGATTTAACAGTAACAATTTTTTTCTGCTTTTCCTTTTCCTTTGGATTTTTTTCAACAAACAAAGGCGTCATGGAAAAAGGATCCAGGCCGGTGTAATACATCAGGGTCGAATAGGTTGACGGGGCCGGCGTAAAAACCTGGACCTGTTCCGGTGTGATTTTAAGCTTTTGTGTGGTAAATTTTTTCAACTCTTTCATGTCGTTCATCCGGCATCCTGGATGGGCAGCGATCAAATAATAGGTTAAAAATTGTTTTTTTCCTGATTGTTTAGACAATGCATCAAATTGCCACTTGAATTTCAAGAGCAGATCAACCGGCTGCTTGCCCATTAAGTTCAATACATGGGGCATGGTATGTTCCGGCGCTATTTTCAATTGCCCTGAAACATTATCGTTTACGATTTTTTCAAGGTATGCACCCCCGTTTTTCTTATCGTTTAATATAATATCATAACGGATGCCCGAGCTGATAAAAACCTTTTTAATACCAGGCAGTTTTTCAACTTTTTGGATCAGGCGTATATAATTGGAGTGATCAGGAGCAAGGCTTTTGCAGGGGGATGGAAACAGACACCGCTTGTCAAGGCAGGCACCTTTTTTAAGTTTCTTTTTACATTCAAACCCGTACATGTTTGCCGTTGGGCCCCCAAGGTCTGTAATATAACCCTTAAAATCCTCAAGATGTGAGATGTCTGCGGCTTCTTTTATAATCGACTCTTCGCTTCTATACCGAACAGTCCGGCCCTGATGAACTGAAATAGCGCAAAAATTACACTCTCCATAGCACCCATAATGGGTAGGAATGGAAAATCGTATGGTATCCAGCGCTCTAACTGTTCCAGCCTTTTTATGAAAAGGATGAAGGTCCCTTTCAAATTCCAGTGAATGGATATGATCAAGTTCTTTGGTGGTACTGAAGGACTCGGGCGGGTTGAGGATCAGATAGCGGTCATTGTGCTGTTGACAAAGTCTTTGTGCTGTTATGGGGTCATTGTTTTGATAAAACATATGAAAACTTTTTATATAATCTTTCTTGTCTTTTTGTACCGCTTCAAAGGAGGGCAGTTCTTTTCCTTTTTTTTCTTTTGAAATAAAGGCAACACCATTCAAGACCTCTGGAGGTTTGTCTTCTTTTAAAGCTGTTGCAAATTTGACGATTGTGCTGTGGGCCATTCCAAACAAAAGATAGTCTGCTTTTGCATCAAACAGGATAGACCGCCGCATTTTGTTTGACCAGAAATCATAATGTGCAATGCGTCTTAAACTTGCTTCAATTCCGCCCAGAACAATTGGTCTGGTTTTTTTAAAATATTTTCTGACAAGGTTGGAATAGGCGATTACAGCCCTGTCAGGACGCCGGGTATTCATGCCTCCCGGGGTATAATCATCTTTTTTCCTTCTTTTTTTCAAAGCCGTGTAATTGGCCACCATGGAATCCACACACCCCCCGGTAATGCCCCAGAAAAGAGCGGGTTCCCCGAGTCTTGAAATATCTGTCTTGCTGTTCATGTCCGGCTGGGCAATGATTCCCACTCGAAATCCTTTGTCAACCAAGACCTTGCCGATGATGGCAACACCGATAAACGGTGAATCTATATAGGCGTCTCCTGTGACAAGAATCACATCAAGTTTGGGCCAGTTAAGCTGGTCAAGTTCTTTGGGGGTTGTGGGAAGAAACATGGTTGATGCCTGTTTTGTAGAAGTTTGTTTGTATCACATTTTTAACTGGGTGCATCATACAGGAGAAGCTCTTGGATTACAATCCCGGTAATGATCCCTGTATCCTGAAGGCATGCCTGTGAAAAACATATCGGACTTGGCTTGTTTAGCAAAAATAGTTGTTTTTTGTTGCTTTTTCAAACCTTGCTTGACAAAAAATGTTTCTGCATATAGAAACAATGTGGAATAATTTTTTATAAAACAGGTGTGTACGGATCGTACTGAACTCCCTTCATCACATGATGGAAAACTACACATTATATGGAGTCTCAAAAATGCAAAAAAAAATATTTTTAAATGAAGATGAAATTCCCCGTCAATGGTATAACATAGCCGCAGACCTTCCCGGAACAATTAATCCGCCTCTGGGTCCGGACGGCAAGCCCATCAGCCCGGAGATGCTGGCCCCGGTTTTTCCTATGAACCTTATTGAGCAGGAAGTCAGCACGGAACGATGGATTGATATCCCGGACGGTATTCTGGATATGCTGTGCAGATGGAGGCCATCTCCGCTTCACCGGGCGATTTATCTTGAAAAAGCCCTGAAAACCCCTGCAAAGATATTTTACAAAGATGAAAGTGTTTCCCCTGCCGGCAGTCACAAACCAAATACCGCAGTGGCCCAGGCCTGGTATAATAAAGAGTTCGGAATCAAACGCCTGACAACTGAAACCGGTGCAGGCCAGTGGGGTTCGGCGCTTTCCTATGCCTGTGCGCTCCTGGGACTTGAATGCAAGGTTTTTATGGTAAAGGTCAGCTTTGAGCAAAAACCGTTTAGAAAAGTTTTAATGCAGACCTGGGGCGGCAATTGTGTCGCCAGTCCGTCAAATGAAACAATTGTCGGACGTGAAATTTTAAAACAGACTCCGGATACCCCGGGAAGCCTCGGTATTGCCATCAGTGAAGCCATAGAACAGGCTGTGGGCGACGAATCAGGGCAGACCCGTTACGCCTTGGGCAGTGTCCTTAATCATGTTATGCTGCATCAGACAATTATCGGTCTTGAAGCGAAAAAACAGCTTGCAAAAGCCGGAATTAAAAAAGTGGATACGGTTATCGGATGTGCAGGTGGCGGCAGTAACTTTGCAGGTCTGGCATTTCCGTTTACCCACGATAAGATCAATGGGGCTGATATTGAAATCATTCCTGTGGAACCGGCTTCCTGCCCCACATTAACTGCAACCCCCTTTTCCTACGATCACGGGGATGTAGCCCAGATGACACCCATGCTGCCCATGCATTCACTGGGACACAAATATATTCCGGCTCCCATTCATGCCGGAGGGTTACGCTATCATGGCATGGCACCACTGGTATCCCATGCGGTTGAAGCCGGACTGATGACCCCCATGGCAATTCAGCAGCTTGAGTGTTACGAAGCTGCCATGACCTTTGCCAGAACAGAAGGGCTTCTGGTGGCACCTGAAACCAGCCATGCCATTGCAGCCACTATTAGAAAGGCCCTTGAAGCCAAAGAAACAGGTGAGGAAAAGACCATTATTTTCAATTTAAGCGGTCACGGACTCATGGATCTTAACGGATATGCCAAATATATGGCAGGCGATCTTCATAATATTTCAATGTCTGAGAAAGAAATTGAAGAATCAAGAAAAATAAGTATGGGTGGAAATCCTGTTCCTAAAATTTAGATAGTCTGTATAGCTTAAACCATCCCCTTATATCAGATCAGGATACCAGGTCAGTATTTCAGGGGATGGTTTGTCCTCCTTAAAATAAAATAGGCTGAATTCTTTGTGCCTTAATTCTTTCATCAAATTTGTCAATATTGGCTTCGTCTATATCTTTTGATATTTATATTTTAATTATCAATTGGATTCTTAAAAAGATCTGTGCAATGAAACCTACCTGTATTATTGACAGCTGTTTTTCATGTTTGTTGTGCAGATCAATCTGTCATGGGCGCTATTTAAAATGACTTATTTTTTTTTGAAAGGATGAGATAAAATGATTAAAAATTTTTTTGCCGGCCGATGGGGTATTATCAGTGTCGGCGCCTTTATCGGCATTTTTGCCGGAATTTTACAAAAAATGGGAAACCCCGGAAATATGGGAATTTGTGTGGCCTGCTTTGAAAGAGATATTGCAGGTGCCATCGGCTTTCATAGGGCAGGTGTGGTTCAATATATGCGTCCGGAAATTATCGGTTTTGTATTGGGAGCTTTGATTGCTGCCGTGAGTGTGAAAGAATTCAAGCCTCGTTGCGGATCAGCACCTCTTGTCAGGTTTGTCCTGGGTGTGTTTGCCATGATCGGGGCCCTGGTATTCCTAGGCTGTCCATGGCGGGCACTTCTTCGTCTTGCAGGCGGAGACGGCAATGCCGTTATCGGCCTGCTGGGACTTGCCGGAGGGATCTGGATCGGAACGCTTTTTTTAAAGAATGGATATAACCTCGGCAGAAGCCAGCCAACCCATAAAAGTGTGGGATTGCTCTTTCCTCTCATTATGCTGGGCCTTTTATGCCTTATGTTTCTTTATCCTCAGGTGGCAGGAGAAAATAAAAGCGGGGTATTGTTCTACAGCCTTAAAGGGCCGGGTGCCATGCATGCTCCATTGCTGGTATCCCTTGTGATAGGGCTTTTGATAGGTTATGTTGCACAAAGAAGCCGGTTTTGCACCATGGGTGCCTTTCGGGATCTGATTTTGTTCCGGCATCTTCATCTTTTAACCGGCTTGATCTCCCTTGTTATTTTTGCTTTTGCCGCAAACCTTTTTCTGGGTCAGTTCAACCCTGGATTTGAAGGACAGCCGGTTGCCCATACAATGCATGTCTGGAATTTTGCAGGAATGGTACTTGCCGGTCTTGCTTTTTCCCTGGCAGGCGGATGCCCGGGTCGTCAGCTTTTTCTTTCCGGCGAAGGTGACGGTGATGCCGCCATATTTGTGCTTGGAATGATAACGGGAGCGGCAATTGCTCATAATTTCGGTCTGGCAAGTTCGCCAAAAGGTGTTGGTTCCCATGGTATTGCTGCAGTGGCAGTTGGTATGATCGTCTGCCTGTTTATAGGATTTACAATGAGAAATAAGATAAAAGGAGTATAGCCGTGAGTATAACGATTGATGCAAAAGGATTTTCCTGTCCCCAACCGGTACTGATGTTTATGGAAGCTGCTGCTCTTGGAACTGAAAAAGAGATCATGGTTCTTGTGGATACGGATGCTTCAAAGGAGAATGTCTCAAGGGCTGCACAAAGCAAAGGGTATACAGTTAAAGATATCCAACAGCAGGGAGATGAATATCAAATAAACCTTGTAAAGGATTAGACAAAAAATAAAGAAAAACATAAAAGGCATATAGTTTGTTTAAATTTAAGCTGTTTAAAGAAAAAAAGCAGGATACCCCATCATCCCGGGCAGGCCTGGGTATTCTTGTGTTTGAGAATACAAGCGAAGTGATTCAGGCGGAAAATATTTTAAGGGGCAACAACTGGGAAATCAGAGTAATGGGTCCTCCGCCGGAGATTCAAAGCGGGTGTGATCTGGTAATTGAGTTTCCATTGATTGAGGAACTTGCCATTATGCGCTTTCTTGAAAAAGCAGGTCTTTTGCCCCTTGAGATGGTGCCTGTTACAAATCCCCTGCTTCAGCCGGTCAACCTTTTTCACACAAAGGATTTTGGCCGGTTTCTCATGATCCGGGCCGCCAATATGAAAATCACCGTGGAAAAACAGACCCGACTGATCGTCAATATTTCAGGAGGGGGATGCCCTGATGTTCCTTATCTTGCTTACAGACTGGTGGGTAAAACATTGGACCAGGCTCCTGATCCCATGAATATAGGGCATACTCTTTGCGGGTATGCCCTTGGACTTGCTTTTAAGGAGATGCAAAAAAAATGCTCGCAGTGGTAGGAACCGTTCCGGACCCGGATTTTCCCCTTACCGTGGGACGGGTGGATATGGTTGAAGACAAGCTTGTGCTTAATGGCCTTCATGTGCCGGTGAACAGGGGAACACCTGCGCTTTTAGGAGCAATGATAAACACCTTAAAAGTTGTGGGTCAAAAAGATATCACCGGTTTTATTGCCGGTGATATCGGTCTTGGGGAAGGCAGTCGCAATATTTATCAATATATAGTTGAAAATTGTTCCGGCATGGATTTGAATACCATTGTATTTCATTACCTTCAACCGGATGTGGACTGGCATAATAAAATTTTATTTGTCCTGAAAGATTTGGCGGTCAAACCAATAATGATCGCCGATGCAGGCTTTATGTATGCAGCCAAGATGAGCGGCCAGGCAGAAGAGTATGATCTTTTCACCCCGGATGTGGGAGAACTTGCCTTTCTTGCGGATGAAACCGCTCCCCATCCTTTTTATACCCGGGGATTTATTTTACATGAAGATAATAAAATTCCGGATCTTATCAGCCGTGCATACCTGCATAAAAATGCTGCAAAAAATCTACTGGTAAAAGGAAGCACAGACTTTGTTGCAGATAAAAACGGGATTGTTTCTTCCCTGAACAGTCCTGAGGCACAAGCAATGGAAGCAATGGGTGGAACGGGCGATACGCTTACCGGTATTGTTACAGCATTGATTGGAACAGGAATGAAAATCCCAAAAGCCGCAGCAATAGCTTCAACAGTCAATCGACTGGCCGGGGTTTATGCCGCCCCCACACCTGCCACCCAGGTTCTTGAAATTATACAGCACATCCCGGCAGCCCTGGAAAAAGTATTAAAGGAGTAATATGTCAGGTAAAAAAAAGCAGGTACAGAATCGAATAACTCAGCAAATGACAGTCCTGGATGTTGTGTCAACCTGCGAAAAAACCCTGCCTGTTTTTAAAGAATATGATGCGATTGCAGGAGAGTGCATCTGCTGCAAATCGCTTTTTGAATCCATTCACAGCGTTGCAAAAAAGTATGACTTTGATCTGCAAAAACTTTTAAACCGCCTTAACGCTGCCGCATCATCCAATCTGTTGTAACCCTCTTTTTTAGAAGAAAGTTTCACCCACTACCCGCTGTTCCGGTTCATTCATTGAATTTGCAAAATATGTTATTTTAACTTAATTATTTTAGATATTTACCTGAATCTTGATATAGAGACCGCAAAATGGTATAAGTCAAGACTTTATAAATTATAAACAAGTATGGAAACAATTTGCAAAAAAAGGAAAAGTTTACATTCAAATGCCAGTCCTGTGGCGGGCAGACCCCGAAATGGATGGGTAAATGTCCGGATTGCGGTGCCTGGGATACTTTGGTGGAAGAACGAATCGGTGCTGGTGTCTTAAAAAAGAGAAAATCCTCTTTTTTATCAGAACCTGTCTTGATTGATTCTGTGGAAGTCAAAGAAACCGAAAGGCTCGAAACCGGTGTGGCGGAATTTGACCGGGTACTGGGAGGCGGCATTGTAGACGGCTCATTGATCTTGATTGGCGGAGACCCTGGAATCGGAAAATCCACCTTAATGCTTCAGATATTGTCAATATTATCCAATGCCGGTAAAAAATGCCTTTATGTGTCAGGAGAAGAATCTGTTCAACAGATTTCCATGAGGGGTAGAAGGCTTGATTCCCATGGTTCTTCTTTGTTTGTGGTGTCTGAAACCGATTTGGAATCCATTTTGGCCATGGTGGAATTGTCAAAATACGATGCCATGGTAATTGATTCCATTCAGACGGTCTTTCATCCGGATGTCTCATCAACGCCGGGCAGTGTGACACAGATCCGGGAAGCTGCCATGCAGTTTATGAAGCTTGCAAAATCAACCGGCCTTCCCATTTTTCTGGTGGGCCATGTGACCAAAGTGGGTGCCATTGCAGGGCCAAGGATCATGGAGCATATGGTGGACACTGTCCTTTATTTTGAAGGGGACAAAAGTCATGTGTTCAGAATTTTAAGAGCTGTTAAAAACAGGTTTGGTCCCACAAATGAGATCGGTGTGTTTGAAATGAATGAAAAAGGCCTTGCCCAGGTTCCAAATCCATCCGCAGTCTTTTTGGCTGAACGTTCCGCAGTTGCACCGGGGTCTGTGGTAACCTCCTGCATGGAAGGAACGCGGCCCATTCTGGTTGAAATTCAGGGTCTTGTGGCCAGTTCGAGCCTGGGAACCCCAAGGCGAACGATTTTGGGCCTGGATACTCACAGGGTGGCCTTGATTGTTGCCGTGATGGAAAAAAGGCTTGGAATGAATCTTTCCGGCCTTGATATTTTTATGAATGTCACAGGCGGGGTAAAAATAGTTGAACCATCGGCAGATCTTGCCATTGCAGCAGCCCTGGCATCAAGTTTTCTGGATAAACCAGTGGACAAGAAGACAACGCTAATAGGGGAAATCGGATTAACAGGGGAAATCCGGGCTGTGGGGCATGTTCAGGCAAGAGTAAAGGAAGCTGCAAAAATGGGATTTACAAGGTGCCTTATCCCTGCCAATACGATCAAGCAGGTATCAGGAATAGACACAATGACATTTGAAAGTGTCAGCTTTCTAAAAAGTGCCATGGAGGTATTGTTTTAATGGCAGCCAAAAAAAAGAAACAAGCCAGCAACAAATCAGTCAAAAACCAATCAGGCAAAAACAAGTCAAGCAAAAACCAATGGGCAGATCATCTGACCCATCGGGCAAAAGCTGAAAATTATCCGGCACGATCCATATACAAACTTGAAGAAATTCAGAATAAATTCAAGGTCATAAAAAAAAATGACCAAGTGCTTGATCTTGGGTGTGCGCCCGGATCATGGTTGTTGTATGCCGCAAAACAGGTGGGAAACAAAGGTCTGGTGAAAGGTATTGATTTAAAACCAATCGAGATTAAACTGCCCGATAATGTAGTGGCGATTAAAGATAATATCTTAAATCAGGATAATGCCGCTTTTTTAGATAAAAACAGAGGATTCGATGTAATACTCAGTGATATGGCACCGGCAACAACCGGAAGAAAGGATGTGGATGCATTAAGATCTTTTGAACTTTGTGATATGGCTCTGACCATAGCAAAGAATTTTTTGGTTCAAAACGGCAATTTTGTCTGCAAGATATTTCAGGGAAATGACTTTAATGCCTTTCAAAAAAGTGTTAAATCAAAATTTAAAGAATGCAAAATATTTAAACCGGATAGCTGCAGAAAACAGAGTAAAGAAATATATATTATAGCAAAAGGTAAGAAGTAAGGAGGATATAAAAGATGTCAGGACATAGCAAATGGTCGACCATAAAGCATAAAAAAGGCGCTACAGATGCCAAAAGGGGTAAACTTTTTACCAAATTGATAAAAGAAATTACAGTTGCTGCAAGGATGGGCGGGGGTGATCCTGAAGCAAATCCCAGATTAAGGCATGCGTTGAGTGTAGCCAGATCCCAGAATATGCCCAAGGATACGTCTGAAAGAGCGGTTAAAAAAGGAACCGGCGAGCTTGAGGGTGTTAACTATGAAGAAATCGTATATGAAGGATATGGCCCCGGCGGGGTTGCTGTTCTGGTCGAATGTTTAACAGATAATAAAAACAGAACCATTGCAGAGGTCCGCCATGCATTTGGTAAAGCCGGCGGGAATGTGGGAACAGATGGTTGTGTTGCCTGGATGTTTGATAAAAAAGGAGTGTTGACTGTCAGCAAAGAGGATTCCGATGAAGAGACGCTGATGGAAGTGGCTCTTGAAGCCGGAGCTGAAGACATCAGAGAAGAGACTAATTCCTTTGATATCATTACGGAACCTGCAGACTTTGATGCAGTCAAAGAAGCTGTTGATGCAGCAGGAATCAAGTATGAAATGGCTGAAATCACCATGCTTCCTCAGAATATGACAAAGGTGGATGGCAAAGAGGCCGAACAGATGATCAAATTCATGGATGTTTTAGATGACTGCGATGATGTTCAAAAATTTTATACTAATGCAGATATACCGGATGAAGTATTTGATTCAATGTGATCGTTGATCAACATTTTAACCATAAAAAAAAGCAGGAGCCTTGATTTATTTTAAGGCTACTGCTTTTATTGGATTTAAGTGTTTTATAACCTTATGGTTTACAGATTGATCATTTTTTGAACCGACCCTAAAGCCGCTTTTCTGATATCTTCCGGAACCGTTATTTTTCCGGTTAAATTTTCCAGACTGTCAGCCAAATTATTAAGCGTAATTTTTTTCATATCCTTACAATACATTTTTTCAGATGCAGGATAGAATTTTTTATTAGGATAGGCTTTTGAGATTGGGTAGAGCAACCCTGTTTCCGTTCCGAGAATAAAAGAATTCCGGTCAGACTCTCCGGCAAATTTTATCATTCCAGAGGTGGACTGGATGCTGTCGGCAAGAGCAAGAACTTCAGGCGGACATTCCGGGTGGGCAATAAAAAGCGCTTCAGGATGCTCTTTTCTTGCCTGATGGACATCCTGTGCAGACAAGGTGTTGTGAAAGGGGCAATATCCATCCCACAGATGAATTTTCTTGGTCGTGTTTGCAGCTGCATATTTAGCAAGGTTCCGATCCGGTGTCATCAGGATTTGATCGGCACCAATGCTGTTGACAACCTTTATAACATTTGCAGATGTACAGCAGATGTCGGAAACTGCTTTGACGGCAGCAGAAGAATTTACATAAGTGACAACGGGAATATTTCCCAGTTCCTTTTTTCTGGCGGTTAACGCAATAGGCTCAACCATATCTGCCATGGGACAGCCTGCGTCAGTATTGGGCAGCAATACGGTTTTTTCGGGAGACAGAATAAAGGCTGTTTCCGCCATAAAATGGACACCGCAGAAAACAATTACGTCGGCTTTGGTTTTCGAGGCTTTGATACTCAATTCAAGAGAATCCCCACACAGATCCGCAATATCCTGAATCTCAGGGGGTTGATAATTGTGGGCAAGGATGATGGCATTTTTTTCTTTGGCAAGTTGTCTGATTCTATCTTTCATTGTGTAACCTTAAAATAATTATTAGTCCATTTTTATTATATCCGACCTTTCAGGCGGGTTAAATTCAAATATGGCCGGGTCAATCTCTTTAAATTGAATATCACTGAATTCAAACAAGGTGGTGGTATCATCGTAAGTATTATAGCTAAAAACCCTTTCAATTTCACTGTTTTTTTGTGATATTCGAATCACAATTGAAGAAAAATTATGAGTTTCTTGTTTTGAAATCAGCTTGATTTCCACATACTCTGCTGTGACTGCTTTTATACTGATAATATAATTTTTTCTGACAAGGGAAATATCTGATAAAAAATCTCCTCCTGAGCCTGGTTTGAAAAACGAAGCTGTATCTGATTGCATAACCTGATTCAGTTCCGGCCGGTAAATCCAAAGAGAGCTGCCGTTAGTAATAATTTCATGGCGCTCAGGTTCCAGATATTCCCATCTCATTTTTCCTGGATGGCTAAAAGATGCTTTTCCTGATGCTTTTTGAGTATTGTCAATGGCTACAAGCGTTACACTCTGTGTAAACGATGCTTCAAAGCTTTTGCCGGTATATTTTTTTTCAATGGCGTCTAAAATATTTTCTTTAACCTTATCCGTGCTGGTGTTTGCAGCGGATGCACATACGGTTGAAAAAACAACAGACCAGATCAGGATAAAAGGAAGAATAATCCTGCATATCATTCCGCAGAATAAAACGTTCACTTTATCTCCTTTATAAGGACTATCGAAGAAGTTTTCGAATATCTTTTCGTTTATCTTCAGCATATATTCTTCTCAGTTTTGGTTTTTCGATTTTTCCGGTGGGATTTCGCGGAACATCTCCAAAAAAAATCTTTCTCAAGTGTTTATATCGGGGCAATTCTTGTTGAAATTCGATAATATCACTTTCACAAAGTATGCACCCGGGCTTAACACTGATGATCCCGGCTGGAATTTCTCCCAAACGCTCGTCCGGGATACCGATGACGGCAATATCTTTTATTTTTTTATTTTTAAGGAAAAAATTTTCAATTTCAACAGGGAAAATATTTTCTCCGCCGTAGATAATCATGTCTTTTTTCCGGTCCACAAGCCATATAAACCCGTTTATATCATATCGTGCAATATCGCCGGTGTGAAGCCAGCCGTCTTTGATGGTCTCTGCTGTGGCCTGGGGGTTCTTATAGTATTCTTTCATCACACCCGGGCCTTTGACAATAAGTTCGCCTGATTCATTGCCGAAAAGCAGGTTTCCCTGTTTATCTACAATTTTTGCTTCCCAGTCAAATCCAGGTGATCCAATAGGCCCTATTTTATCGGCATTGTCAATTCCTAAATGAACACACCCCGGACCTGTTGATTCGGTAAGTCCGTAGTTGGTATCATAATCTTGTCCTGGAAAATATTTTTTCCAGTTTTCAATCAGGCTTGGCGGAACCGGCTGGGCACCGGCATGCATCAAACGCCATTGGGAAAGTCTGTGTTTTGAAAGATCAATTTCTTTATTTTCAATGGCAATCAGAATATCATGGGCCCAAGGAACCAAAAGCCAGACAATGGTACACTGCTCTTGGGAGATGGTCTCAATAATCCATTGGGGACTTACTCCTTTAAGAATAATACCTTTACCTCCCACAAGAAAACTGCCCATCCAGTGCATTTTGGCACCTGTATGATACAGGGGCGGAATACAAAGGAAAATGTCTTCATGGGTCTGATTATGATGGGCATGTTCAACATGGCAGGCATGCTCAAGATTTCTATGGGTTAAAAGAACGGCTTTGGGGTTACCTGTTGTGCCACTTGTAAAATATAAGGCAGCAGCATCCTCGACATCAAGGTCAACATCAGGGGGGGCGTCTGATGATTGTGTCTCTATAAACGTATCATATTGAACTGCCCAGTCAGGGCATAAGTTAGCAGGCCCAGTAAAAATCCAGAGCTGAACATATTTTTCCAGTTCATCTCGGATTGCTTCAATTCTTTCAATGAATTCTTCACCGAATATGAAAACTTTTGCTTCAGCCGTATTGGTGCAAAGAAGAATTTTGTCGGATTCAAACCTGAAGTTTAACGGGACTGCCCAAGCACCCGTATAAAGTATGCCAAAATAAATGGGAAGCCATTCAAGGCAATTGGTCATCAATTGTACAATTTTGTCCCCTTTTTGGATACCCCGGTTTTCAAAGGCGTTTGCAAGCCGGTTTGATTTCCTGTAAAATTCTTCCCAGGTAATGGTTTTCCGGGAATTCAAAGAAGGTATACATTCTACGAGTGCGGTCTCGCATTTATACATCAATGCGTTTCTTGTTAAAATTTCAGTTATAATCATTTCAAAACAACAGCCCCTCATTCTATATAAAAAAAATCCTGCCGTGAAACTATAAAACACGGCAGGACTATATTCAACAGGTTTTATATTTTTTACTTTACTTGTCTTTTTTAACCTCTTCGAAATCCGCATCAACAACATCGTCATCTTCCTGAGGAGAGGCTCCGGCATCCGTACCTTGACCGCCTTGTCCATCCTTGGCTGCCTGCTGGTACATGACTTCTGCAAGCTTATGAGATGCCTGTGACAAGGCTTCAATTTTCTGTTTGATGTCATCAAGATTGCTTGAATCTTTGGTCTGTTTCAATGCTTCAACAGCAGATTCAATATTTTTACGGGTCTCTTCATCAACCTTGTCTCCATGCTCTTTCAAAGTCTTCTCAGTCTGGTCAACAAGTGCTTCTGCATTATTTTTGGTATCAACCAGTTCTCTTTTTTGCTTGTCGTCTTCGGCATGCAGTTCCGCATCCTTGACCATTTTGTTGATTTCGTCTTCTGAAAGGCCACTGGCCGCCGTGATACGAATGGACTGTTCTTTGCCGGTTGCCTTGTCTTTTGCCGCTACATGAACAATCCCATTGGCGTCAATATCAAATGAAACCTCAATCTGGGGAACTCCTCTTGGTGCAGGTGGAATATCAGACAGTTCAAATTGTCCAAGCGTCTTATTGTCTGCAGACATTTGTCTTTCACCCTGGAGAACATGAATGGAAACAGCCGGCTGATTGTCAGCAGCGGTTGAAAATACCTGGCTCTTTTTGGTCGGAATGGTTGTGTTTTTATCGATAAGTTTAGTCATAACACCGCCCAAGGTTTCAATACCCAGTGATAACGGTGTAACATCAAGCAGAAGAACGTCGTTTACATCCCCTTGGAGAACACCCGCCTGCACTGCCGCACCCATGGCAACGACTTCGTCAGGATTTACACCCTTGTGGGGTTTTTGTCCAAAAATTTTCTCAACCCGTTCCTGCACTGCCGGCATACGAGTCATACCACCGACCAGAACCACTTCGTCAACGCCACCTGATCCCAGGTTGGCTTCTTTTAAAGCAACCCGGCAAGGTTTTTCAAGTTTATCCAAAAGATCGGCTACCAGGGATTCAAGTTTTGCCCTGCTCAGTTTTACGTCAAGATGTTTCGGCCCTGAAGCGTCTGCCGTGATAAACGGCAGGTTGATGCTGGTCTCAGTGGATGTTGACAATTCCATCTTTGCTTTTTCAGCTGCTTCTTTAAGGCGCTGAAGCGCCATTTTATCCGTCCTGAGATTGATTCCCTGCTCTTTTTTAAATTCATCGGCAATATAATCAATGATTCTCAGGTCAAAATCTTCCCCGCCTAAATGGGTATCCCCGGATGTTGATTTTACTTCAAACACTCCGTCACCGATCTCTAAGACTGAAACATCAAATGTACCGCCGCCCAAATCAAATACGGCAATTTTTTCTTCGCCTTTTTTGTCCAGACCATAAGCTAATGAGGCGGCTGTTGGTTCATTAATAATTCTCTTTACTTCAAGCCCGGCGATTTTTCCTGCGTCTTTTGTAGCCTGCCTCTGGCTGTCATTAAAATAAGCGGGTACGGTGATAACCGCTTCTGTGACCGCTTCTCCCAAATAGTCTTCAGCCGTCTTTTTAATATTGGCCAATATAAAGGATGAGATTTCAGCAGGACTGTGTTGTTTTCCTCTTAAATTGATTCGGGTGTCGCCATTGGAGGCGGCTTCAATTTTATAAGGAAGATTCGGGATGTCCATTTGAATTTCGTTTGAATTGAATTTTCTTCCAATCAATCTTTTTACACCAAATACCGTGTTTTCAGGGTTGGTGACCGCCTGTCTCTTTGCTGCCTGACCAACAATTCGTTCACCGCTTTCAGACACCGCAACAATAGACGGTGTTGTTCTTCCACCTTCTGCATTTGTGATGATTTTTGCTTCACCGCCCGCTTCCATAACGGCTACGCAGGAATTGGTTGTTCCTAAATCTATTCCGATTATTTTACCCATAACATACCCTCCGAGATATCTTTAATTTTCTTTTGTTTTTTCTTTTGTTTTTTCAATTTTTTTTGAGACAACAACCATAGCAGGCCTGATTAACCTGTCGTGAAGAAGATACCCTTTTTGAAGTACCGTTATAACAGTGTTTTCAGGAACTTCATCTGTACCTTCCTGATTGACGGCCTGGTGAAAATTGGGATCAAACGGTTTGTTTTCAGCCTCTACCGGTTTAACATTAAAGGTTTCAAACAATTTGATAATATCCTTGTATGTCAGTTTGACTCCTTCGAGCAAGCCGTCATCTTCTGAAACTTCTTCTGCTGAAAGAATTGCTCTTTCAAGGTTATCCACAACAGTTAAAAATTGTCTAAAGACCGTTTCGTTGGCAAATTTTTTAAATTCATCTGATTCCCGCTGTTTTCTTTTTTTATAATTCTCAAATTCAGCAGAAAGCCTCAACACACGCTCCTTTTCAAATAAAAGCTGTTCTTTGAGTTCATTGATACCTTCCTTTTCAGATGTATCTTTTTTTGCTGGTTTATCGGAATCGTCTTTGGTCTTAGCTTTTTCAGCCTCGTTTTTGGGAGAATCCTCATTTTTGGTTTCTTTTATTTTTTTTTTTTCGTTTGCCAATTTTTTCTCCTGCTCCAAATATTCCTTATCATAAAGATTGCTTTACTAAAAAATTATCTATTAAATTATGGCAGAAAAATAAGTCTGTTTAAAAACATGTCAAGATATAAAAAAAATGGGGTTTAAAAGAAAGGATCCGGCTGGCAGAAGGGTTAAAGGAAAATTGCGTGACCGGGATCGATCCACGACACAGAAGAGATCACTTATCGCTGCTTCCTTCCGGACCTGACGAGGTTCATGGCCTTCTGTTACGAGGCGACCGATCAGAATTATCCAAACCCGGCCTGCACAGCCGGACGCTTATATATAGTTGCTTTTGATTTTTTTTTCAAGCCTAATTCTTCGTGCCATATTCTTTGAGCCAGATTGTAAGAATTAAAAATATCAATTGAACAACTGTTTTTTTTGGTATATTACTTGCTGCTCAATTATTGATATTGATTAAAGGACATTTGGGAAATTTAATTCTTTACCAAAGGAGAATAATATGATCAAAATAGAAAAATGAGGATAATCAATTCCGATTTTTTTTTTATGATCATTATAAAATGATAATATTGAATAGCTGTTTCACAGCCAAAGGAACAGATTTGTCCAGAGGAAATAAGATGAAATCAAGATTTTTTTTGTATGCATTGTTAATTTTGTGTTTTGAAATTTCAGCTTGCCGGAATGAAAAAGAAGAAAACAATTATTCAAATGTTTCAGATCTAATTTCAGAAAGAAACAAAGCGCGTTATGAAATGAGTAAAACTCCATCTGAAATGAGCCGCAGCCCCAAAAAAGCAACATCATCGAATACCAATACTTTAAAAAACAAATCAGACTCAAAAAAAGAAGAGTTTTTGTCAATTATTCTTTATGAAGAGGGCGTAGAAATCGTTAGTTCTGAATCGCAGCGGACCTTGGCAAAAGGTATAGCATATATTAATAAAAAAGGACAAATTGTAAAAATTAAGCTTTTAAAAGAATAAAAAAAATTGCAATCAAATAAAATGAACAAAAAAAACCAAATTCAAAATATTACCTTGATAGGCCTTGTGGCAAATATAATACTCTCCGTCATCAAGTTTTTAATTGGTTTTCTGGGTAACAGCCAGGCAGTTGTTGCAGATGCCCTGCACAGCTTTTCAGACACATCATCTGACCTGGTCATTTTGTTCGGTGTAAAATACTGGACTGCACCGCCGGATGATGACCATCCCTATGGGCATCAGAAAATAGAATCTTTTATTACCATTATTATTGGATTTATCCTTATTTTGGTTGCCTGTACAATTGGATATAATGGTATAGTATCTTTATTGGAAAGGAAGCAGGCTCAATTGAACTGGATCGTCACTATTGGTCCGTTGATTTCCATTTTTGTGAAAGAAATACTTTTCAAGGTGACATATAAAGTTGGCATTAAAATCAATTCATCTTCTCTTAAAGCCAATGCCTGGCATCATAGAAGCGATGCGTTTTCCTCCATCCCCGTCCTTATAGCGATTTTGGCTTCTTTAATAGATCCAAGATTGGGTTTTCTAGACCAGATCGGTGCAATAATTGTATCAGCTTTTATTGTTAAAGTAGGCCTTGAGATTTTTTTCACCAATATTAATGATCTTTTGGACACAGGTATTTCAAAGCAAAAAGTTATTGAACTGGAAAAAACCATAAAAACCATACGCAATGTTAAAGGCGTCCATAAATTGAGAACCCGCAAGCTTGCCAATTATATTTATATTGATCTTCACCTGGAAGTTGACGGACACTTGTCTGTTATCCAGGGCCATGATATATCTGAAGAGGTAAAACAGGCCCTTATTCAAAAAAATCCCAAAATTATTGATGTAATGGTTCACCTGGAACCTGAAAGAAATTTATCTGAACCGGAATAAATTCATATATCCTGGAATAAAAAAAATCTTTATTCCCTATGGGGGGTCGATTCCCTTGTCCTTGAGTTCCGGGGCAAGAAGTCGTACCTGTTCACTGAATCTGTTCATTGGGCTTATCCAAATGGTTGAGGTAATATGAATTTGCAAAAGAGTCCTTCGCTAACGTGAATAGCTTAGAATTTGTCCTTTGAATGGTCGGACCAGATAGTTCGTATCGACCGGTTTGCTTTGCGTATGAGAATACCCAAGGTTCACCATTTTTTTGCTGAAACGCGCATGTTTGCCGCGTCCAGGGTCAACAATTATCACTTCACAATGCTGATTTGCATGATGATCAATAAAACCGGACAACAGCTCGGCATGATCTGGTTCATACAACAAATCACTTCCAATGATAAGATCAAATGTACCTAAATTAATATTGCTGTCACACCATCCCATACGAATGAACGGTATTTTTTTACCCTTGTTGAGCTTAACGTTTTCCATCAGAAACGGTTCAGCTTCCGGATGATAGTCTGTAGAGGTAATATCTGCGAGGCGATGGTTGAGTACCAAGCTGGCCAACCCAATACCACAGCCGACTTCTAAAATTTGTTTCCCATCAACTTCATAATCAATCATGTGATGTGCAAGCACCTTTCCAGAAGGCCAGATAACCCCAAATAACGGCCATGTGGCCGATGATATGCCCAATTTTTCAGCAACACCATTAACATCAAGATATTGGAGTGTGTCTCGTAACGTACGAACATGAATATCGACATCTTTAAACTCAATAGTTTGATAACGGATACGAAGTGAAGACATATCTCTCCTGATTAAAGCATTTTTTTAGATGAAAGTTTTTAAAAATCCAAACAGCGACTTTCAAACTTTGTTGTGGCAGCTTGATTTGCCAGGGCCGCTATTTAAAAAAAAATTAAAACCTTACAGCATCAACGAAACCTGGTTATCGAATTGCCTTGAAAAACGTCTTCTGATTCCCTTAACATTCAATGCTTGGACAAAAACAAGGGTAGCGAAGATAAATTAAAAAAAAATGATTCCAACAAGGAATGCCTCTTTGCTTGAATACAATCACGCATCATACACTATTGATAATGATTTGCAATCAAATAAAAAGACACTATTGATCTGTGGCCAATAAAAAACAATAATAGAACTTGACTTTTTTTAATATTCCTATATGATGATAAATATTGCGTCAATGTATAAAGCGCATATGTTTCCTCCTTAAGGTGTATATCCCCAATATTCAAGTGTGGTTTGCCCCCCAAAGTTAGAAGCTAGTATTTTTATTTTTTATTACAGGAGATTGCCAACATGGCTAATGGTATCGTAAAATGGTTTAACGACTCAAAAGGTTTTGGATTTATCGAACAAGAAGACGGCGGAAAAGATGTATTCGTGCATCATTCAGGCATTAATACAACCGGTTTTAAATCCCTCAATGAAGGGGATCGTGTTTCATTCGACATCGAAGAAGGACAAAAAGGTCCTGCCGCAACAAATGTAACCGTGCTTTAGTTAGCCGTTTTACTTAAATTTTGAAAAAAAGTCACTTCTGTGACTTGAAAAAATAAAGTCCCTGAGCAATATCCTTGTTCAGGGATTTTTTTTGTTTTTGCAAGTATCTTAGAACATAAAGGCGGTTAAGGCACACTGAATCATTTTTCACTGGCCATACTCCATAACGCCTTGACCCGAGGATTGACAAGGTTTTTTTTTCGGGTACACAGCCCGATGACAAAGGGCGGCAGTACAGGGGCACCTGACAGGATTTTTACCTGGTTTAAAAAAGGGCTTTTTTCAAGCACCATCCTGGGAACAAGACCAATGCCACAGCCAAGGCTGATCATGACAATGATAGCCTCATTGCCAGCAACCTGGGAATAAATATTGGGAACAAAATTTTCCTTTGCAAACCACTGGTCTATGCGGTCCCGACTCAACCCGTGATCCGGAATGATTAACGGGGTCTGTTCCCAGTCTATCCCATCGATCGTATGAATCACTATATCAGGGTATTGCAATGGTGCGATAAAAACCAGCGGTGTCCTGGACAAGGTTTGAAAAACAAGGTCTTTGGGTAATGTGTCAGGCAGGGCAGCAATGGCCACATCCGCATCCTGGTTTGACAGTTTTTGCAGGGCTTTTGCCGCATCCCCGGTTTCAAGGTGTATCCGGACTCTGGGATGGGTCTTTCGATACCTTGCCATTACGCTGGGAAGGATGCCATAGGCTGCGGTTACAGAGCAATACAACGACAGCTCGCCTTGTAAAATATCATCGGACGACAGCTCGTCATGGAGCCGATTCCACCTCCGCAAAACATCATCGGCATATTTTTTAAACGCCATTCCGGCCGACGTCAATTCCACGGAGCGGTTGTCCCGGATAAAAAGCGTTTCACCTACCTCTGCTTCCATCCGCTGGATCACCCTTGTCAATGCCGACGGCGTGATATAACATGCCTGGCTGGTTCTTGCAAAATGCAAGGTGTCTGCAAGGTGCCTGAAAAGCTTTAAATTTCGAATATCCATGTTTCAATGCTTAACACTATGTTTTAAATTTTGCAATAATACATCAGTTGTATATTAATAGTTGCAATATTAAAGCAGGGTATAATATTGCAATATTCAAAACATAACATTGCAAATGATTCATTTGACGCAATTATAAATATGGTCCATTAATACAAGAAGTTAATTTCGTAAAACACTTGAATTGTATTTATAAGGAGAATACCATGGGCCAAAATTATTTTAATACCTTGCCATTGAGACGACAATTGGAAGAACTTTCCCAGTGCCGATTTATGGATTCATCTGAATTCAATGGCGTTGAAGCCTTGAAGGGCAAAAAAATAGTCATAGTGGGGTGCGGTTCCCAGGGACTTCACCAGGGACTAAACTTGAGAGACAGCGGTCTGGATGTATCCTATACCCTTAGGGACGCAGCCATTGAAGAAAAACGTCAGTCCTGGAAAAACGCAACTGAAAACAAGTTTTCTGTGGGAGCCTATGAAGAGATGATTCCCCAGGCTGATCTGTTGATCAACCTGACCCCGGACAAACAGCACACCAATGTGATTGAATCAGTCATGCCTTTGATGAAACAGGATGCGTGTCTGTCATACTCTCACGGCTTTAATATTGTGGAAGAGGGCATGCAGATCAGAAAAGATCTCACCGTTATCATGGTTGCACCAAAGTCTCCCGGAACAGAGGTACGGGAAGAATACAAACGGGGATTTGGCGTACCCACATTGATTGCCGTTCACAAGGAAAACGACCCCAGAGGCGAAGGGATGGAACTTGCCAAAGCCTATGCCTGCGGTACAGGGGGCGACAGGGCAGGGGTACTTCATTCTTCTTTTGTGGCGGAAGTAAAATCAGATCTCATGGGAGAACAGACCATCCTTTGCGGTGTTCTCCAGACCGGGTCTTTGCTGTGCTATGATAAAATGATTGAAACAGGCGTTCCTCCTGAATATGCTTCCAAACTGGTTCAATATGGATGGGAAACCATTACAGAAGCCTTGAAACACGGTGGTGTCACCAATATGATGGACAGGTTGAGCAATCCTGAAAAAATTGTTTCCCAGGAACTTTGTGAAGAATTGAAAACTATTCTTACTCCTTTGTTCAACCAGCACATGGACAACATCATGTCCGGCGAATTTTCTAAAACCATGATGGAAGACTGGGCAAACGATGATGCCAACCTGCTCAAATGGAGAGAAGAAACCTCCCAGACTGCTTTTGAACAATCCACCCCAACAGATCAGGAGATCCCGGAACAGGCATATTTTGACAATGGCGTTCTTATGGTTGCCTTTGTCAAGGCAGGTGTGGAACTGGCATTTGAAACAATGGTCTCAACTGGTATCGGTGAAGAATCCGCCTACTATGAATCCCTTCATGAACTGCCCTTGATTGCAAACCTGGTGGCACGCAAAAAACTTTATGAAATGAATGTGGTCATTTCCGATACAGCCGAATACGGATGTTATCTGTTTAACCATAAGGCCGTTCCATTGCTTTGTGACTTCATGAAAAAACTTGATATTGATGTCATAGGTAAAGGTTTGACGGTTGAAACCAATGGCGTGGATAACATAAAACTTATCAAAACCAATGAGGCCATCCGTTCCACAGGTGTTGAACGGATCGGAAAAAAACTGCGCGGATACATGGGGGCCATGAAACCCATTTCTTAAGCCTGGTTTTTTATATGATGCCCATCTCAATATATTTTATATGATAAGGGGTTTGTTTTTTGTTGTGGCAAGTCAATCTGCCATGGCCGTTAGTTGATAATTTAAAAAGCGCATTGTTTCAAAAATAATTTTTTAAAACAATGCGCTTTTGTTTTTAATTTTAAATGCAAACGCAAAACCCAATGCCGGATTTGATTTGGTCTGTTTTTTAAAGATTTTGCATTGTTTTTATCAGATTGTTTGCAAGAACTGCACTGGTTATGCCCAAAGATTCCGGGTCAAGATAAAATTCCGAATGTTTTTGAAACAGCACAGTACATTGAGCAGGAAATTCTTCATCCCTGTCGTTAAACAACAGCAAAAGCGATATCCGGGGAAGGGCGTCAAACTTTATTGCCAGATCATAGGGCATGTCCGCTTCGTAACGGACCCCGCCCAGTTTTTTACCGGCTTTAAAAAGTTCATCAAGCCTGCCTGAAAAATGTTTGAGAATAACCTGTTCTGTATCGCTTTTAAAAAAGTTTACATTGGTAAAATGGGACGTTTTTTTAAAATCCTTAAATGACACCCATTTTGTATCATTGTGCAATTGCTCGGGGCATAACAAAATATATTTGGCAAGGATGACACAAATCCTGTAATCCGGCCTGTTGCCTGATGTATCCGTTATTTCATTTTGCGAAATCAGGTAATGGTAATCTTTGTTAAAAAAACGAATCAGTATTTGATCCTCATCTGTTTCAATTCCAAGTATATTCTGTATGGACGCAAGATTTGTTTTAGCGATTTGGTCGCAATAATCACGGTAGTATTTTTCAAATATTTCAGAACTCTGGTTCATTGATGATCCTCCCGGTTAAAAGGCTTTTCTATAAAGGTCATGGCAGATCACTATGCCACAACAAACAATGAAAGATATTTAATTTCATCAGGTTAAAAGTTCTTTCATATAAACTGCCACGGGCAGACTTGGTCTCTCACCCATGTTTGCCCACAACAAAGATGAAAAGTCTTTGTATGAATTTTTTAAGACTTTCATATAAAAAGATCTATATATTATTGAATTTGATAAATCAGATAAAGAAAAAAAACATCCCCCATATGGGGGGGATCTGATTTTTTTATGAATCAAAGTTGATTTTATGCAAGACCAGACCAGAGGATGGTGCAATGTGCCGCAGAGGTCTGTTATCTTTTCCTTCAAGTGATTCCTTAATGTCGCCCAACCTTATTTCCCCCCTTCCAAGACTCAAAAGCTGTCCCATGATCAGCCTCACTTGATACCTTAAAAATCCTGCTGAATGTATGTGATAGGCATAGGTTTTATCCGGGAAGAAATTGGCTTTAAAAATTGTGTTTTTTTTGATCTTGCTGACCAGGATTTCTCGTTTAAACTTTGTTCCTGGCTTTGGTTTTGTGCAATATTTTATAAAATTATGTTTGCCTTTAAATAATAGTGCACCTTTTTTCATCAAATCAAGATCAAGGTCATACTGAAATGAACTTATAAGTGGGGCACTGAAAGGGTGGCTCTTTTCTCCAAAAGAAAATAAATACAGATACTCTTTGATTCTCGGGGCATTAATGATATTGAAGTTCTTGTCCTTTTCTTCTATTTTTATCACCTTGATATCGTTGGGTAAGTTTTGGTTAAAATCCATGAACAATTGATTGGTGTCTAACGGATCATTGACAAAAAGTTCAAACGCGGAATGATTGGCAGATACTTTTGCATCTGTTCGGCTGGTTCCTAAGATTTTAAAGTCTGTATGGCCTAAAATAAATTTTGTTGTTTTTTCGATCATAAATTCAATGGTTTTTAATCCGGGTTGTTTAAGCCAGCCATGGTATCGGTAACCCATGTATTGAATATGAATCAGGTAGTAAAATTTTTTCATAAAAATTTTTCCATTCAATGGGGAAGGTTGTTTTTCAAAAACAGATCATATTGTCCCGGCATCCTAATAATGCACAACAAAGAATGTGTCAACCTGAACTTTGATTGCCATATGATGGCGCAAAAATAAAAGTTACGGGTTTATCCAGTGTCTTTTGAGCTGGAAAACAACAGTTGAAAAGGTCATAAAAAGCTGCTTGCATTTGTATTGAAAAATGTTATGTTTTTATTAAGAGTTTGAATATCCCTGGAAAAACAAAATCTTAGTGTGAGGCTCAAAAAAAGTTTTTTTCGTTAATTTGGGATCTTTGCTAACAAAATAGGGCTCAAGCCTCGAAAGTACCTTGCCATGAATCAAAGAACAGATTTTTTTGATACTGTCGATCATCAAGATTTTTGCAACGATAAAGAAAATTGCAAAGATAAGAGTCGGTTCAAAGACAAGGATCATCACAACACTAAGGATCGTCGCAAAAATAAGGACCGTCGAGTCAACAAGGATCGCCGATCAAAAGGGGAAAGACGTTATGATTTTCGTGAAAAACCAAATCGTCAACGCAAATCCATTCGCGCTTGGTTACGTTCCATCATAAATGCACGGCTTGGTATTGACAGACGAAAATATGACAGAAGAAGAGTCGCAGACAGAAGAAAACCACACAAAAACAGTATTCTTACCCGGGAAGAAATTGAATATTTTTTATAAATGCCACTGGCCGATCTGGTATTTTATTTAAGTAGGATGCAGATATCCCCCTTGCCGGTCATGTTGGAAAGGGGGATGAATGTTTATGCCACAGCAGCCTTAAAACCGTCAAGACCAAGCCGGTCGATCATTTTGCCGAGCCGTTCACCAGGTTTTGCATTTTCCTGATAATGGGCAACCACTTTATCAATAGCATCCATAGCGCCTTGATCATCTAAGCCTTCCAAAAGTACGTCACCAATACGGGGGTGGGCACCGACATTTCCGCCTATGGTTAATGTCCAGCCGTCTTTTTTTCCGATCAATCCGATATCCCTGACCCAGGATTCGGCACAACTGAGATGGCAACCGGAAACAGCCATTTTAAATTTTCCCGGAAGCTTGAATCCGTGATATTTTTTATCCAGCTTCATGCCAAGACCAAGAGAATCCTGCTTGCCTATTGTGCAGAACGTATTGCCGGGACAGCTGCGGATGCTTCTGACACACAAGCCTACGGCAGCACCCTTATCCAGTCCCAGTTCTTCCCAGGCACTGTCAATATCTTCTTCTTTGAGTCCCACAATGGCAATGCGGGTTGCGCCGGTAATCTTAACGGCCTGGGCATTATATTTTTCAGACACGTCGGCTATTTTTCTCAAAAGATCCGGGGTTACCACTCCGCAGGGAATATGGGGGGCAATGGCATAGGTTTTTTTGTCTTTCTGGGGGATGGCTCCTTTTTCTCCAAGTTTCAGCATTCTTTTTGTCTCCTTTGTTGTGTTTTTTTATTTTGCCTCTCATTTAAAACAGCACAAGCAATTAAAACAGCACAAGAAATAGTCGATTAAGACAATTAAATCATATTTTGATATTCTTGTGATCTGCGGTTAATAAATTTTTTTCTTAATATTGGGGTAGCAGATTTTTGTGAAGATAACAACATTACTTTTATATTTGGTACATGCTTATTCAGACATGCCAAACCGGTATTTGATTTGCTTTTATGTTTGATGGGTATCATTATTTGAATCATTTCATCATTGATTTTATTAATTCATCACACATTTGATTGGCACGAAAAAACCTTTGCCCATCCTACCTTGTTGTATTGTTTGATGTTTTTATGTAACAAAGCATATCGGGACAAAAACAAACGAAAGGCAGCCCGCAACCGTTCGATATGATCAATTAATAAAGGGTTCTTTTTTTAATAACTGCCACGGGCAGACCTGCTCTTTTACCTTGGTTTGCCCACAACAAAGATTGAAAGTCAATGTTTGAATTTTTGAAGACTTTCATATAAAAGATCAATCCGTAAAAAAATTTTGCCGTTGGAATAGGTCTTGATTTTTCATATGAATTTGAATAATTGTATAGGGTTGTGAAAACAGCCTTTATATTATGGAGAAATCAATAAAAATGGTGGTTGAAAATGATAATTGATGGTCATGCCCATTTGTTTCACCCGAAAGTTATCTCCAATGTTAAAAAAAAAGAGGAGATGGTTGACTTCCTGGGGTTGCAGGCAGACGGGGCAGAAGATAGAGTTGGCGTGTCGTTCCTTGAAGATGAACTGAGGAGCAATGCGGTTAAGGGATGTTTTATTCTTCCCACTGCAGGGGCAAAAGAAGTTGGCAAGGTCAATGAATCATCTTACAGGACGGTTGAAACCTCGGATCTTTTGTATACGGCTGGCACACTTCATCCTGAATACAGCGACAACAGACAAGAGCTTGTAAAATTTAAGCAAAGAAATATTAAAGGGATAAAATTGTGTTCCTTTTCCCAGAAATTTGCTTTGGATGATCCCAAGACCTTTGATATGTTTGATTTGATCCGACAGTTCAATATCACTGAACAGTCTGGGTTCTTTGTGATTATAGATACCCTGTATGGGGCAGACACCTTTTTTGGAGGTGATTCTGAACATAATACAACACCGGAACGGTTAGGCAGTTTGGTTAAAAATTTTCCCGAGATTAATTTTATTGCAGCGCATATGGGTGGATTGGCAGCGCCGTTTAATGATATTCGCACTCATCTTTGCCCCATGGACAATCTGTTTTTTGACACCTCAAATGCAGCCCATGTGCTGGAGGAAAATCAGTTTGTTGCTCTTTTAAAAGCCCATGGGCCGGAGCATATTATTTTTGGAACCGACTGGCCCTGGTTTACCCATGCACCGGAGATTGATTTGCAACACCGTATGCTCGCCAGGGCAGGCTATTCCAAAGACGATATGGAGCTGGTGTTTTCAAAAAATATGATCCGGCTGCTGGGAATTGCCGTTTCTATGGATTCAGGAGTTTAAAATGCAAGCAACAGATGATTGGGGCCATGACCCCAATGTCAGAAAAACACGGGACTATTTTTTCCGGATGGAGACCATGGACTTTGAGCTGATAAAGCGTTCGGGCATATCTTTGTTTGATCCGCAGCTTCGGCCTGCCAGGGAATTGAGATTCAGCTTGTTTGAGAATACCTGTTCCAGGGCTGCGGAAAAAGGGATGCTTTTGGATGAAGATACGGTTTTTGAACTGTTCAAGCTTTGTCAGGACATGGCATTCAAGAATTGCGGATTGCCTGTGTCTTCTTTGAATTTACCCCAAAATCCGGAACTGGTATCTTTGGTTGAGGAGGGGTTGAAATGATTCGATTAAGACTGTTTGGACGATGCCGCATTTATCATGATCCGGTCAGCCCTGTTTTAAAGGAACCTGCACAGATTGGATGGGATTCCTGGTTCAGGGATATTGATCTTGTCACACCCCGGAAATTAAAGGGAAAAGAACTGCTTTTGCGTACTCGGGGCTGGTGGTCGGTCGAACCAAGTCTGGTGGCCGATGTCGTGGAAAAATACGGGAGGCTTATGGTCGGTGAAAAAGGGGAACTCATGGTTGAATTCCACAATGAGGCGGACATTGCCGCACTCTCCTTAGACCTGACTGAAAATTTTAAAGATCAGATTCTGCTGGCCCCCTGACCCCTGTTTCTTTATTTATCCCATGGGGAGGCAACCACCAGGATAACGCAGGGTTCCGTCCCGTTATTGAAAAGGCTGTGGGCAGACCCCACAGGAATCCAGGTGGCATCTCCGGGATTAACCTGCTGTTCTTCATAATCAACCCGCATGATACCTGTACCGCTTGCAACAAAATAGATCTCTTCCATTGGGTCGACATGGGACTCAATTTCTTTGCCGGGTTCAAGTCTGGCAATGGCCAGAAAACCAAGCTCTTTTAAAGTTCTGCGGTCCAGAATCATCTGGGCAATGGCACCGCCATGGGCTCTGTAGGTGGTGTCAAGCACCTCTTTATCATTTATATTTCTTACGATCATGGTGTTTTGTCCTTTGCTTGAAAAAAAAACAGAAGACCAAAAACAGACAACCCCCGGATCAAATAAATTTAATCCGGGGGCTGTCTTTTATGGTAGATGCTTTTTTCAGTTAATATAATCTAATCTAAACTTATATCATATTATTTGCCACAAGTTCACAGATGTCTTGTGTCTTGACCTCTTCTTCTTTACCCAGCTCTTTCATGCCGTCTTCGAGCATGGTTAAGCAGAACGGGCATGCCACAGCTACATTCGGTGCATTTTGACCGACAATTTCTTCGGCTCGTTCTATATTGATTCTTTTGCCGATTGTCTCTTCCATCCACATTCTTCCACCGCCGGCACCACAGCAAAAACTTTCTTTGCCATTCCGGTCAAGTTCTGTGAGACCATCTTTTGATATGGACTGCAGAAGTGATCTGGGTTGGTCGTAAACCTCATTATATCGACCCAGATAGCAGGGATCATGGTAAGTCAAAGATCCTTCCAAAGATTTGTTCAAGGTGATTCTGCCGGATTTTACAAGCTTTTCAATAAACTCAGTATGGTGAATCACTTCGTAATTTCCGCCCAGTTGCGGGTAATCATGCTTCAGCGCATTGAGACAATGGGGGCAGGCTGCAATGATTTTTTTAACCTTATATCGGTTCAAGGTTTCAATGTTTTCCTGGGCCATCATCTGGTAAAGCATTTCATTTCCCACACGTCTGGCAAAGTCACCTGTGCATTTTTCTTCTACACCCAGGATGGCAAAACTGATACATGCGTTTTGCAGGATTTTGACCAAACTTGCGGATACTTTTTTGGTTCGATCATCAAAAGAACCGGCACAGCCGACCCAGAGCAGATAGTCCACATTCGGGTCCTCAGCCATTGTTTTGACACCAAGCCCCTCGGCCCAATCAGCGCGTTTGTCATACCCGATACCCCAGGGATTGCCATTTCGCTCAAGACCCTTAAGAGCTACATTCAACTCTTTTGGATAGGCTTCCGCCATTAAGGTTTGTCCCTGTCTCATGGCAATGATGCGGGGAACATGTTCAATTGTCACAGGGCAGACTTGTTCACATGCCCTGCAGGTAGTGCATGCCCACAGAGTGTCTTCGGAGATCACATCACCGACAAGTGTTTTTTTGCTGTTAAGTTCAGCCATCTGGGCTTTGATTTCATCTGTTGGTTCTGCGTTTTCATTCTTTTGAAGTGTGACAGGCAGCTTTGTCGCTTTGATAATGGTATTCAAAAAAGAGGTAACCATCACACCAAAAGCCGTACCTGTGACGGCTAATTTCCCTCTTTGAATAATGTTGCTTGCATTATCATATAGTTCATGTTTCAGGCTGTCGTTAAAGTCATACAGATTTAAGGGCTTGTCTGTAATATAAGCTGGGCAGACATCTTTACATCGACCGCACTCGGTACAGGTGTAAAGATCCAGTCCCTGTTTCCAGTTGAGCTGGTGTATATGATTGACTCCCAGGGATTCATCTTCCCAGACCGATTCATCTTCCAGATCCAGAAGCTTGATTTTTTCATGGGGATAACCCAGGTTCTTTAAAAATACATTGGGAAGAGATGTTATGACATGAAAGTGTTTTCCCAGGGGCAGAAAATTAAGAAAGGTTAATTGTGTGATAATGTGCAGCCAGAACATACTGGTCAGTATAACTTGGTTAGTACCTGCACTTGTCCAGGAGATAAGGCTTGCAGCTCCCACGGCAACAGGTGTCCAGAGAAATTCGGAACCGTATTGGGGATTATTTAAAAAATGCAGATGCTCCGGATTATTATGCAAATTGATCAAATTATATCGGGCACCGTCAATCAAGAGATCGGAAATCATTAAAACCACGATCATGCCTAAAACAAAATATGCTTCCCATGTATTGTGCAGTCGTTCAGGTTTAACAATCGCCCTGCGATAGATGGCATAACCCGCCATCAATAGAACAATTGCTTCCATGATATCTTTTAAAGCAATATACAGATATCCCAGTATTGATCCGTCTCCAAAGAAAGGCAGCTGAAATCCTTTTACAAACCCCTCTCCGTAAAGATTCAGGCTTCGGATCAACAAAACGCAGAATCCCCAGAAGATGAAAGCATGCATAATACCGGCAGCCAACTCTTTTTTTCTTCCCACCAGGCGCTTTTGACCCAGTGCGATAATCACCATATTTTTAATTCGTTTTTTGATCTGATTGGCTCGATCGGCAGGTTCAAGTGCCATCATCAATCGAATTTTATAATACATTGTGCGACTGAAAATCGCCAGCCCGACTATGAGCAGTAAAGACATAAAAAGGGGATTCATAGATACCTCATCTATACAATGAATTTGCTGTGAATGTGAAAGGCAATTTCAAAAAAAGTTTTCATGATTTTGAAATTGCCTTTTTAAATTAAAAACCTTGAACTAACTTTTGATTTTTTTAATCTCTTCTCGAAGAACCGGAACCACCTCAAAAAGATCTCCTACTATACCATAGTCAGCCACGTTGAATATGGGTGCTTCAGGGTCTTTATTAACAGCCAGAATTACTTTTGAGCCGTTCATCCCTGCAAGATGCTGAATAGCACCTGAAATTCCAAATGCCATATAAAGGGAAGGAGCAACTATTTTACCGGTTTGTCCGACTTGTTTGTTGTGTGCCATAAAACCACCATCCACCATGGCGCGGGAAGCACCAAAACCTGCTGTAAGATCGTTGGCCAGTTCTTTTACAAGATCTACACCGGCTTGATCTTTGGCACCTCGTCCAACTGAAATAACGATGTCTGCATCGGCCAGATCAATTTCACCGCTTGCATCAGATATAAGTTCTTTGATAACAGCTTTTAAATCAGCTTCCGGAGCAGCAAGTTTGACAACGTTTTCAGTTCCTGTGATGCCTTCGGTTGCCTCAAATGCCCCTGCTCTGACAACGGCAACCAATTGTTCGGTATTTACTTTAATGCGTTGGATAACTTTACCTGCGATGGCAGGTCTAACTACTTCGATTTGGTCTCCATCCAGAGTTACGTCTGTAATTTCACTTGCACAGGCGGCATTCAGTTGGGCTGCAACCCTTGGGGCAACGGCTTTACCGCTTTCGGAAAAACCAAACCAGATCTGATTGGCAGCAAATTGTTTGGCAGCATCAACAACACACGCTGCAAAAGGACCTGCAGAAAATAGTTCAAGACTGGGATCATCTGCAATGTATTGAGTATCAGATCCTGCATTTGCCAACTCAGAGCTTAGAGATTCTATATTGCTTCCAACGGCCACAACCGCTGTTTGTGCACCAATGGCTTTGGCTTTTGATAAAAGTTCGGCTGTGCTGCCTTTTAAAACACCTTGTTTGATGTCTGCGATTACGAGTACTTTAGCCATAATATTGTTTTCCTTCTATGAATCCGGTTAATGTCCAATGATAATAGTAAATTTTTATGATTAAATTTCTTATAACACCTTTGCTTCATTGGCAAGAAGACCAACGACTTTGGCCGCAATTTCAGCCGCATCGCCTTCAAATTTTTGACCGGCCTGGCGTGTTTCCGATGTCATAAATTCAACAACTTCCGATTTAGGCGCACCACCTCCGACTTCATCAAAGGAAGTTCCCAGTGCAGCCAGATCCATGACTTGGATTTTCTTTTTCTTTGCCATCATGATGCCGCGCATTGCCGGCAGCCGAGGTTCATTAATACTATCACTGACCGTTACAACGGCAGGTAACTCAAATTCAATAATTTCAGTTCCGGCATCACCTAAGCGGGATGCTTTAATGTGCTGATCATCTATAACTTCCAAGGCGACTACATTACTGACACAGGGAATTCCCAGATATTCAGCCAATATGATTCCTGTCTGTCCGCTATCTGTATCCTGGGCTTGCTTGCCCGTGATGACCAGATCATAATTTTCTTTTTCATAAACCTTTTGTAATACCCTGGCCGAGATTGATGAATCAATTTTTTCCAATGCAGGATCATCAATATGGATTGCGTTTTCAATTCCCATGGCATAGCATTTGCGGATAACATCGGTGTTGTCTCCGCCACCAACGCTTACTAAGGTTGTTTCTGCATTGTTATTTTCTTTGAGCTGGACTGCGGCTTCCACTGCGTTTTCATCCCAGGCGTTTATTACATATTGCAGCCCGTCTTCAACAATGGCACCGTCCTTCACATGGATGTTCAATTCAACATCGACTACTTTTTTTACTGTTGTGAGAATTTTCAAATTGTCCTCCTAATTAATTGGGTTCGGTCGCTTTAAAATAAATCGAGTGATTTTCTTTTTGCACCTTCATTTTTTTATGATGCGGTCCTCACCGCATAGTACTAATAGTTTAGACCCTTCAAACGCACAGGCGAGCGTCATGTTAAGACTTTGGCCCATTTGGACGGCAAGGGCGGTAGGCCTTGATTTGCTGATTATCATCGGCAGATGAGCCCGGGCAGCTTTTTGAACCAGTTCATAACTGATCCTGGAAGATAAAACCAAGAGACTTGCCTTTGACAGTGTCCTGTCCATAAAAGCTTTTCCAATGGCTTTGTCCAGAGCATTGTGCCGACCCACATCCTCGGCAAACGTGAGTATTTCAAGCTGATCATCAAACAATAATGCGGCATGAGATCCCCGTGTTCTAGGATAATAGTTCTGTTTTTTTGAAAGCATTTTAACGCAGTTAAAAATACCTTCAATATCTACTTTAAATCCGTCTTCAGCCGGGATTAATACCTGGTGAAGATCCTTGATCAGTTGTTTGCCGCAAATACCGCAACTGGTCTGGCTGATATAGCTTTTTCTTTTAAGAAGGTCAGGGATTTTTTTTTTTCTTTCAGGGGTAAGCCAGATATCAACAATATTTGGATCAAGATTTATATCATGTCCAATAGTCTTAAAATCATCCGGGGAATCTACAATGCCTTCCCCAAGGCATATCCCTGCTGCATGAAACACCTCTTCTCCCGGCGTTCTCATTACTACTGAATACGGTTTGTCTTCAACGCGAATCATAAGGGGTTCTTCTCCAATCAATTCAATAGAATCAATTTGACAAACCCCTTTTTTATTACAGTGAAGCGCTTGGTAAAACGTTGTGTTCTTGCCTGCACTCAATTATTCGTACTCCTTGAGATGTAGGGTGTGCTTTTATTGGGTGTTGTTTACCACTGTCGAATCTTAAAAAATGAGGACTCATGTTAAACAACACCCGTATCTTGCTTCCCTGTAAAAAATTTTTTTGCCGGTCAATTCCGTTTCTTTGTATCCTATTTTTTTGGTTCAGTTTCAGGAAAAGAAAGAGATTGTGCCAGCACAAAAGCAGCCTGGAGATAGGAAGTCGGGCATAAAGGAAAGCATTCTTTGCAATCGTTACACTCTACAGCCGCTATTTCAGGTATAAAGCTGATCTCTTTGTTTATTCCCCTGTCAACAAATCCAAGGGCATGTTTTTGTGCCACTTCCGCGCAGTATCTGACACAAAGACCGCAGTGAACACAAAAAGAAGGATCTTTTTCATACCGGTCTGCAACAGCACCATACTCTTTTGCCATTTTCATCAGTTCCGGAGAATCCGGAGCATGAGCCATCAGCAGTTCTATGATGGTTTTTCTGATTCTGTCGACCTTTTCAGACCTGGTCCTGACAATTATATTTTCTTCCACCGGATAAACGCAGGAAACAACGAGCTTTGTCCAGCCGCGAACTTCTACTTCCACGATGCAGACGCGGCATCCCCCGAATGGTTCCAATTTTTCATGGTGACAGAGAGTGGGGATATATATCCCTTCATTTTGAGCTGCCTCCAGAACGGTCATCCCTTCCGTTGCCTTTACTTGTTTTCCATCAATTTCAAATTGGATTTCACTCATTTTACTTT
>NZ_FNLL01000048.1:0-1461 GCF_900105645.1 Desulfobacula phenolica | reverse complement strand
ATTCTTTACTGTAGTTTTTTCGTTTCAAAATATCCCCTTTCTGGACTGTTATATTTTATCTTAACACATTGTCCAGTTTTCGGGGTCCACTATACCCCGCCACCAGTGTCAGGGATCTCCCCAGCCTGCTACAACCTGTAATACAAAATTCCAGACTTTTTTTTATTTGTATTCATATTCTTTTGAGGGAAATTCCCCGTCTTTTACTTCTTTGATGTATTTTTCCAGGCCTTGTTTTGCAATTCCTGCAAGGTCTGCATATTTTTTTACAAACTTGGGCAGAAACCGGTCATTGATTCCCAGCATATCATGAAGAACAAGAAGCTGACCGTCACATTCAGCACCGGCACCAATACCGATGGTGGGAATTTGAAGCTCTTTTGTTATCTTTGCAGAAATGGGTGATGGAATACCTTCCAGCACAACGGAAAAAGCACCTGCAGCCTGGACATCCCGGGCATCTTTTAAAAGTCTTTCTTCATCTCTTTGAACCTTAAACCCTCCCATTTGATGCACGGATTGGGGGGTCAGGCCAATATGGGCCTGAACCGGGATACCGGCCTTTGCCATGGCAGTTATGACAGAACAGACCGCCGTACCACCTTCAAGTTTGACGGCTGATGCACCAGCCTCTTTTAAGAATCGCCCCCCATTTTCAATGGCTGTATCAAGGGAACCCTGATAAGACATAAACGGCATATCACCAACAACCATTGAAAAGGCACAGGCTCTGGAGACCATTGCGGTATGGTAAATCATCTCATCCATGGTAACCGGAAGTGTATTTTCCTTTCCCTGTACCACCATTCCAAGGGAGTCTCCCACCAGAATTATTTCGATTCCTGCCTGAGCCAGCATGCCGGCAAAAGGATAATCATACGCTGTCAAGGCTGTAATCTTTTGACCATCCTGTTTCATTTTCATCAATGTTGCTGTTGTTACCCTATGTTGCATTTTTTTTCCTCAAATTAATCATTTTAGTTTATCAAGCGGACATCATGATACTATCTGGCTGCCATTTCAAGCGAGGGAAACGCGATCGCTTTGGTCAAATGGTAAGCGGCCTGCAGATAGGATGTCGGACACAAAGGAAAACATTCTTTGCAGTCCCAGCATTCTTTGGCGGCCAGTTCCGGAATAAAACTTATCTCCCGCTTTCCGCCTTTATCAACAAATCCGATAACATTTTTCTTTTTGACTTCAGCACAGTATCTTACACACAGGCCGCAAACAAGGCAAAATGAAGGCTCTTTTTCGAAACGGTCTCTGTCGGCCCCATACTCTTTGGCCATTTCCAGCAATGCCGGAGAATCCGGGGAATGGGCCAGCAGGAACTCCAAAATCAATTTGCGGACTTTATCCACCATCTTTGTCCTGGTTCTTACTATCAGATCCGGTTCCACAGGGTAGAGGCAACCGACAACCAGTTTGCTCCAGCCGTTGACTTCCACTTCCACGGTG
>NZ_FNLL01000033.1:0-5565 GCF_900105645.1 Desulfobacula phenolica | reverse complement strand
TGCGGGCTTTTCTGACATGAATTGAAGGACTCTGATATTGGGTAATAAATTCTTTTAAATGCTTGTACGAGATAGCCTGGAGTGAGTCTACCGGCACTTTGTCAAGGAACCGGGCAAACTCATTTAGTCTTACCCTTAATGATTGAATGGATCTGGTTGCAAAATTTGACACTTTACAATAATCGAGAAAATGGTCTATCTTGATTTCCAGCATAGAGGATCTCCTTTCTTTTTGGGAGAAAAGTTAAAAATATCTGTTTGGGAGGTTCTCTATGCTTCTACTACAATTTTTACACCTTACAAATTCCTTTTTTTTTCTAACCGCGGGGTTTGGGGGTTTAGCAGACATGATGGATATTTTTTTTGCTGCGGAACCGCAGCTTTACTTAACGTTTTAAAAGAAAGATCAAAAATAAAGCAATTATCCTTTAAGTGTCAATTTGATTAAATTTTATAATAAAAGGAAAGAAACAATGAAGAAATCAATTCTAATCTCACCTATTCTTTTTTTAACACTAATTTTTAATGTTGCTTTAGCAGAAGAAGTTACTATTTGGGGACCGAATAAGTATTTGAGGACCGCCGGTTCCCCTAATAATTATACCAGTGTTTTTTCAACAACACCTGGTCAGGGCAAACTTGTTGTTAAAAATGGAACAATGGTTGGTAGCAAAAGAGTACGAGATTCTTTGAGTAGTGCAACAATCTCTGTAAATGGGGAACAAATATTTGGACCAAGTGATTTCAACAAACAAGTTTATCTTCTTGAAGCCCTACTAAATTTAGCTGAAAACAATGAATTTTCTATTGAGTTGGCGAGCAGCCCTGATAGCTATTTAACCATTGAAATTGTAAAAGATATTGACCTTCCAGCAGACCCAGGAAATGCCGGGAAAGAAACACTTCTTGGAATTGACAGCGATAATGACGGGGTTCGGGATGATATCCAACGGTATATTTATGTTACTTATCCAAATGAGGAAAAAGTACGTTTGTCTCTTACTCAAATTGCAAAAAATTATCAAGAACTGTTACCTGATTCTGGTGATCCTGAAAAAGCTTATGAGAATGTTAAAAAATTGAACCGTAGTCGTAGTTGCCTTTATTATATAAAAAATGGTATTCGCGGAGCTAAAGATATTGCAGATGCACTATTTGCAAAAATTCTTAATACTGAAGAACGAAGTCTTGCATATCTTGAGTTCAGTAATAATCTGGCCGGAAAAACATTAAGTCTAACTCCAATTAAAGATCGGAAAAGCTGTTGTTTGTTCGATGTAGATACTATTGGAGATGATCAATGAAAAAAATATTAGTATCAATCACAATAGTGTTAATCACATTCTTTATTATCACTGTTGGATATTGCGAGGATGAAAAGGTAAGGGTTTATTTTGGTAATGGGGTATTTAATCATGAAAAGGATGCTAAAGAAGGCTTAGAAGCCTTACATGAATTGTTGGACAAAGTTAACATACAAGGAGATTTAAAAGGTAAAATACTCTGTGAAATTTCATATAATCCAACGGACGGGATACGAGATTTATATGAGACTGCCAAACAAACCCATGATCTCGCTTGGAGTGCTTTTTGGAGAATTCTTGGTGGAATAGATTCGATGCCTAATTTTATACAAGATGGGCTTAAAACAATTTCGGCCCGCTTTGATGAAAATATGGTTAAATCTTACCCATCCATACAGAAACACATAGAAAAATATAACGAAGATTTATGCCAAGGAGATAAAGTTGTTGTAGTGGCTCATTCTCAGGGAAATCTATATGCCAATATTGCCTATAAAGGAATAAATGAAAATGTTATTGATGGTTTTGGAATAGTTTCTGTTGCAAATCCTAGTTGGTATGTTGCAGGTGATGACTCTAATCAATTTTATACAACAATTGATGAAGATCTTATCATTGGTTTTCTTCCGGGTGCTTTAAGGTCTAATGTTAATAATTTCCCAGGTCTAAATTTAGATGATTTATCTGGCCATATGTTTATCAAATCATATTTGGTACAAGACCTTGAGGCGGAATCAAGAATTCTTGATCAAATAATTACTAAGATTTGCAATCTGGAATGGCCGGATGGATCATGTACACAATATCTATTGGCTACTTGTGTGGTAGAATCAGGTGATAAATTTTGCATGGTTTGGGATTTGAATAATAACCAAATGGCTGAGGATGTAATGTTGGACATAGGCGGTATAGCAAGTTTTCCATGTAAAAAAGATGATATTTCTTTTTGGCTAGCCGATAAAAATTTGTCTGGAACACCTGTCATAGAAGTGAGTGACCCGGTAGAGGGTTCGCCAATTTATTTTGGATCACCACCGCCTCCCGATACCTATACATACTACTATAATGATACAAATTGTCAACGTGAAGGCTATTGTACTGAGGAATCGGCTTTCAGATCTTATACAATAGGTGTTAATGGTATTGATGAAAAAGGGAATACTGGTCTTGTGTCTTATGAAACACACGAATATGTTAATAAAAGGGTCGATGGATATACCGGATATATAAAATCTTATCAGACATATGAAACTCCTATTAGTGCTAGAGTTACTTATCAGTTTCCATTAGTGCAAATTAAAATTTCATCATTAACAAATACAGGTGGAACACGAGCAAGAGCAATAGGTGGTAATTTTGTGAAATCTGAAGAAAAGTGGTGGACAGTTGAGGCCCTTTGGCCTGCCACCGAAGAAACAAAATGGTATTATATTGATCGGACAACTGATATTTCTTTAGAGTATAAAAGCCCATTCTCTGATAAAAGTATAAAAACCTTAAACCTGCTATCAACTGATGAAGCAAAAGTTTTTCAAGATAGGACTTGTCTGACTCAACAAAATAAACAAACAATTATCGATGAAAAATTTGCAGCAAAAGGAATTCGAAATTCGGAATATATGATAGTATTTTATACGAATGAAACTAAGGGAATGAATACAATGATTCCTTGTTGTCCCGAACAAGGTAGTAGCTATATATCATGCCCACCCTGGGGTTCAATAAGTTATGCTAATTGTATTTCAGATGGTAATTATTCACATTACCAAGCAATTGATTTTGAGGTTAAGGCCTTTATCCAAAAGGTTGAAAGTAGTGATGATATAAATGAGGTAAATCCTTTTGAGATACCAGAAAATTCAGATTTTGGGTCAGCCTTATTTGAGTTAAAAAATCAGGCAGCAGACTTTTCCAATGACCCAGGAGATAGGTATTGTTCTGAAGTTTTATTTGATCTAAATTTTATTGAATAAAATGGTTATTGTACATAGTATCACTAACAGGCGGGTGAACCGGACAGCAAGGGTCTCCTTCTTTTTAAAGGTTGAAAACTTTTGAATGATGTGCTTTCAATTAACTTTTTTGGAAACCCTTGCTGCCCGTTACCCAAGCGTTGGGGTAAATATGCAGCAATTCCCGACAAAGATGTAACTATTTATTATTGTTAAATTTTTTTTTGAATATTCGGCTACCATTTTAAGCCGGGACACCCTGTAGAATAAGGCTCTTCTGAGAAGCCTTATTTCTGAGGCCTACGCGCTGGAAGATTCTCATCAACCGGTTCAAACTGTCCAAATTGTCCCGCTTTATGTCAGTAGCCGAATATTCTTATTGTATAGCAAATACAGTATTGAAAGTACTTTTAGACATTTAGCCGGAGAGTGCTAAACATTTTGAGGAAGAATTGAAAGTAAAAATTACAAAAATTGCTGATGAGTTGCAAATGCAATTTGATGAATCTTCAGCATACTTAAATACCGCAGATGGTGAAGTTTATATTGTTTCCTACGAAGAATTAAGTGCTGCAGAAGAAAATGATCCGATAGAAAATTTTCCAGAATGGCAACGGGAGAATATCAAAATTGCTCAGCAAATCATCTGTGGTAAAAATTTCATTAAGCTACCATCTCAATACGATATTCATGAATATACAATCATGAAAAAATTCAGTTACTCAATTCATGATTCAAAAATATCAGAAGCTTTACAAATTGCAATACAGGGCAAAGGCGCTTTTCGCAGATTCAAAGATGCTTGTTATAAATTTGGAATTATTGATCAATGGTATTCATATAAAACTGAAGCATTGAAAGATATTGCGATTGCATGGTGTCAAGAAAATGACCTGGAATACGAGGTTTGAACAATTAAATAAATGTTAAGCAAACCCCAACAGGCGGGTGAACCGGACAGCAAGGGTCTCCTTCTTTTTAAAGGTTGAAAAATTTTTAAATGATGTGCTTCCAATGAACTTTATTGGAAACCCTTGCTGCCCGTTACCCAAGCGTTGTGCGTTTCGAAATATGATCAAAGGAGGAAGAAATGAAAAAGAGCTGTTTGTTGAGTGTTTTGGCAATTGCTGGGATTATTTTTGCATTTGGTGGGATGGCACAGGCTGATTTGAGTGATGGACTGGTAGCTTACTATCCGTTCAATGGGAATGCCAATGATAAAAGTGTGAATGGAAATGATGGAGAGGTTAATGGAGCTACTTTGACAGAAGATAGGTTTGGAAATGCGTATAGTGCCTATAGCTTTGATGGAATTGATGATTTTATTTCTATAATGAATTCTTCGTTGCTGGAGTCGAACAATATATCGGTTGAAATGCGTGTACGATCTTCAAATCCTGGGGGAAGTTTTAGATACATTCTCGCTAAAGGTGCAAAAAATTGTTCCTTTTCCTCCTATGCCTTTTATACTGGCGTAAAAGGGAGCTTATATTTCTATATTTCAGATGGCAACACCTATATTTTATCGCCGAGTGCATATTATTCGGACATTTGGGATGGAGAATGGCATCATATTGCAGGAACTTTCAATGGCTCAATTGTCAGGCTTTACATAGATGGTACGGAAGTTGGCAATGGAACCACTACCGATAAACCGATTGGCTACGACTTGGAAACAACGAATGATCTCTTTGTTGGCAGTTTGAATGACCAAATTTGTGATTCCTACAATACTTTTTTCACGGGTAGCATAGATAATATTCACATTTACAACCGTCCCCTTTCCGAATCAGAAATTCAAGCACTTTACAATGAAACCAGTGAAGATGAAACCGTAACTGATTCTGATAGTGACGGAGTTCCTTATATATGGGATGAATGCCCGGACACACCGGCCAATTCTTTTACAAATAGTCAAGGTTGTTCTGCTGAACAGCTTGGATTAATCCCCGATGATGGTTTCACTCAAGCCGATATCGATGCCGCAGTTCAAGCATGTATCGATGATCCAAGTTCCTGCGGCATTTATCTGGAATACCCCACATTCAGTCGAACAACTGGAGTGCTTGATATTCCTACAGTGATTATTGATGACACGAATGAAAGCTCAATGGTCTTGCAACAGAGGAGAGGCAGACAATTTATTTTAGAGAGCGTCACACCTAAATAAAAATAGGGCGTATCGCCCAACGAATAAGGTTAGATTGTGTGAGCGCAGCGAACCACAATCTGAACCGTTTGTTGGACAAGCCCGGTCACCATATATAGAAAATAGCTTTTTAGGGTAAGGCGTTTGATCAGACGGATGT
>NZ_FNLL01000018.1:0-57102 GCF_900105645.1 Desulfobacula phenolica | reverse complement strand
TTACGGTCTCCCTGCAAGGGGTTGCCTTCGGAAATCAGACTGGCTCGGGCAGTACGGGCAGACCGGACAGAAGTTGGAAAAACTTCATATTCGGTTGCCACTCTTCTCAGGGCCACGCTGACATCTATCTGTTTGACGCCTCTGGGGCACTGTGACGGGCACATTCCGCAGGTTGTACAACGCCATATATCTTCGCCTTCTATTTCAGTTAAACCAAAAGCCGCCTCTCGAATGAGCTTGCGCATGCTAAAGGGTCGAACCTTATTCCACGGGCAAACCGAATCACACAATCCGCACTGAAAGCATAACTTGAAGACGTCTCCACCGGCCTCTTTTATCTCATCTATTACTTCTATGAAGGGGGCTATAGTTTCCACTGTCTTTATTAATCCTTTTCTTTGCCTTATTGATTTAGTCCTGTTGTTTTAATTTTATATCGCTTATTTAGTTCTGTGTGCAGTTTTAAAATTTCATCTCCTGATCTGAGCCTTTTATCATATGAGCAGCTGCGCAGAAACAACAGCGCTCGCCGGCAAGGATTTTACACCTTCTGGAATCGCCATTACTCCTTGGGCACCGGCCATGGTTTTTAACCGGCTGGTCAGTTTGAGAGGCCTGAAAATGGTATGTTCGTTTCCAGTCCTCAAATATCCGTATACGAATTCGGTCCAGTTGGTGTTACGGCTGCTGACCCCGCTCTGTAGCTTAACCATTATCCTGGGAAGCAATGGACGGCTATGCCCGGCCAGTCTTAAAAGACCCGGCAGTGCAATCTGGAGAAAAGCCATGAGGTTGGACGGCGGACCTCCGGGGAGCAGAAAAACAGGCTTCTGGTTTAGTATTCCAAACCCTACGGCTTTTCCAGGACCCATTCGAATCCGATGAAACAGCTTCTTCCATCCAAGGGTATTCAGCGTGTGGGCAACAAAATCCCGGTCCCCGGTCCATGCACCGCCACTTGTTATCACTGCATCGTGGGTCGCAACAGCCGCTGCTATTTTTTCAATGACGATATCCTTCTTGTCGCTGACAATCGAGCAATATGTGTGCATGCCGTATCGCAGACACCATGCCTTTAACATCTCCATATTGCTGGCGTAAAGCTTTCCGTCAGTAAGCGGTTGTCCAGGGGCCACCAACTCATCGCCTGTCGCCAAAATGGCGACCCTTGGCCGGTGATAAACCGGCAACCTGCCATACCCGGCTGCGGCAAGTGTGCCCATCATACCAGGGGAAAGGCGACTTCCTTTAGCAGCAATCAATTCACCTGTACCGATATCAGCGCCTTTCGGCAAAATATTCCGGCCAGGTTCCGCCGTGTTGAAAACCGTAAGAATATCTTCCCGGCGGGTGGCGAACTCTTCAGCCAGAACCGCATTGGCTCCGTCCGGGATTTTGGCCCCTGTCAGAATTCGAACGGTGGTCCCGCAGGTTACCGCCTGATTGTTTGTACACCCTGCTGCCGCCATTCCGATAATCTTTAATCGCACACTGTTTTGCAGGGTTGCAGACTGGATTTCCTCTGATTGAACCGCATAACCATCCTTCATGGATGCATCAATGGATGGTGAATTTACCTGGGAATAAAGATCCTCGGAAATGATTCTGCCCAGGCATTCGGAAATATCAATCACACGATGGCTATTCAGCGGTGAAATCGTTTCAAGGGTTACTTTTAATGCCTGTTCGTATCCCATAAGCGGTTCTTTACGCATAATAAATCTCCCAAATTCCTATTGCAGAGGATATCGTTATTTCTTCAGCCTTTTTGCGAAATTCGGGCACAGGCTGTCTTTATCTTCTCAAATCCATATTGGTCTATCAAAGCATCCAGTCCGGCTTCCATTTCATCTATCTCAACTTCTTCATCCACTTCCTCTTCTCTTTCTTCCAAGGTCAGGACATCATTAAGACACCACTCAACACACAAAGGACCACCTTCTTCTTCTTCACACATATCGCATTTTAAAGGAAGCCCGGAATCAGGTTCTTTGAACAGGTCCCTTGACGGACAGGCCGCCCTGCAGAAACCGCACTCATCGTATTCTTTTCCATCAATCACATATTTATCCCTGCCGTTGCATTCAGCAGGTGTGTATTCACCTGCAAAAACAGGCAGCCAGATATCTCTTAAACGATGTGTAATAACGCGAATACGGGAGGCTGCCGGGTTAACACTGCTGTATTTTGGTTTAGCGTGAACAGAAGAGCAAACAACCTCACAGGTCCGACAGCCATTGCATTTGTCCGCATCAACTTTTATTGTCTTGATTGTTCTTTTAATTTTGGCCATCTTTTAAAATCCCCCTCTTTTCTAAGTCATCCGCGACATATGCCAGGTCTAATTCTTCCAGTCTCTCTCTTGTGGGAACACCATCGTAATTCCATCCCTTGAATGTATAATATTTGGTCAAAAGATCTTCTTCAAGCTCGGGAAATCTGTGTTTCCAGTGATCTTCAGGCGGCTTTTCATCTGCCCTGACCATACCTCTTATAAGATTAACCGCTCTATGGAGATTCCGGCTTCTGTTGACAATTTTCTTTAAGTCATATCTGTCCACATCCATCCCGGTTGCAGCTGAAATTAATTTGGGATAATTATGGACATGGTAGGGTGGTTTCAGGCAAAATGATCCCATGCCGCAGCATATCCCGAGTGCATCATCAATGTTGTGCAGCATCTCCATCCAGTCCACAATTTCCGAAGCTGTTTGGGGATCAGGATAGGCTGGGTTTGCTTTGTCTCCTCGGGGTTCCCACTCTGTGAAATATGTTTTGAATTTTTCATCAGGCAACTGTGGCCAGTCTTTTACAAAAGACTCTCTGTTTTCCTTTGAAGGAAAAGGCGCCTGGGGCCAGTTGCCCTCCATCTGGGTAATACTGATTTTTTCGTTGGTCGCATACATCAGGTAATAGAGCGGATCAAGCATTCCCAGCTTGATATTCATCTGTTCATGTTTTTTAGTGGTATTATGATCATATTTTTCAGCACCTTTACCGATACGCTTTGCAGCCCAATAGGTTCCGTCAGCCAAATAATCACCGATACCTTCCCGCCGGGCAACTTTGTCAAGCAGCCAGAAAAATCTTCCTTCATTATCGGACGGACATCCTGCAAAATCCTCATCCGTAAATATACCGGCTTCATAAAGTTCAACACCAAAGGCCAGAATCTGCGGGGTTGAAAAGGAGTCCAGTCCGTATTGGAAAGCACGCTGGCAGATTTTCCAGCTGAAATCAAGATCATCCACATGAGCCGCCATGGCGTAAGTCAGCTTTGAGAAGCACTTGATCATGTATTTGGGTACATCATCATGGGAAATCAATGCCCCGCATTGCTGGGGACAATTAAAACAGCTGATGAAGCGCTGGATAGCACCTCTTTGACTCTTCTCCCAACTTTCTTCAATTTCCTTTGTCCAGAAATCTTTTCTTCTGGTACGGGCATTTCCCCAGGCAAAGCTTTCAGTATGCCATTTTTCATCAACATGTTTCATCATTTGAGGTGAGCCTATTCCTGACAGGATTGGCATTACCTCTGGAATGGGATTTTCATTTCTAAAGTCGATGTATTCTCTTACCTCCTTTAGATGCTCCATAAATTCTGCCCCCCGGGCAAGATTGACAGGTTTTGTTCCTCGGACAGCTATCGCTTTTATGTTTTTATCTCCCAGAACAGCACCGCCGCCACCCCTGCTGGAACTTGATCTGGATTGCTCAATGGAAGCCGTAAAACATCTGTTTTCACCGGCAAGCCCAATAGCTGCGACTTGAACATTAGGATCTTTGAGTTCCTTTCTTATGAGTTCCTGGGTTTCAATCGCGCCTTTACCTTTTAAATGAGAGGCATCCCGCAGTTCAACTTTGTCATTGTGTATCCATATATAAATAAGTTTTGGGGACTTGCCGCGCATGATTACTTTGTCATACCCTGCATACTTTAATTCCGCCGACCAGAATCCTCCCATCATTGGGTATGCCAGTAAATTTGTTTGAGGAGAAATAAAGCTGACAAGGGTACGGTTAGCGCTGAAAGTAGGCGTACCGCATAAAAGACCGGTACTGAATATCAGTAGATTCTCAGGGTCAAAGGCTTTCGTTTCAGGAGGAACCCTGTCATAATGTATTTTGACACTGGTGCCGAGACCTCCCAGATGAAGCTCCATCAATTTCGGGTCTGTTTCCACCCGTTCGATGTTTCCTCTCGTTAAATCAATTTCCAAATTATACCCTGTTTCAGCGTATCTCATTATTATCCACCTCCATGTATTGGTTTGTCCATAATTAAAATTTAAACAAACCTTTTTTTCATAAAAATCAAATAACACTGCATTTTAATGGCAAATATTTTGACCTATTAGTGGACTGACAGTGTTGTTCGTTGTGTCAAAAAAGACATAACTATAATGTAGCAATTAAATAACTACAATATAGCGATGTGTCAAGAAAAACATAACGACAACAAAAAATTATTTTACTTTTAAGATTTATAAAATGAATTTGATTAATCCTGGTCTATAGTCATTTTGTTTCTATTATTGGCAGTCAATTCATGTTTCACCACTTGCCTGTTTATAATAGACATTGATCAAATCAGAATATTGATCAAAATTTCAATATCAGTTATATATAAAGTGCCACGGGCAGACCTGGTCTTTCGTTCAGATTTGTCCACAACAAAGATTGAAAGTCTTTATGTGATTTTTTTAAGGCTTTCATATAGAAAGTAATAAAAACCATCTAAATTAGGGTCAAAAATAAATGATGGAGAATAGCAAGTTTTATACACGTTCAAAAATATGGCTGGAGGATTCCCAGGGGAATGTAGTATTCGGATTGGGCAGATATCGGATATTAAATGAGATTAAACATCAAGGTTCTCTGAATGCTGCTGCCAAAAAGCTTAAAATGGGATACCGGGCCATCTGGGCAAGGATTCATGCCACAGAAGAGCGTCTCGGACAGAGCCTGCTGGTGAAAAAAGTTGGAGGAACAAGCGGTGGGGGGTCACAGCTTACACCTCTGGCTGAAGATCTGCTCAAGCGGTTTGATAAAATCAGAATAAATATTGAACAAAAAACAGACTTGCTTTTTGAAGAGGATCTGGGATCACACATGGTCATCAACCCTAAAAAAGATTCAAAAACGGGAAAACTTTGCGGGAAGGGGAATCAAGAGGAAGATATTGATTCTCCGAATCGAGCCTTGCTTTGAAATGAAAAAACAAAAATGTTTTTTACAGTAATCAATACCCTGATATCTGTGTATCGGTAACGGGTCATATTCGTTTGTCCTGATCAGGTCAAGGCAGTTTAAATGAAATTTTAGCCTGTTTATTCCTGGTTTGAAAAAATATCTTCAAATATGACATCGTCTGCTTTAATGCACCTTTTTTTTAATTGCCGATACTGTTCAAGAAGGGCTTTGCCGTCTTGGGTCAATTTTGTGCCTTTTTTTTTATCAGCTATGACAATGGGTTTCCCAAAATTTTTTTGAGTGGATTTGATCTTGCTCCAGGCTGTCTTATAGGACATTTTCAGTTCTTTGGCGGTCTGATTGATTGAATTAGTGCGTTCTATGGATTCAAGAATGATCATTCTTCCCGTTCCCATAACGATACCGCCGTTATCATTAACAATCAACTGGATAGATTTAAGCTTCATCTGAATCCCTTTTTTAACTTTATCTGTTTTTTCTTCATGATTTATATCGTTTTTTTGATTTCGTGTACATATTTTAAAATTTTTAGCGCAAATAACGGTCATGGCAAATCACTTTGCCACAACAAAGCATGAAAGTTTGTGAGTAAATTTTTGAAGATCGTCATATAAAACTTCTTAATTTTACAATTTTTCTTGACCTTATGTTTGCTTTAACATAAGGTCGAATCCATAAGGTTTGAAAATTGACATATAAAATTTGGAAAGAATAGATGGAAGATTTTGAAACCCTGTTAAAGGGATCTGCAATAGCTCACGGTCATCTTTGTCCAGGTCAGGTTGTGGGCGTTCGCATGGCAATTGAAGGATGCCGTCTTATCGGCCTGGACAATCCCAGAGAATTGCCCCAGATCAAAAAACTCATTGTTTATGTGGAAATGGACAGGTGTGCCACAGATGCCATCTCTTTTGTTACAGGTGTAAGATTGGGCAGACGTTCTTTAAAGTTTGTGGATAACGGCATTATGGCAGCCACCTTTTTAAATATAGAAACCAAAAGGGCTTTTAGGATTGTGTCTACGGAAAACGCCAGACATCTTGCTGAAAAATATGCCCCTGAAATAACTGATAAGAGGGAACAGCAGCTTGTTGCTTATAAGAGGATGTCCCTTCAAGATCTGTTTTCAATTGAAGAGGTACAGGTTGCCATAAACGCCTGTGATATGCCTGGCCCTACACGATTCAAAGCTGTTTGTCAAAAATGCGGACAGGTTGTCCGGGACAAAAGAGAAGTTATGAAAAACAATCAAATTCTCTGCCGGCCATGTGCATTGGGAACCTATTATCAAGCCATCATGAAATAAGAAAAAAATATAAGAGAGAAATAAGGAAGAAAAAATGAGAGAAAATGCCAAGCTTTTACCGTTTATGACCATACCTGTTGAGCAGGCAGTGGGGACCACCCTTGAACATGACATGACCCAGATCATACCGGGAAGATATAAAGGCCCGGCATTCAAAAAAGGACATCAAATAACATCAGGTGATGTATGCCGGTTAATGCGGATGGGTAAAAACAATCTTTATGTTCTGGATTTAGCAGATGATCAGGTACATGAAGATGATGCCGCATTGGAGCTTGCATCTGCACTCTCAGGTCCGGGCGTCACCTTTTCGGGATCACCTGCAGAGGGAAAACTGGAACTTCGGGCAGGTTATCCCGGGCTTCTTAAAGTCAATATTCAGGCCCTGGAGGAATTTAATATGTTTCAGGATGTGATGTGCGCCTCCATCCACACCAATACCAGTGTCAAAACAAACCAGAGTCTTGCTGCAACCCGTGCTATACCTCTTGTAATTGATAAAAACAATCTTGACAAAGCTGTGAATTTTGCCAGAGACAATTATCCGATTTTCAGTGTTAAACTCTTTAATCCTTTGAAAATCAGATTGATTATCACAGGAGATGAAGTCTATAAAGGGCTGGTCAAAGACAAATTCAAGGCCATTGTTGAACAAAAGACAACAGTTCTTGGCGCAACTCTGGAAGAAGCCGTCATTCTACCGGATAACCGGGAAATGATCAGCAATCAGATCAAACATTATCTTGAAAAAGATACTGATCTGATCATTACTACCGGCGGCATGTCGGTTGACCCGGACGATGTGACAAAAGCCGGGATCGAGGACTCGGGATTTGAAAAAATTCATTATTCGGCAGCCGTGCTTCCTGGTGCCATGTTTCTTCTGGGTTACCATAAAAATACAGCCATTATGGGACTTCCTGCCTGCGGTCTGTACCATAAAATTACCATTTTCGATCTGATCCTGCCACGGTTGATGGCCGGTGAAAGACCGGGGTTAAGAGATCTTGCCAGGTTAAGCCACGGCGGTCTGTGCCTGAACTGCAAGCCCTGTAGATTTCCAGCCTGTTCTTTTGGAAAGGCGGGATAAATGATTCCTTTTCATGTTATCGGGCAACCAGGTTCCGGGAAAACAACCTTGATAGTGGATATCATAACAAAAATGGTTAAAACAGGCATTGCAGTTGGCTCTATCAAGCACAGTTCCCATACCCATGAACTGGATAAACCCGGAAAAGATTCATTTTTGCACAGAAAGGCCGGTGCATCACCTGTGACGATGATGACCCGGGATCTTACAGCCGTTTATATGCCCAGAACTCATGATATGACACCGGACAGCATCATAAAAAAGTTTTATACCCACCTGGACATTGTACTAATAGAAGGCTGGATAAGCGGGCCATATGACAAAATTGAAGTCTGGAGAAAAGATTTGAAAAAACCCCCGCTTTTTCCTGATATTTCCAAGGTAATGGCTATTGTCACCGATGATCCGTTGGATTCCAAAATAAAGAAACAGGCAGATGACCGTAACATAAACTGCTTTAAAAGAAGCTGTGTTACAGATATTTCCGCTTTTTTGTCAGGAATGATAAATGCCTGAGTTTTACCTGCAGTATGTTTAATGGTCAAAGGTGGCGGTTAATCTGCATTCAATCTCTCAATATTCTCTCTGGCAAATGTAATGGATGGATCAATTTTCAGGGCCATTTCATAGTATTTGACAGCCAGTGCCTTTTCGCCCAGCTCCCGGTAATTTGAACCGATATTGGCATAGTTGATGGCAAGGGAAGGATCTACTTCAAGGGCGGTTTCAAAACAGGTAATGGCAACCTCATGATTTTTCATCATAAAATGGCAGAATCCCATGGTATTTAACATATCCGGTCTCTGTTCATCAATCTTCAGGCCTTGTTTGCAGATTTCAATGGCCCGGTCATATTGTTCAAGATCTTTTAAGCAGGTACCCATGTGGGAACAGATATCCGGCAGATTCAGCTCTGCAGGATCACGGTTCAGTGCGGTTTCAAATTGGGTTAAAGCAGCTTCCATGTCATAAATTGCAGAGAGCATCAGGCCCTTGTAAAAGCTTGTGTAGTACTGGCCGGGCAATGCTTTTTCCAGATCATCCAGCCGAGACAGGGCCTGGACAGGATCAAGGCTTTCCGTAATCAGTCTGGCGGAAAACATGCCCACACTGGCTGCAACCGCTCTTTCTCTGAAATGTGCCCCGGGAATGATCGCATAAAACGCGGGAATCTCAAGTTCATCATGCATGGTACTGATGGCAAGAACCTGATATCCCCGTTTGTCCAGAGCATGGATCAGGTTTTCAACTTCGGTTTTGATGTTATTGCTTGAAAGGTCGGGCAATGCATCCATATCAATCATTTTTTCAGGATGGGTGATAAATTCAGCATCTTTAATGTTGGTAAATTTCGGCAGACCACTTGCCACATAATTGGAGCCTGAATTAAAGTCACCTGCCAGTTGGGCTGTTTCCGTAAGGGCACGGCTCATGGCTTTCTGGGGGTCGGGCGATGTTCCGGCGGTCCATACAATTTCACTCATATCGGGAAATGTGGCAGGGTCCCAGGCAAGGACACCAATGGTGGAGATACCCGTATCCATTGAAAAATCAGACGCATACACTTTAATCCCTTCTTTTTTATAGTTCTCCAGCATTTCAATGACCAGAGGATCAGTAAAAGACTCAAGATTTATTCCGGGAATGTTTCGTTTTTCATGGCTGACAATTGACGAGGTGTGCCGTTCGACCAGTTCGCAAATACCCTGGGTTAAGGCTTCTTCCGTACAATTTCCCGCGCTGGGACCGTTAAATTCATTGATCATGTAGAACCAGTTAAAGGGGATCATAACTTCTTCTTTTTTTGTCAGATTATATCCCATGGTCCATTTTAAAGGCAGTTCATCAAAGATCTTTTTTACTTTAAATGCATCTTCTTGGTTGTCGTGGACGGATTTTATTATTTCTTCATAAGCAAGGGCTTTTTCTCCCAACTCTTTTGGGGTTGAATAAAAAAAGTGTTCTTCTTTTTTTACAAAAGAAAAAAAACTGAACCGTTCTGCAAGTTCCATTACGGCGCTGGCTTCCGACTGTTCAGGTGTCCCGCCTTTGCCCATTTGTTTTTTTGTGCCTGTCACTTTTATGGCATCTGCTCCGCATTCACTGAAAAAAACCGGAATGTTCAATCGCCCATTATCAATCCTTCGGGTTTGACTTAAAATATCAAGATTCAGTTTGGCTGTTTTTTCTTTGAATCCGGCCACAGTCTCTTCCGGAGACATGATTTTGTCCTGGTCATAAGTATACCCTTTAAAGGCATCTGTTAACTCAATTTTGTAGCTCATGAATTGTCCTTGCAAAAATTCCTATCTGTTATCCATACCCGTTGCTTTATTATGTTTGGCGACCCGTTCTATTCAATGATCTGTTCTATTTGATCTCCAACCTTAATTGTTCCACCTTTTAGAATCTTAGCAAATACACCTTCTTTGGGCATAATGCAATCCCCGGTCCGGTAAAAAATAACACATTTTTTATGGCACTCTTTTCCGATCTGGGTAATTTGCACAATCGCGTCTTCCCCAAGTTTGAAACGCCTGCCAATGGGCTGGTGTTTCCAGTCAATCCCGGTTGTTGCAATATTTTCAGCAAAATCCCCAAAGTTTAATTTAAAATCTTCGCTGCCGGCTTTTTCAATGCTTTCCGAAGCCAGAAAGCTCAATTGCCTGTGCCAGTCACCTGCGTGGGCATCATCTTTTATCCCGTGATTTTCTATAAGCTCTGCTTGCTGGATACATTTTTTTGTTGTTCCTTTTTTTTTGCTGACAGCAATGGAAACAATTTTCATTTTTAAACCTCCTGTAATCGATTGTGATATAAGCGCATATCATATAGGGATAGATTCCTGAAATAACAACCCTTTCGATTGATTTCAATTTATTGAAAATATAATCAATTCAACAAAACAATACCACAACGTGGCAATATATGTAAATCGTTATTTTTTCAACTGACCGGCATTACAGACTTTCCGGGTCTGTAATTGCTTGATGTCAAAACAAACTGCAAACCAGCAGAGTATCAGGATAAAAACAAGTTTTTTTAACAAGTGATCTGTCATTGCAAAACTTCAAAATTCCATGGTCACATGAAATCTATCATAGACAATACAAATAATTCAGGCTACACATCTCAAATTAGAAGGGTATTGTAACTTGACCGGTTTTATTTTAATATTGATGAATAAATGGTATCATAATTTTCGCTTGATGAACTTTAATCATTAATTTGAGGAGAAAAAAATGCAACCCAGGGTAACAACATCAACACTGATTAAAATGAAACAGGAAGGGCAAAAGATTACAGCCTTGACAGCGTATGATTATCCCTTTGCAGGTATGCTGGATCAGGCAGGAATCGAGATGATTCTGGTGGGTGATTCCCTTGGCATGGTGGTACAGGGAAAGGAGAATACACTTCCGGTTACCATGGATGAGATGATTTACCATACCGCAATGGTCTCCAGAGCCTGCGACTTTTCAATGGTTGTTGGTGATATGCCGTTTATGTCTTACCAGGGTTCCCTTGACACAGCCATTGAAAATGGAGGGAGATTCTTAAAAGAAGCGGGTGCATCAGCCGTCAAACTTGAAGGTGGTGCAGCAGTCTGTCCTGTCATAAGTGCCTTGGCAAAGGCTGGTATCCCGGTACAGGCCCATATTGGCCTGACCCCCCAATCCGTACATCAAATGGGCGGGTTCAAGGTTCAAAGGGATGAGGAAAGACTTTTAAAAGATGCCCGGGATGTCCAGGCTGCAGGTGCTTTTTCCGTTGTACTCGAAGGCATTCCATCACCTATTTCCGCAAAAATCACAAAAGAGCTTCAAATCCCCACCATCGGTATTGGTGCCGGTGCTGAATGCGACGGCCAGATCCTTGTTCTTCATGACATGCTGGGAATTAATAACCGGTTTTTGCCCAAATTTGTCAAAAAATATGCTGACCTTGCAGGCGTGGCAAAAAAGGGCCTGGAACAATATATCAAAGAAGTAAAGGGCGGGGAATTTCCCTCAAAAGAATATGAATACAAATAAAAAAAGCCTGGAATTCTGTGTTATCGGTTGTGGCAGACTGGGAATATCCCTTGCTGTATTTCTTTCAAAGCAGGGGTTTATTCCAAAGGCTTTTTCAAGCAAAAGTCACAAGTCAGCTCAAAAAGCCATGGAATTTGCAGGCAGCGGACAAGTGTTTAAAACGGCTGTGGAAGCTGCAAAAGCCTGTGATCTTGTCTTTATAACAACTCCTGATACTATTATTGAACCGGTATGTGAAAAAATAGCAATGGCTGATGGGTTTAACAGCAATTCAGTTGTTTATCACCTGTCAGGGGCTTTAAGTTCAAGCATACTTTTGTCGGCAAAAAAAGCAGGTGCAAGTACTGGGTCCATCCATCCGCTACAGGCTTTTGCTCCCTACGAAGATGGTCAAAAATCACCGTTCAAGGGCATTAACATGTCCATCGAAGGAGATGATAAAGCGGTTGAGTTTGGAAAGGAAATTGTTAATGCATTAAAGGCCAACTCCTTTACCATCCCGACCCATGCTAAAACCGTGTATCATGCATCTGCTGTAGTGGCCTCCAACTATTTGGTTACCCTGGAGCATTTTGCCCTGGAGCTGCTCAAGCAAGCTGATTTGTCAGAAGACAATGCCTATGAAATTTTAGAGCCGCTGATCATGGGGACTTTAAACAATATCAAGGCAAGGGGCAGTATTAACGCCCTTACAGGCCCTGTTGCCAGGGGAGATGATGTGATTGTTTCCAGGCATCTTTCAGACATTGATAAAAAACTGCCGCAATTTTCAGATCTCTACCGGCTGCTGGGAAAACATACCCTTGATATTGCAGCCGGCAAAGGCGAGATCAGTGATGATGCCCGGCAAAAACTTACAGACCTGTTTAAATTTTAAACAAGTTTAACTGTTTTTCTTCCAAGGAAAGTTGAATGTTGGCTTGTTCAAGGCTTGCCTTGCTGGATATAACGGCAGTCCCTTTCAAAGTTTCATTAATGGTAAAATACGATTCGGCAATATCTTGGATTCTTTTTTTGTCCAGTTTCAACAAAGAATCCTTGAATTGCCGGCGAATATCGTCATCCAGTTTTGTGATATCCCTGTAAAATGCTTTCATGGCTGCAGGCCCCGGGGTCTCAGGCTTGTCAATTTCCGAACAGACCTGTAAAATAGCCTCTTTGATATCGGTTTGAGAATAGTCGCCATTGGAAATAAAATCGCAAGCTTTTTTATAAACATCCAAAGTTCTTTTAATATGGGGATCACGGTAGGACCCGAATGAGAACAATCCCTCTTCAGGGTTATATATGGCAAAACCTCCGTATGCACCGCCTTTTTCCCTGATTTCACGATGAAGATACAATGACCTGAGTATCTTGCTGATCACTGCAAGTCCGGGTGAGTCCTCATGGGTCATTCGAACGGTTTTAAATGACTGCCCCACAAAAGAGACGGAAGTGTTTGTATACCAGCCGTCATAAGGCAAATCCTGTTTAAAGGATATATCCGGTGTAAAAAAAGAGGATTCAGAATCATTGGAAAGCTTTTTATGAATGGCCTTAATCCTTTTTTCAGCAACGGTAATAGAAGATTTATCACCAATTATGGCAGGCTTGATATTTCCCCTTGTTAAAACAGATTTGGCAATTTTCCCCAGATTTTTTGACAGGGTTTCAAGAATTTTATTTTTCTTGTCATCTGTTTTAAATTGCTCGGTTATCCCTTTGATGAATTTATATTGAGCAATACCGTGCCAGAGTTCATTAATATACGAGGCTTGTGAAAGATGCCTGGAGGCAAGTGAGATGGCATACCTGTGACCGTTTGACACAATGGAGGCTTCCATACCTGCCTGGTATTGCAGCAAAAGACTTTTCAGCCGGTCAAAATCCTTGAAACTATAGGCTTCAACAAACTCTTTTATCAGATCAAACAGACGTTCAACATTCCTGTCCAGAACCTTGCCCTGAAGAGCAAGAAATGAATGCGATTGTGCCTCTTTTGAAAAATAAGATCCTGAAAACGGAGTTGCCGATATTCCCCCGGTATACATATCCATAAGTTCTGCTATTTTTTCATAGGAATGTTTCTTTGTGCCGCTGTTTATAAAAGATTGACAAAAAAATGGAACAAGGGCAAAAAGATCGGTGGGAATATTGCCGGCACCCATGGGGCAGGTAAAATACAAGATACCAGACGTGGCCTTATCATAGCAGGTGGAAAAAGTAACATTTTTGACTGTGTCAGGCTTGATAATCTCTATTTCAGGCGGTACATCAACAAGATCAAGGGTGGGCAGTACAGAAACATCTTCCTCTTTTTCCTGGAGCTCTTCAAGGATTTTGGCATCTTTTTTGATCTGTTCAAGATCTTTTTGGGTCATTTGTTTTAAAAGAGCTTTAAGCTCTTTTTTAGTTTCTTGGATATTTTTTTGTTCAAGAGTTGTATCCGGTTCAAGTGTGAAAAGGACTCTGTGAGAATTTTCAAGAAAATATTGTCTTAACTTTTTTTCAAGAAACAAACCTTTTTTTATCTGTTTTTTCAGTTTATCCAGATCGTCATCAATATTAACACAAGAGACAGGATCTCCATCATGGATAAGCGTACCTGCAAAGGAGAGCAGTAATTTTATACCAAAGGGGTAAGGTGTATTGGTAATTTCTTTTCTGTGAAATTCTATCTGGTGAATAGCCGAATCAATCAGATTCTGATCAATGCCCTTGTCTGCCAGCTTCTCAATGGTTGAAAAAATAATATCTTCCACTTGTTTAACAGAATCCTTGGTAATATCCTTCAGGCCGCATGTGAACAGGGTGTCCCGATTGTCCGAGTCAAAACCGGTTGAATCTGACAAGGCAGTTCCCAGATTGGAATCGATCAGGGCTTTTCTAAGTGGAGAGGCAGAATTGCCCAGAAGAATCTGTTCCAGAACAGTGAGGACAAGAATTTCAAAAGAGTCTTTGATATCACAGGTCAGCCAGGCTACACACGCCTGGTATTTCTTTGACAGGTCTTCCGGGTCTGAGTAAGCATAGGCTTGTGTTGCTTTTCTGGGAGTATCCCACCTGGGTTGGGACGGGACTTTTGAATCAATGTCAAGCCGTTCAAATTTATCAAGTACTTTTTTACCGATAAAGAGAAGAGTTTCTTCCAATGGTAAATTGCCATAGGTATAAAAATAGGAATTGGAAGGATGATAATACTCGGCATGGAAATCCTTAAGGTTTTCCCAGGTAAGGGTCGGGATTTCAGATGGTTCGCCGCCTGAATTATATCGATAGGTCGTATCCGGGTAAAGAGATGCAAGCAAAGATCTGCCCAAAACCTGGGCAGGCGAGGACATGGCACCTTTCATCTCATTATAGACAACGCCTTTGTATTCAAGCTCAATATCCTTATCCTCGGTTTCAATAGTCTCCAGGCGATGACCTTCCTGTTTAAAGCTCAATTCATCAATCCGTGGGAAAAAGGCGGCATCAAGGTAAACATTCATCAGATTATAATAATCTTTGGGATTCTGGGTGGAGAACGGATACATGGTCCAGTCCGATGCGGTAAATGCATTCATAAATGTGGACAGGCTTCTTTTGATCATGGAAAAAAAAGGATCACGGACATTAAATTCTTTTGAACCGCATAATACCGTATGCTCAAGGATATGTGCCACACCAGAGGAATCCTGTGGAACTGTTCTAAAAAACACACCAAAGGTGTTTTCCTTATCCTTATTTAAAATATGGATATGCCTGGCTTTTGTTTTGATATGTTCAAGTTGAACCATAAGGGAATCAATAGTTTCAAGAGGTGTGACCTGTGTGATGGTATATCCGCACAAATTCTGCCCCTTTTTAAATGCAATGCTTTCCATGTGTTTGCTTTTCCTCTCAAACTTTTTTGTAGATACCTCGCGTTACCCGTTTAATTCTCTCTATCTTGTCCAGTCTGAATATAATATTTCTCAATTTTTTATCATCAAATCCAGTGGCTGCTTTAATGGTCTTAAAATCCGTACCTTCCGGGTGATTGGCAATCACGTCCAAAACAATGGAAGAAGCACTTTTCCGCCTGATCGTTGGTTGTGTTTTTTCCCTTTTAGCCACCGGTTGTTTCTGATAAAGTAATTGCTCGAGTTTGTCAAGCCGGACATGTAAAAAGTTAATGTCTTGTTTTGTTGGGATATCAAGTCTGCTTAATAATAATTTTACAAAATTTTCCCAATTAGTTTCTTGATCTTGTTTTTCTATCATAATACACCTCCCAAAATAAAATATTTATTCTTAAATAATAGCAGGTTAAAAAATATTAACCCAATACTCAGGATATTAGAATCAAGAAAAAATAACTATCTAAAAACTGAAATCAGCTTTTCTTGGTTATGTACCCTGTCTTTTAATTATTAATAGTATATATAATAAGTACTTGCATGCGATAAGAAAGTCAAGTAGTAATTTTTCGTACAATTTTATCAGCCTGTTGGCAATATTACTGAAAGCAAGCAAAACAGAAGGTTTCCCTGAAATTCTGACAAGTAATTCTTTAATAATGAGTTCTTAATTTTTTATGCACATTATCTCATTTTTATTTTTAGCCGGTTATTTTTTTAAACAACTTTCAGGTATTGATTTTATATTTAGAATCCATTGATAAGTTGATAGATCCTCTTTAAAATGATATTGAATTGATCTAAACTAATATTAGAATACTTCTGATAAGAATATGCAGAAAAAATAAAAGTACAAATAAAAGGTTATGGCATGACACATCCCGGGCAATTGTTAAAACAAAGAAAATTGTATGCAGGAAAAGAACTGGGACAAAATTTTCTTTCAAATCCAGACACGGCAAGAATAATTGTTGAAAAAACAGGCATATCAAAAGAAACCCGGGTTATAGAAATCGGTTCCGGTTTAGGAGCGCTCACAATTCCCATTGCACGGATTGCATACCATGTGACAGCTGTTGAAAAAGATTCCCGCCTGATCCCTCTTCTGCAACAGGAACTGGATACGGAAGGTTTTAAAAATGTAGAAATTATCAATAAAGATGTCTTAAAACTCGATATAGCTGAGATTGCCAAAGACAATAAGCTTGTGGTCATAGGAAATCTTCCCTATAATATTTCGTCACAAATTTTATTTCGACTGATTGAAAAAAGAACCTGTATTGAAAAGGCTTTTTTAATGTTTCAAAAAGAACTGGCAAACAGGATTATTGCACCACCTGGCGGAAGAGATTATTCAAGGCTGTCAGCAGTTGTTCAATATGCTGCACAAGTAAGTCGTGTCGCGAAAATTGGCCCGTCGTCTTTTTTCCCAAAACCTGAAGTTGATTCAACTATTTTAAGATTCAATTTTTTTGAAACCAAAGAATTTAATCTGGAACAGGAAAAAACATTATTTAATGTAATCAAGGCTGCTTTTTCAAAACGAAGAAAATCTTTAAAGAATTCAATGACAGGCGGCGAATTTAAATTTGAAAAAGCTTTTATTCTTCAGGTATTGGAATCGGCCGGCATAGATTCTCAAAGAAGGGCGGAAACGCTTACAGTTGATGAATTTAAAGCGCTTGCCCTGGCGGTATGGAAAAAAAGATGAGGGACAAAACAAGATGACTACAAAAATTTCCATTAATAATTTGATTGAAATCGTCAAGGCCGGTGGAAAAATAAAAAAAGGTGTCGATGTTTATAACTCAAAGGGTGTTTTACTTCTTGATAAGAGTGTCCTTTTAGAAAGAGTAAAGGTCATAGAAATCGTAAAAGATAACAGTATTAATTTGGTTCCGGTCAATACGAAATTTGATGAAGGCCTTTGGGATATTAACGGCAATCAGATTAATTTAACTGCATACAGATTAACTGATAGTAAAGATCCTGATACTCAAAAAATCCTGCCGTCTGTCCGGAGATTACTACCAATGAAATCGAGATGCAGCTTTTGAAAATTAAAGAAACAACTGAATTGAAATTGAATACGGAAACACTAAAGAACGGTCATGACAGATAAGATTACCACACAAAAAGGTGAAAGAGTTCTGATTCCAAAAGGTTAGGAGTTCTTTTATGTAAAAAATCAATTAATAATAACTGATTTTAAAAAAAGGAAAACAACATGGCGAAGATGACAGAAACTATGGACCAGGCGCTTAAGGCTATAACGGTTAAAACAGGCAAATACCTGACATTTTTCCTTAATAAGGAAGAATATGGTATTGGCATCCTGAAAGTCAAAGAAATTATCGGCATGATGCCAATCACTTCCGTTCCCAGAACACCGGCGTTTGTAAAAGGAGTTATTAATTTACGAGGCAAGGTCATTCCGGTTATTGACCTCAGACTAAAATTTGAAATGGAATCAATTTCCTATTCAGAACGAACCTGCGTCATTGTTGTGGAGATTGAGACAAATTCTGAAACCATACTGATCGGTATTGTGGTTGATGCAGTGTCTGAAGTGCTAAATATTAAGGAAAGCGACATTGAAGAAACTCCGGCGTTTGGAACCAGCCTGAACACGGAATATATTCTAGGCATGGCAAAAATGGAAGGTGGTGTAAAGATTCTTCTTGATATTGACAAAGTTCTTAACGCAGATGAAATCTCTGCACTTGAGAAAACAGCGGACTAATTCAACAATAAAATTTAAAATAATAGAAATTGATACAGCCTTGATCACTACGTCTCCAACTGTCCAGGCTGCAGATGTAGTGATCAAGCCATGAAAAACTTTAGATTCAATCTTGTTTCCTTTTTGACAGTACTTGTGCAAAATTAATTCTGATAACTGTACTTTAAATTTTCATATGAGCTTTTCCCGATTTGACAATGGCAATCTTTCATTGTATTTTTTTGGAAGTTGGATTCAATATATTATATATAAAGGTTTTTATGAATAAAAACGAGTGTATTGATATTATTCGATCAGCGGTTCAAAACGGTTCCCATCCCGGGCCTCCGGAGGCTGACCTGTTTCAGCCAACCAGTGTGATTGCGCTGTTTGTTTTTAATAAAGAAATTGAACTGCTGTTTATTCAGAAAGCAGATATAAAAGGATATCCCTGGCGTAACCAGATGGCGTTTCCAGGCGGTCATAAAGACAAGAATGATCTTTCAACAAAGGATACGGCATTAAGGGAACTGACCGAAGAAATGGGGATCAGCCGGGAGAATGTAGACGTTATCGGTTCTCTTGGGCATTTTCAAACTATAAACAGCAAGGATATTGAAGCATGGACCGGTATATGGAATCATAAAGACCGCATCCGGCATGATGCCTCTGAAATATCCCGGGTGTTTCAGATTCCGTTAAAGTATTTGATTGATCTGCACAAAGAAAAACAATTTCATCTGCACTCACCCAATGTCATGCTTCTTACCTACCCCTATGAAGATGTCCTGATCTGGGGTGTGACTGCCAAAATTGTATATCATCTTATAGAAATTTTGTTAAAGAACCGTTAATTGTTTTTAGACCGGTTTTTAAGTCTTGAAAATATTTTAACCACCAGAAATAAGCTTAAAAATGTCAGGACACCGGGGAACCATATATGTTCCTGAAAATCAGGGTTGCCTAAAGCGACAAAAACACCTGTAACAGCAAAAGCAAAGACAAAAATCATAACAGTGATAAGTGCCTTGCAGGCAAAATTTGAATCATGCCAGGGCGTTATGGGTTTTCTGAAAAAAGGATTTTGATCTAGTTGCATTAGTATTTGCATTCCTGTTAAGGTTGTGCTAAAACCACAATATATAGATTAGCTGTTATTGATAAACCACAATATATTGAGTAGGTTACTCAACTTTCCAAACAAATCATTTTAGAGCTGTTAAAAAGATTTATAAAAGATATGTTAATTTCAATCAGATTTCAAGAGGTGGATACATGTTTGACCAAATTAAAAAACGGGATGGAAGAATAGCTGATTTTGATTCATCAAAAATCACCTATGCCCTTCGCAAAGCAGGTGAGGCAACCGGTGAATTCAATGAAAGAGAAGCTAGAAAGATGACAATGAAAGTTGTCACCCTCATCAGAGATCTGCGTCTCGGGCCTGTTCCGGAAGTGGAAGAAATTCAGGACATTGTTGAAAGAGTTCTCCTGGATTCCCCGTTTTATAAAACAGCCAAGGCATACATTATTTACCGGGAGCAGCACAACCAGATCAGAAAAATTGCCATTAAAGAGAATGTGGGGCTCATGGAGTCCTATATTCGAAGAATGGACTGGAAAGTCAAAGAAAACAGTAATATGAGTTATTCCCTGCAGGGATTGAACAATTACATATCTTCCGACATTACAGCAGAATACTGGCTCAATAAAATTTATCCGCCGCAAGTCCGGGATGCACACTACAGAGGAGACCTCCATATCCATGACTTAAGCCTTTTGTCTGTCTATTGCGTGGGTTGGGATTTGCAGGATTTACTGCTTGAAGGGTTTAAAGGGGTTGCCGGAAAAGTTGAATCTTCTCCGCCCAAGCATTTCAGAAGTGCGCTGGGCCAAATCGTCAATTTTTTCTATACTCTTCAGGGCGAAGCAGCCGGTGCCCAGGCCATGTCAAATTTTGACACCCTCCTGGCGCCTTTTATCAGAAAAGACGGCTTGTCATACAAAGAGGTGAAACAGGCTCTTCAAGAATTCATATTTAACATCAATATTCCTACAAGAGTCGGTTTTCAGACTCCTTTTACAAACATCACCATGGATTTGATTGTGCCGTCCACTTTAAAGGATTCACCTGTTATCCTTGGTGGAGAATATGGCGAGCAAACCTATGCCTGGTATCAGGAAGAAATGGATATGCTGAATTCTGCATTTGCAGAAGTCATGATGGAAGGGGATGCAAAAGGCAGGGTGTTTACGTTCCCGATCCCGACTTATAATATTACCGAGGATTTTGACTGGAGTAATCCAAACCTTGAAAATATCTGGAAGATGACCGGAAAATACGGGATTCCCTATTTTTCAAATTTTGTAAATTCCGATATGGACCCGGAAGACGCCCGTTCCATGTGCTGCCGCTTGAGGCTGGACAACCGGGTACTGAAAAAAAGAGGGGGCGGCCTGTTCGGTGCCAATCCATTGACCGGTTCCATTGGTGTTGTCACTTTGAATCTGCCGAGAGTCGGTTATCTGGCAAAAGATAGAAATGATTTTTTTGAACGGCTGGATGCTCTTGTTGATTGTTCGGCAGACTCATTGAGCATCAAACGAAAGATACTTGAAAAATTTACAGGGGGTGATCTTTATCCCTATTCAAAATTTTATTTGCGAAAAATCAAAGAAAACACCGGTGTCTACTGGCGAAACCATTTTTCAACCATCGGCATCCTGGGTATGAATGAAGCCTGTATCAATTTTCTGGGTGAAGCTATTGCCACACAAAAAGGCCATGAGTTTGCCGTAAGTGTCATGGATCATATCAGACGCAGGTTGGAACAATTGCAGGAAACAACAGGTGAAATTTTCAATCTTGAAGCAACGCCCGCCGAAGGTACGACCTATCGGTTTGCCAGTATGGACAAGGCCAGATTTGACAATATCATCTGTGCCAATGAAGAAGAATATACCCAGGGTAAAGATCCGTTTTATACCAATTCCACTCACCTGCCTGTAAACTATACTGATGATATTTTTGAAGCTCTGGAACTTCAGGATCAGCTCCAGACCAAATATACCGGTGGAACGGTTCAACACCTTTTCCTGGGTGAAGAAGTTGAGGATATTGAGGTGGTGAAAAATTTGGTAAAAAAGGTTTCCGGTGCATTTAGACTTCCATATTTTACATTGACTCCGACATTCAGCGTCTGTCCTTCCCATGGATACCTTTCAGGCAAGCATGAAACCTGTGACACCTGTGGTGCAAAAACAGAGGTGTACTCAAGGGTTGTTGGATACTTAAGGCCGGTTGGACAATGGAATAACGGAAAACAAACGGAATTTGCCATGCGCAAAACATTTAAGGTGTCCTGACAGAAAGGTCTGAATAAAATATGAAGATTGGCGGATTTCAAAAAAACACCCTGATTGATTTTCCTGGAACCATTGCATGCATTGTTTTTACAAAAGGTTGTAATTTTATCTGCCCGTATTGCCATAACCCTGATCTTGTGGCCACCCCAAAAAAGGTGGCCACAGATCTGTTTGATGAAAACAAGATTTTTAACTTTCTTGAAAAAAGGAAAGGATTGTTGGAAGGGGTTGTTATTTCAGGCGGAGAGCCCACGCTGCAAGAAGATCTGATTGCATTCAGCAGGATCATCAAGGATATGGGATACCGGTTGAAGCTGGACACGAACGGAACCCGTCCTGAAATACTGGCAAAGCTTTTTGAACAAGAACTGGTTGATTTTGTCTCAATGGACATCAAAACCTGTCTTGAAAAATATCATCTTGTGGTGCCGGGAAAATTTGATGCAAAAAAAATTTATGAAAGTATCTGCCTTTTGATGGACAAAGCGCCCGCCTATGAGTTCAGAACTACTTGCGTCAGACCCTTTATCAACAAAAAAATCATGACCGATATCGGTAAAATGATAACGGGTGCCTCAACATATAATCTTCAGAAATGTTCCAGGAATGTAACCGTACTGGACCCCAAATTTTTAAAAGCCGATCATAATTTTTTTTCCGACAAACAGATGCTTGAACTCAAAGCAATAATCGATAAATATGTTACAACATCCGTGGTGCGTTAAAAATGAAAATTTTTTAAAAAGGAAGCAGCCATGGAATATCCTCTTGTAAAAGCCTGTATTGACCTTGATGCAATTCAACACAATGTTCAACATCTAAAACAGATGATACCCGGGCAGTCTAAATTCATGGCAGTTGTCAAAGCTAATGCTTATGGACACGGCGCAATAAGGGTTGCACAAAAAGCCTTGAAAAGTGGTGCCGACTGGCTGGGTATTGCCAGGCTCAATGAGGCTGTTGAACTAAGAAAGGCCGGTATCCAGGCCCCCATACTGATGTTCGGATATATCCATCCGTCACAGGTTAGAGTGGCTGTCGACCTTGATCTGGTGATAACGGTTTATGAATTTGAGATGGCCCAACAGTTGTCCAGGGAGGCCAGGCGGTCAAACAAATATGTTAAAGCCCATTTGAAAGTGGATACCGGTATGGGTCGGGTCGGCATGATTATTGATAAACCGGATAAGAATCCTTCGTGTCAAACAGCAGAAAAGCAAAGAGAAATAAAGCAATCTGCAAGAAAAAAAGCGGTAAAAGAAATTAAAAAAATTTTAAGATTGCCGGGTATTGATCTCAACGGGATTTATACTCATTTTGCCGCTGCCGACAGCAAGGATAAAACTTATACACAAATGCAGATAGATCTGTTTACATCTTTACTGGAGGATTTAAGAAAAGAGGCAGTGGATCTTGAAGTGTGCCATGCGGCCAACAGTGCCGGTATTATTAGATTTGCCCGGTCTCATTTTGATATGGTGAGAGCTGGAATTTCTCTTTACGGACTCTATCCGTCTTTTGAGGTTGACCAATCAAAGGTGGCACTTGTACCTGCCATGTCATTAACCTCCATTGTGACGGCGGTCAGAAATGTTCCCAAAGGCTTTTATGTCAGTTACGGAAGAACCCATAAAACCCAAAAGCCTACACGCCTTGCATCAATACCTGTAGGCTATGCAGACGGTTTTTCAAGACTGTTTTCATCCAATGGCACCATGCTTGTGAAAGGATACAAGGCACCAATTGTAGGAAGGGTCTGCATGGATCAGACCATGATTGATGTGGGAGACATACCTGATGTAAAAACAGGCGATGAAGTTGTATTGATAGGATCACAGGGCAATAAAACCATTAGTGCGGATGAGTTGGCAAAAAAGATAAATACAATCAATTATGAAATTGTGTCTGCTTTAACATCCAGAGTAGAAAGGATTTATTCAGATTCAGGGTCTGTCTCAGGATAGATCATTTTACCGGTCATTGACAAATCATATCCACCGTATTGTTTGGCAGTACTCTGAATCACCTTTCCTTTTAAAAGAGATAAAAAAAGTTGAACTCCTTTGTCAAAGAACCGTTCCTTGGTGATTAGCAAATCAAATCGTTCCTTGCAGACAGGAATGAAATCAAGCCCCAGAATACTGGCAACCGGTCTGATGCCCGGACCTGCATCTGCTTTGTTCATGAGAATTTCCAAACCTACATCCATGTGCCTTGCCACGGTGTTATCATACCCGTTTATGGATTCAATGTTTATCCCTGATTTTTTCAGTTCCCTGTCAAAAAGCTGCCGGGTTCCAGTCCCCAACTGACGATTGATGATTTTGATATCTTTGTTGCAAAGGTCTTTTGCAGACCGGATATTTTTGGGATTTGATTTTTGGACAATAATACCCTGCTCTCTTAAACAAAAATTTACAACAGCCGGCATCTGATCCATTTCATCTTTTAAAAATGGAAAATTATAATCTTCATTGTCTGCGACAAGATGGCTTGAGGCAATATGGCAAAGATTCTGCTTTAAGGCTTTTAACCCTCCCATTGAGCCTGCAATGCCGAACATGGCCATATGGTCTTCGTGCTTTATATTAAAAGTTGAAATAATCTTGTCCAGCAATAAGTCATTGCTGCCGGCAATAAGAACAAGCCCGTGATAAGGGGGAAGTTTGGCAAGTTGCGGGTAATTTTCCGTTCCCAGTTCCACCCATTGACGAACAAGGTTTATAGGAAAAATCCATTTTCCAGTTACTTTAGAAGCAGGCAGGCCTTTTTCCGCAATGAGGGAATATACCATTTTCTCATTTACATTTAAAAATTTTGCAATTTCTTTTGTTGAAAAAAGTTCACCCATAGCCGATCTCCATTTTATTTTAATATAAAACCATTATCATTTTTTCAGTGACTCGTTATGCTTTCATTAAAGCACAATCAGTTTTTATACCATAAAATTTATCATACAAGTGAGTTCTTTTTTTGTAAAGATCTTCAATGGTCTGTTATCCTGCTTGACTTTCCTTGTTTTGAACACTATTTTTATAAAAAATTTAATCAACAGCAGCAAAGATAAAGTCTATGAAACCAAAAATAATTACCATTGTAGGAAAATCAAACTCCGGCAAAACCACTCTTCTTGAAAAACTGATCGCCTGCCTTACACAACGAGGGTATAAAATAGGATCTGTAAAACATGCTCATGATGGATTTGAGATGGACAAAGAAGGCAAAGACAGCTGGCGTCACAGAAAAGCAGGTGCCAAATCGACCCTTGTGATTACTCACAATAAAGCTGCCATAATTAAAGATGACACGACAAGTTATATTGAAAAGATGAAATATTATCTTTCTGATATGGACATAATTCTGGCCGAAGGCTTCAAAAAGCAAACACTTCCTAAAATAGAAATTTTCAGGACACAAAGTGTACATAAAAAACCATTGTGTATGAATGATAAAAATATGATCGCCTTTGTTACGGATTCGGACCACAAGCCGGATGTGCCTATATTCGGACTGGAAGATATAACGAAGATAGCCGATTTTATTGAATCAAATTTTCTAAAAAATTAACCAAGTGCAAAACAAAATTATTAGACAAAACAAAAAATACCCGTCATCTGCCTGGGCTGTTGTCTGGTTTGTTTTTTTTATGGCTGCCTCGTGTATGGCAGATCAGGATCAATCCGGAATTTATAATTGTGTTACCCGATTTGAGAACGGGGCCATCAATTGGAGTACCGGAAAAATAACAGCCATTGGCAAGGCGTCACCTGAAGATAATAGAAAAGGCTCGCATAAATCAGTGCCTGGATCGGCAAGGGCTGATGCAAACAGGCAGATCATAGAGATTTTAAAACAAATAAAAATTAATGCTGCATTGACTGTGGGCGAGTATGCCTCTAAAAATGATTTTATTTTAGCGGGTATGGAAAAAACAGCAAGGGATGCCATTATTATGAATCAGTATTATACTTCTGCCCTTGCCGTGGAAATAATGATTGAAACTTCTATGTTTGGGGGTTTTTTACAATTGGTATTGCCGGAAGATATTTTACAGATACCTATAATTAATCCTATAATACAACAGGAAAACATTAAAGTAAGAGGGTATAATTTTTATACGGGTCTGATCATTGATGCAAGAGGGTTGGGGGTTGAGCCGGTTCTTAATCCTGTGGTTGTCAGTGAACAGGGCCATGAAATATATTCTTTTGTTTTTATCAGCAGGGAATTTGCCGTTCAAAACGGGGTGTGCAAGTATCTTTGCAGTATGGACCAGGCATTAAAGGACAAAAGAACCGGCCTGCACCCCCTGGTTTTGACCGGACTTCGCAAACAAGAAAAACCCAATGCCACCATTGTTATCAGCATGTCAGATTATCGCCTGTTGGAAAAAGCAACAGAACGTCATACCTTTTTAAAAGAATGCCGGGTTATTATCGTGAAGGATCAATAAGTGCATTATCAATTAACCTTGTTTTTCCGATTTTCACGGCCAACGCCAATAAAATCTGATTTTCAATACTGTCAACATGATCAAGGGTTTGGGGATCACAAAAGCAGATATACTCCGGAGTTGTTTGTGAAAATGTTTTAAAAAAAGTTTCCATCTTATGTTTGATTTTCCCGGAATCTTTTTCTCCCTTGGCAATCAATTCTTTTGCCAGGTTCAATGATTGCCAGAGGCTTAAGGCTGATGCCCTTTGAGATTTGGAAAGATATGCATTGCGCGAACTCATTGCAAGACCATCTTTTTCACGTATGATATCGCCTGCTATGATCTTGATGTCAAAATCCAGATCAAGCGTTAATTGTCGAATAATCTGAAGCTGCTGATAATCTTTTTGTCCGAATACAGCCATATCCGGCATAACAATGTTAAACAATTTAGTGACCACGGTTGCAACTCCTGCAAAATGGACCGGCCTGAATTTTCCGCATAAATGATCGGGAAGATATTTGAGCCGTATTTCAGTCTGATAATTTTCAGGATAGATATTTTCTTTGTTGGGCAGAAAAACCGCTGTTGCACCCGCTTTTTTTGCAAGTGACAAATCATTTTCAATATTGGAAGGATAAGAATCCAAGTCTTCATTGGGTCCGAATTGAGTCGGATTTACAAAGATGCTGAGTACCAGCTCATCACACAATGGAGCACCTTTTTCCATCAGGGAGATGTGTCCCTGGTGCAAATATCCCATGGTAGGGACAAAGCATATGGTTTTTGATTCTTTTTTTTTGTTTTTTGACCATTCCTGCATTTCAGATTTTGTTTTTAAAATATCCACTATTTTTTCAACTCCTCTATAACGTCAATTTCAATTTTCAATATAATACAAGGTTTCTTTGTAAAATATCCGGGACCTGAATCATTGATAATTCATACATCTTCTGATTCGGAAAATCCACTGGCAATGATTGTTTTTTATCTTTTATAAATATTTTTGGCATTTGCAAAACTTGATCCATTGAATCATGAAACCTGCAAATATACTCGTGATTTGGGTATGTTTAAAAGCCATGTGCTAAAAAATGGATAATCAAAAATTAGAAATATTCATACAACTCATAGACAACAGAAGAGTTCTGTTCATTTTTATTAAACTATGATAAAAAGATTCGACAAAATGACATATTATTTATTAATAATAATAGATATTTATAAACACTTTTAACAAGGATGAATGCATGGGATTAATTTCTTCAACACACTCTGTCAGCCGGTATCATATTGACGGAAAAATTGAGGGTTCAATAACAGAAGAAGTGCGAAATAACTTGATAAAATATTCAATTCCAAAAATAGAAAGTGAGTATGATGAAATTTCAGCCGGATGGACACCGGTTGAAAGCCCGTATAATCCTGATTTTGAAAAATTTTCTTTTCAGTTTGGAACCTATTTTCTTTTTTCTTTGAGAATTGATAAAAAATCAATTCCAGCCAAAGTGATCCAAAAACATATGGCCATTGAAATTGAAAAAAAAAAGGAAGAATCAGGAAGAGATTTTATTTCTAAAAATGAAAAATCAGAAATAAAGGAGATGGTCACAGATATTTTAATGCATAAGATACCGTCCATTCCCAATGTGTATGATGTACTCTGGAATTATGAAGAAAATAACCTTTATTTGTATACCACACAGAAAGCCGCCAATGAATTTTTTGAAACCCTGTTTTTAAAATCCTTTAATTTAAAACCCATTCGTCTGTTTCCATATACAATTGTTGAAACAAAATCAAATTTTTCAGACCCGCAAAAAGACAGGGTACTTTCACTTGTTCCCGTAACATATTCGAGGTGATTTTTATGCTTGATATTGCAACCGCTTATAATAAATATGAATTTCTTGGAAATGACTTTTTAACCTGGACCTGGTTTTTAATTGAAAATGATCACAATATATCATCTATTTTAGATTCAAAAGATGCTGTAACCCTTAAAGTGGGCAATTCCATTGTCCTTGAAAATAAATTAGGGGATAAATCAAAGGAAAAAATTACCATAAAAGGAGATCAGGCCGGTCTTGAAGAAGGGACCACGGCCTTAAAAAAAGGTGCTTTTGTTACCCAGATAAACCTGATCTGTAAAATAAATGAAGATGAATATAAATTTACCATCAAGGGAGACAGCTTTAATATTACAGGTCTGAAGACCCCCAAAACAGATCTGTCCGGTAATGAAGATGAAATAGAAGGGCTGGTGCTGGAAAAAGCATCTTTTTGTTTTAAAATTTTTGAAATTATTGACACTCTGTTTTTAAAATATATTGAGCAAAGAGCATCAGATGACTGGAATAATAAAGGATTACAAGATATTAAAGCCTGGATTGATTCATTTTAATAAAATGTTTAAAACTTGCAAGTTTTGGACACCTTTAAAAAAGATGATAAAATCGAATTGTTTTATCAAAACAAATCAAAACAATAATATTTAGATAATAACTAAAATTATTAATAAATTTAAATATTTAAACAGTTTTAAACATTTAAACACTCTTTATTAGTATTATTAATCTTTATTAAAAGAATATATAATAAAGAACACGGATTAAATAACTTCTGATAAAAATATTTATACTGACAAAACTTTTTTAAGATCAAGTCCATATTTTCTCATGCGATTCCAGACCGTTACCCTGTTGATCTTAAGAAGTTTTGCCGCTTTTGTCTGATTCCCTTTTGTCTGTTTGAGTGCTTCGATTAATTGTTTTTTTTCATTGGGCAGGGCCTGATTTTTTATCAATTCCTTAACCGGAGAGGAAGGTGTGTTTTGTGATGCACTGATTTTTTTAGGCAAATGCTCTAATTGGATACTGGACCCTTCCGTGATAACAAACGCATACTCCATTAAATTTTTAAGTTCTCTGATATTACCCGGCCAGTGGTAATCCATAATATTTTCCATGGCTTCATGGCTCAAGCCGTGAATTGTTTTTCCGGTTTTTATGTTTAAATTGCGAATAAAGCAATTGAGCAGGACAGGAATGTCTTCTTTTCGTTCTCTTAAAGGCGGCAGATGTATCGGAATCACATTTATTCTGAAAAACAAATCTTGTCTGAATTTCTTTTGTTCGATCAATTCTTCAAGATTTTTGTTTGTAGCAGTAATAATTCGCACATCAGCCTTAATGGGTAAAATGTCTCCTACTCTTTCAAACTTGCCTGACTCAAGAACCCTTAATAATTTGGTCTGTATGGGCAGGGGAATATCACCTATTTCATCCAAGAAAAAATCGCCATGGTTGGCAGCTTCAAATCGGCCGATTCGGTTATTATAAGCACCTGTGAACGAACCTTTGGCATGACCGAACAACTCGCTTTCAAGAACGGCTTCATTTAATGCTGCACAATTGAGTTGAATAAAAGGTCCACTTTTTCTTGTGCCGGACAAATGAATGGCATTTGCCACCAGTTCTTTTCCGGTTCCGCTCTCACCCAGAATAATTACGGGTGCGGTGCTTTCGGCAGTTTTTCTAATCATGTCAAATATGAACTGCATTTGAGGCGATTTGCCCACAAGCCCTAAAAAATCGCTTTCACTGTCATATTGCCTGGAAAAGATATGGATTTTTTCATCCAGTTTTGTCAGTTCGGATATGTCTGTTAGTGTTTCCACAACACCCATCACCAAACGGTTTTCATCCCAAAGTACGGAGGCGTTTTTTAAAACCGGCAAAAAACTTCCGTCTTTGCATTTGATAAGACATCGGCATTTTTTCATATCCTGTTGATCTTCTTCAAATAATTTGCACCATACAGATTGCTTACTTGTTTGCAGGGTCTGCTCACAGGCATCACAGCCCAACATACTGCAGGACATGCCGATAGCCTCTTTTGAAGTGTACCCGGTAAGGGTTTCAAAAGCTTTGTTGACCATCAAAATAGACCCTTCAGGGCCGATAAACATAAGCCCGTCATTTATTGTGTTAACAATTTTTTTCCAGAAGGTGTTCATTTCATGTTCATCCATTGACCATCTCCTTTAGTCCTAATATTTATTTTGTGACTGTTTGATGACTCTCTTTAACATGTGTTTAAGTGTTTAAACACATGTTAAAATATTATTAATATTTAAACAGTTGTTAAAATACTATTTAATAGGCAGGCAGTCAACCCAGATGTCAAATATGATCATATAAAAACAAATGGTTATGATTTTAAACGCCCCTATTACCACTTTCGGCATACCTGTTGCAGCTATAATATTTTATCATTTTATATATTAATGATTGGAGTTTCTATGTCATCAAAAACAATTTTGGATCTCAGGGGGGTAATTTCTCCTATTGATCTGCTTAAATGCAAAAGTCGTCTCAAATCCATGGAACAAGGAGATCTTATAGAGGTTATGCTGGCGGATTTAGAAGTAGTAAAGGATTTGATAGTGATTATTAAACGCTCCGGTGATGAAATACTCTACAAAAAAAAGAGTATGGATTGTATCTGCCTTGGAATTAAAAAAGGCTCGAGAACTTATACAAAATAATTGCCACGGGCAGACTTGGTCTTTCACCTTGGTTTGCCCACAACAAAAATTGAAAGTCGCTGTTTGGAGTTTTAAAGGCTTTCATATAAACGGCAATGGCAGATCACTATGCCACAACAAAAAATAAAAGAGAATTGATTTCAGCAGGTTAGAAAATTTTGTGTGTGAAACAATTATTTATAAAGGAGGATAAATGCAATTCAGTAGACGCAATTTTTTTAAATTTATAGGAGCAGCCGGTGCTTCTGTTACTGCGATGCCTTCATCTGCAGGCGCATGGAAGTCCAAGGCGCCCCCTGATCCCTATGGATGTCTGGTGGATCTTACCAGGTGCGTTGGCTGTCGCAAATGTGAAGAGGCCTGTAGTAAGGTGAACAATTTGCCTGCCCCGGAAAGACCCAATTGTCAATGCACTGTTTTTGATATGGCAAGACGGCCTGATGAACAAGCATATACAGTTGTAAACCGCTATTTTACAGGAAAACTGGACCCTTTTGACAAGCCGCTTCCAACCTATGCCAAGGTTCAGTGCATGCATTGTCAGGACCCGGCATGTGTGTCAGCCTGTATTGTTGGTGCCCTATCCAAAGATGAGACAGGTGCTGTCAGGTATGATGCAGCAAAATGTATTGGCTGCCGGTACTGCATGGTGGCGTGTCCCTTTGAAATTCCCGCTTATGAATACCATGACCCAATAACACCCAAAGTTATGAAATGCACATTTTGCTATGATAAGATTTCTAAAAAAGACGGCCTGCCTGGATGTGCAACCATTTGTCCAACAGAAGCCCTGACATTTGGAAAAAGAGAAACGCTTTTAACACTTGCCAAAAAAAGGCTGAAAGAGAATCCCGGCAAATATATCAATCATGTGTATGGGGAAAAAGAGATCGGTGGAACATCATGGCTATATATCTCTTCTGTCCCATTTGAGCTGGTAAACCTGCCGGTATTGCCGGACACTCCGTCCCCCAAGCTTTCTGAGACAATACAGCATTCATTGTTCAGTTTTTTATGGTCGCCTCTGGCACTTTTTGGCATTCTGGGTGCCATCATGTACAAATCAAACAATACCCAGGGAAAATCGCAAAATAAAGTCAAGGAGGGGCATGATGAAAGCAAGTCCTTTAAATAAAAAAATTTTAACTCCGGGTGTTCTTGTGCTGCTGGTTTTCATGGCAGCGGGCGCAATTGCTGTTATTGCCAGATTTACCGGCGGCATAGGCTATGTAACCAACCTGAGTAATGCAAGACCCTGGGGGCTATGGGTGGGGGTTGATGTTGCAACGGGAGTCGCCCTTGCTGCAGGCGGATTTACAACTGCTGCCCTTGCTCATATTCTGGGAAAACATTATTATGAACCCATTACCCGTCCCGCATTGTTAACAGCCGCTCTGGGGTACACCTTTGTTGTCCTGGGACTGCTGGTTGATATCGGCCGTTCATGGGCCATCTGGAAACCCATTTTCAACTGGAACACAAATTCAGTTCTGTTTGAAGTAGCCATGTGTGTAATGGTTTATCTGAATGTTTTGTATATTGAATTTTTTCCAATCATTGCAGAACAATTCAAAGGCAAGGTAAATCTTCCGGGTTTATTGTCCGCATTCAATGGCCTGACAGACTGGATACTCACCATCGGGGATGCAATTTTGGATAAAATCATGTGGATCTTTATAATTTTAGGCGTTGTGTTGTCCTGCATGCATCAGTCAAGTTTAGGTTCACTGATGCTGGTTGCACCGACCAAGCTTCACCCGTTATGGTATACGCCGATTTTACCGCTGTTGTTTTTAACATCAGCATTTGCTGTGGGCTACCCAATGGTCGTATTTGAAACAACCATTGCAACCGCTTCTTTTAAGCTGGATTCAGAGATGAATATATTGTCTCCTTTAACCCGTATTACCATTGTTCTTTTGGGCATCTATATGTTTCTCAAACTCGGAGACCTGGCAGTCAGGGGAACCTGGATTTATCTTTTAGACGGAACATATCAAACCAATTCATTTGTTGTGGAGATGCTTTTTGGAGTAATAGTGCCGTGGATAATGCTGCTTTTTACAAAGATTAGAAATTCAAAAACAGGAATTTTTACAGCCGCATCCTTGATTGTGGGCGGCGTAGTACTGAACAGGATAAATGTGTTCATCGTAGGATACAAACCGCCATTGAGCGAAAATGTCTATTTTCCGGCACCCGGAGAAATATTTGTCACCCTGGGTCTTATCGCAACTTTGATGTTTGTTTATAGAATTGTTGTGACCTATTTGCCGGTTTTACAAGAATCCAGGGAGGTATCCCCATGATAAGAAAAAATATTTTCACGACTGTTTCTGTTATTTTGAAAGGTTTTTTATTTTTGACAGGTCTTGTGATTTTAACAGCGCAATTGTGTGAGGCAAAGACCTGGACAGCTCCGGATCAGGAAAAAGCAAAAGAAAAAGCAAAAGAGGTTGTCCCGTTTATCAAAGAGTACAAGGATGACCATCAGATTGTTCGTAAAATTCGTTTGATGGATGCGGGAATTTCATTAAAAGATGTTACAGATGTATATTTTTTATTGGACAGTCCCATCATAAAAAAAAAAGAAAATCATTACGAGCCTGTCAGATTTGCCCATAAAAGGCATGCCGCCCTTACCAAAGACTGCAGCAAATGCCATCATTACAGGCCCAAAGATGAAACAGCCCTGGAAACAACAAGGTGTTCAGCCTGTCATCAGGACTCTTTTAATTCGGATCATCCTGAGCGTATAGGCCTTAAGGCGGCTTACCATCAGCAGTGCATGGAATGTCATAAGACAGAAGCCAAAGGCCCTGTGGATTGCAAAGGGTGCCATCTGCAGAATGTGCCGGATCACAAGGAACTGGTGAAACTGCCAAAGAATGCAGATCCCTTCCAGGTGACAGCAGAATGTTTGAGATGCCATGACACTCAGGCTGAAGATATGCTGACCACGGCCCACTGGCTGTGGAAAGGCCCGTCTCCATATACAACGGGTCATCGAAAGGATATCATGCATGGAAAGGGCTCAACAGCCCTGAACAATTACTGAATCAGTCCCATCAGCAACGAGGCTCGTTGCACAAGTTGTCATGTAGGATATGGATGGAAAGATGATTCTTTTGATTTTACTGATAAAACCAAGTTAGATTGTTTGATATGCCACGATACAACGGGCAAATATAAAAAAGACCCGCCCGGAGCAGGCATGCCGACAAAAGATGTTGATTTGAATTTTGTAGCTGAAAATGTAGGTCATAGCAGCCGGGCAAGCTGCGGTTCATGTCATTTTAACGGTGGCGGAGGGGATGCCATTAAGCATGCGGATATGTCAAGGCAACTTCTGGAACCAAGTCGAAGCTGTGATGTCCACATGGGTGGATATGATTTTTCCTGTACCCAATGTCATAAAACCCGGAATCATAAAATTGCAGGCAGAAGCTCTTCTGTTCCTGTTGCCGAAGGAAAAGTATCCTGCGAGCAATGTCATTCAGGATCTCCCCATTACAGCGGCGGTCTTTTGGATCACCATTTAAACAACCATTCAAAAACCCTTGATTGCAATGTATGCCATTCACCGGTTTTTGCAAAATGCAAACCCACCAAGACGTGGTGGGACTGGTCAAAGGCAGGGGATAAAAAACGAAAACCACAAAAGGACAAATATGGAAAGCCTGATTATAACTGGAAAAAAGGTGAATTTAAATGGGAAGAGTCAGCCGTACCTGATTATGCATGGGACTCGGGATATATGAATCGCGTGTTAATGGGAGACAAAGTTGATATCAATGCTGATGTTATTAATTTAACAGAACCTGTCGGCTCCATTAATGATCCAAATTCAAAAATCACTCCATTCAAGATTATGAAGGGAATTCAGCCGGTTGATGCAGACCATGATCATATCATTATCCCCCATCTTTTTCCACGCAACAAGGATGACACAACTGCCTATTGGAAAAATCTTGATTGGGAAAAATCTTTTCAAGATGGCATGAATGCAGTAGGGCTTGAATACAGTGGATCATACAAATGGAAAGAAACCTGGATGTACTGGCGTCTGGAACACGAGGTGATGCCTGCAAACATGGCATTGTCCTGTGTTCAATGTCATGAAAGCCTTAAAGGCGAACAAACCTGCAACCGATGCCATCAGGACAATCGCAAAGTTGATTTCAAACAAATTGCCCATAAGGGAACGGATTTTTCATATATGAAATCCAAAGGAAGAGATGTCGGGCATTTGATTGAAAAAACAGATTATATAGATTTTAAAGCCCTTGGTTATAAAGGAGACCCAATTATTTACGGCGGTCGATTCAAAAAACTGCCCATGGGATACAAACAACATAAATAACTGACACGGGCAGACCTGGTCTTTCACCTTGGTTTGCCCACAACAAAAAGTAAGTACCCAGGATTCAATAATATCCAAATAGAATATCATGCAGAACCCCTCTCTACAAAAATCGTATTAAAGTTATCAACACTCTATTTTAAAATGTTTGAATAAAAGGACTTATTTAATTTGAATAATTAATAATTACAGTATGTTAACGTCTAAATATGCTTATTCAAATAAATATGTTTAAAAACCGCAAGTTTTGAACATATTAAAATTAACATCTAAAAATCGTCAATTCTAATAAAAAATTAAACTTGATTTTAAACAACTTGGTTTTAAAAAAGATTATAAGTTCAAAGTGTTAAACAGTTTTAAACATTTGAACACCCTTTATTTAAATTATTATAATTTAAAATAATTTAATAAGCAAATTGCGGTCACCGGAAATTACAATGTCTGCTGTCGTTAATATCCAGCAGGCTGTTAATTTTGAAAGCAAGAGATTCAAAATTAACAATTGATAATTCCAATAATTTGATATAGATATTGAGGGATGTACTATTTTAAGAGAAGGATCTTAAATGAAATTTTCGTTTGATAAAAAAGAAATTGTGGATGTTCTTTCAAAAATTCAAGGATTAACAGGAAGAAAGACCAATTTAACCATAACATCTGATATTCTTATAAAAGCAATGGAATCCGGGATAACTATAACAGCCAATGATTTGGAAACAGTTTTTCTTGGAACTTATAAGGCTGAAGTTGAAAAAGAGGGTATTTTATCAATTAACTCAAAAAAGTTTTTTGAAATCATCAAAGAATATCCTGAAAATAAAATTTTTGTGAATGAAATTGAAAACAGGTGGGTTGAGATTGGAGAAGGAGACAGTATTTATCATATTGTATCTTCAGATTATAAAAATTTTCCTGAAACCCCGGTTATAGAAAATATAGAATTTATTGAAATAGATTCTAAAAATTTAAAAAAAATGGTTGATGTATCAGGTATTGTGAATTATTCAGGTGATGAAAAACGAATTTATGTTATGGGATCACTGATTGAAAAAATATCCACAGATAGTGACGAAAAATTAAGAATTGTATCAACGGATTCAAAACGACTTCATTGCTGTGATACAACTTTTAAAGGAAATCTCCATCTGCCGGACGAAAGTGTTATTGTTCCTAAAAAAGGCTTGTCAGAGTTAAATAAATTTATAGATACCGGTAAAGATGACATAAAGGTGGGAATTAAAGATAATTATTTTATTTTTCAAAATAAAAATGAATCCATAATGATTAAACTTCTTGAAGGAGAGTTTCCCGAGTATAAACCGGTTCTAAATTATGAAGACATGACTCCCATTGAAATGGACAGAAGAATGTTTTCAACACTTATGAAGCGGGTTTCTATTTTAACATCTGATGATTATAAAAGTGTGATCTTAAATTTTAAAAATAATGAACTGGTCGTTACTATCACCAATCCTGAAATAGGTGAATCAAAAGAAAGAATGATGGTTTCATATTCCAATGAAGAGATTAAAAGTGCGTTTAATCCGAAATATTTTATTGATGCTTTAAGTATTTTTGAAGACAGTATTATTGTTGTAAATATTAAGGACAATAAAAGCCCCTGTATAATCAAAAGTATTGATGATGATAAACTTATTTGTGTAATAATGGCAATGCATATATCATAACTAAAGGTCACATGTGGATAAAAATAAAGTAACAAAAGAGTATAGTGCCGGCAGTATAAAAGTACTGGAAGGTCTTGAAGCCGTTCGTAAAAGACCTTCCATGTATATTGGAAATGTTGATATTGAAGGGCTTCACCACCTGGTTTATGAAGTGGTGGACAACAGTATTGATGAAGCCATGGCAGGACACTGCGATACGATTTTTGTGACCATTCATCCGGATAATTGTGTGAGTGTGGAAGATAACGGTCGCGGAATTCCCGTTGCAATACATGAAACAGAAAATATACCTGCCTGTGAAGTGGTCATGACCAAGCTTCATGCCGGAGGTAAATTTGATAAAGATTCCTATAAAGTATCAGGAGGGTTGCACGGAGTTGGAATTTCCGTTGTTAATGCACTTTCCTTGAATCTTGACATGGAAGTCTATAAAGATGGAAAAATTTATCATCAGTCCTACTCCAAAGGTGATAAGAAGACCGAACTTGTCATTAAAGGAGATACGGTTAAAAGGGGAACAAAAATTACATTCATTCCTGATTTTGAAATTATGAACGAGAATGAATTTATTTACGAAATCATTTCCCGAAGAATGAGAGAACTTGCCTTTTTAAATAAAGGAATCAGAATCATTATTGAAGATGAACGGTCTGCTGAAAAAGATGATTTTCACTATGAAGGTGGAATTGTCTCTTTTGTTGAGTATTTGAACCGGTCCTGTACTGCTTTGCATGATCCCATCCATATCGAAGGTGATAAAAAGGATGTACAGATTGAAGTGTCCATTCAATACAATGATACCTTTAAGGAAAAACTCTATTCTTATGCCAATAATATCAGGACCATTGAAGGTGGTGCCCATGTGTCCGGTTTTAAGGCAGCGTTAACCCGTACTGTAAACTCTTATATCTCTTCTGGATCAAATAATCTGCCCAAAAATATGCAGAATATTAAAATCGGCGGCGATGATATGAGAGAAGGTCTTGCTGTTATTATTTCCGTGAAACTTATGGAACCCCAGTTTGAAGGTCAGACTAAAACAAAGCTGGGAAATAATGAAATTAAAGGAATTGTTGAATCTCTTCTCAATGAAAAACTGGGTCAGTATCTTGAGGAAAATCCAAATGTTGCAAAAAAAATTATTGCCAAGGCGGTTGATGCCGCAAGGGCAAGGGATGCCGCCAAAAGAGCAAGAGAACTTGCCAGAAAAAAAGGAACCCTTCTGGATTCGTCTTTGCCGGGTAAACTGGCTGAATGCCAGTTTGCAGATCCTGCTGAAAGAGAATTGTTTCTTGTGGAGGGAGATTCTGCAGGCGGCAGTGCCAAACAGGGAAGAGACAGACGGTTCCAGGCGATTCTTCCTCTTAAGGGAAAAATACTTAATGTTGAAAAGGCCAGGTTTGATAAAATCCTGAGAAGTGATGAAATCAAGAACATTATTACGGTTTTAGGCACTGGTGTCGGCAGGGAAGAGTATGACATTGAAAAAGTCAGATATCATAAAGTTGTTATAATGACGGATGCGGATGTTGACGGATCTCATATCAGAACTCTGCTGTTGACCTTTTTTTACAGGCAGATGCCGGATCTGGTTTCAAAAGGGTATCTATATATTGCCCAGCCGCCGCTTTTCAGAGTGGGGTCAAGGAAAAGCGGGATATATCTTAAAAATGAAGAAGAGTATTCCAATTACCTGGTGAAAAGAATTGCCGGGCAAAAAAATATGTTTATACATGGCAACAAGGAACCTCTTTTAGAAGAAGACTTTTATTTTTTTCTGGTCAATTTATCTGACTATTATAATGCAGTCGTTTTATTAAAGAAAAGAGATATGGATACAGATCTCTTGCTTACTCTGATTAAAAATGGTGTGAAAGATAAATTTTTTCTTGAGGAAAAGCAAAATTTTATTTCTCTTTCAGAAGATCTTACGAAACACGGATATATCTCAGGTGAAATAGAGTATGATCCGGAAAGAAATATCTTTGAAATGGATATATATGAAAAAGAAGAAAAACAGCCTGTTTTAAGGGTTGGCAGAGAAATTCTGGCTACCAATGATTATAAAAGGATGCTGAAAGGATATGAAAAAATCAAACAGTTTGATAAACCTCCTTTTTCCATATCTGCTAAACAGTCAGATGCTGAAATAAAAAAAGAGTACCCGTTTGATGATATATACAGTCTATTTGAGTTTATAATGTCAGAAGCAAAAAAAGGGATTAATATTCAGCGATATAAAGGTCTGGGCGAAATGAATCCGGACCAACTCTGGGAAACCACTATGAATCCTGAAAAAAGGATAATGCTCAAGGTGAATATTGAAGATGCTGAAAAAGCAGATGAGATCTTTACTCTCCTGATGGGTGAGGAAGTGGAACCTCGAAGAAATTTTATTCAAAAACATGCCCTTGAGGTCTCGTCACTAGATTATTGATACTTTTTAAATATTAGTAAGAAAAAAAAGGAGTTAATTATTTAACTCCTTTTTTTTGTTTTTCAGTTCTAAGTCTGTCAAAAGGTTTAATTGACATCATTTTGAATTTAAATTATTATATAAATACACTTCAATAATAAATTTTTCACCATTTTTTATTAAAAATAAAGGAGGCCATCATGCCCAAGTCCATTCAAAAACGAATTGATGAGCAGATCAAAAAATGGGAAATGGAAAAAAAAGAAGCTAAACCCATTCAGGAATTCATCAATGTTATCACCATCTCCAGGGAATGCGGTAGCCAAGGATGTGAGGTTGCGGAAAGACTTTGCTCTGAAACAGGGCTTGATCTGTTTGACAAAAAGATTCTTGAAGCCATGGTTGATATATCAAAGACCAACCGGGGCCTTTTGGAAACCTTGGATGAGCGGTCAATGAACATCGTGGATGATATTATATCAAATTTTGTAAATGAACACCATTTATGGGCAGACGAATATTCAAAACTTTTGTTGAAGATATTAACTACCATTGGCAAGCATGGAAATGCTGTTATTCTGGGAAGAGGTGCAAATTGTGTTTTAAAGGGTAAAAACGTCCTGAGAGTAAAGATCGTGGCACCCATGAATTTGCGTCGTAACCAAACTCAGAAATGTCATGGTATGAACCTGGATGACGCAATGAAGCATATGGTCAGTACCGATTCCAATAGAACAGCTTTTGTAAAAAGATATTTTAATTGTGATGCAAACGATCCTTCAAATTATGATTTGATTTTAAACACCGGAACCCTGTCCGTTGAAAAAGCAGTGCAAATCATTAAGTGTGCAATTAATTAAAATTAAACAGTTAAATTTTTCATGACCTTTTTCATTTAAAGAAAGGCCTTTCTTAACAGTTGTTTGTTTTCTAATAGAGCAAGCCGCTGTTAAATATTATTTTTTAATTTGATAAGAATAGAACTGGAATAGATATTTTTTTATGCTTGTATTATCTGTTGCCGTTTATCGTTTTGGATATCAATGTTGACAAGTCCTTCATCTTCACGGGTTTTATTAAAAGTTCCTGGACATTAATGGAATCCATCCACTCTTTTGTATAGGTTCTTTTAAACCCTGTGCAAATAATTACAGGAACATCAGGATTTCTTTTTTTTATTTCCTCAACTAACTTATCACCTGTTATCTCAGGCATTGTCAGATCTGTTATCACCAAGTCAAATTTATTTGGGTTGGTTTTGAATATCTCAAGGGCTTTAATACTGCTTGTACAGGCTGTGGTATCATATCCAAGTCTCTTAAGAAATTTTTGTTCCATGGCTACAATCTGTTCTTCATCATCTACCAGCAGGATATGCCCCGTTCCTTTTATACAATTGTTTTTAATATCCGGGAGTGATGCTTTTTCCGTGTTTGAATCAATAAGGGGCATATATATGTGAAAACAGGTTCCTTTCTCTGGTTTACTGATCACTTTAATGTCTCCTCCTGCTTTTTTAACAATTCCATGAGCAACTGCCAACCCCAGCCCAGTACCTTTTCCAGATTTTTTGGTTGTAAAATAAGGTTCAAATATTTTCAGAGCAATGTTTTTTTTCATTCCAATTCCTGTATCTGAAATTAACAATTCCAAATATCTGCCCGGTTTTAAATCCAAAAGATTATTTAAATCATCTTCTTTGATTTCTGATTCAAAAAGTTTTACTGTAAGTGTTCCACCTCGATCTTCCATGGCTTGATATGCATTGGTACACAGATTCATGATGACCTGATGAATCTGGGTTGAATCCGCCATAATGGGTCTGCAGTTCATATCAATTTGCTGAACTATATTTATGGTTGTTGGAATGGTTTTTTTTAAAAACTTAAGAGTTTCTTTTATAATAGGCTGAACCAGCACCGGGTTTGTTTCTTTTTCCGTTTTCCTGCTGAATGAGAGAATTTGATTGATCAGTTCTTTTGCCCTGTTTGATGCTTTAAGAATATTCATCAGATACTCATGGGTGTCACTGTTTTCAGCGGTATCCAAAAGCAGGATTTCAACATATCCTGTAATGGGGAAAAGAATATTGTTGAAATCATGAGCAATGCCACTTGCCAGAATACCTATGGCCTCCATTCTCTGGGTTCTGATAATATGGTCTTTCAGCCGGTTGTTTTCTTGTTCCACTGCTACTCTTTCGGTAATGTCTCCAACAACGACAATGAATCCTTCTGATAGATCAGAAGAATTCAAAGGGCAGCTTCTGAGTGAGCAATGAAAAATTGTTCCATCTTTTTTTATGCATTGGCTTGTTAATTGAGATGGTTTTAATTCAGAAAAATCAGAATAAAGCGCTTTGCCTATTCTCAGATAACTGGAATCATTCTGGTAAAACATCCTGACGTTTTTACCGATCAAATCATCATATTCATATCCAAACATTGTGTGCAAGGTTTCATTTGCCCAGTAAATTTTTCGTTGTTTAACCAGACAGATTCCTATAGGAGATGCCTGAGTTATAGCACTTAATTTTTGTTCATTTAATTTCAGTGATTGTTCAAAAGAACAATACCTTTGATAGCTGTTTTTGAATAAAAGTATGCCCCCTGTTAAAAAAATGAAAACAATAAAAAATAATGTATAATGCTCGTATCTTTCAGTTTCTTCAATGATTTCATCAAGCGCATTCATCGGGGAACAAATCGCTATAGACCAATTGGAATCAGCTGTTTTTACAGGTGAATATGCCACAAATTTTTCAATATATCCTTTTTGTTCCCGATGCCAGCCCGAGGTATAGGTATCCGTACCCTCATGGCCCTGTATCATTTTTTGCTGAATTGTTTCTATTTTTTTATATGAAAAAGCCGGGTTTTTTTTCTCTCTGGCACCAAAACTGCTTTTCCCTTCAAATTCTTTGACAGGATGCGTGAGAAAGTTACCTTTTGAATCCAGAATCCATGCATAACCGGTCTTGTCTGATATAATTGAATTTATAATTGAATTTAAAACATTCATCGGATCAAAAGATCCCACCAAAACACCTTTGATGTGGGGTGTGGCCTGATCATTGTCAAAAACAGGAATGGCGATTCTAATTCTCGGTTTATTTTCTTCATTGTAAAGAAGGCTGGAGATGGAAATTTTACCGGTTGCTATAGTTTTTTTATAAAATTCTTTCGTACCATAGTTTTTTCCAATCAATTCACGGCGAAATCCTTCACTGGGATAAATAAATGTCAAAATTCCATTAATACTTACAAACCTTATGGAGGTAACGTTCTGCAACTTATCATACAGTTTGTAAAACAAAGTATCTTGGGAGGGGATTGAAGATAGTATTTGGTTTGCATTTGCCATAAAATACAGATTTGAAATAAAATGATCAAAATAGTTTTCAATTGCGGATGCCACCAATCTTGTCTGCATCAGCTGCTGAATACCAAACTGGCCGGCAGCCATGCTCCTTAATTCACGACGGCTGTTCAGATTAATATATACTGCAATTATAATAACGCTGATTATGGTCAGGGTAATAAAGAGCAAAAATAATTTTGAAGACAGCTTCATTTTAGTTTTGCGGATTTTCATGATTTATTACCTTCTCATGATATGCCTTTCTAAGCAGGCATATCATTTGTTCCGGTTAATACATTATTTGAGATTAAAAATTTTTAAAGTCATCATCGTCATAGGAAATCAACTGGTCGGACCGAATTTCTCTTTTGCCTGACTCCATGAGTGCTGTTTGTGTTTCATAATCGGGTTTTCTTGTTCTGTTTTTCGAACCGTTGACCACAATCACCAGCTCATGAACGAGGTATTTCATTTGTTCGGCCTGAGCATTGAGTTCTTCAGAAGTACTGGCAGACTCTTCCGCAGTTGCCGCATTCTGCTGTATCACCTTGTCAACCTCAGTTACGGCAATATTGAGCTGTTCAATACCCTCGGACTGTTCTTTTGACGCTGCGGTAATTTCATTCACCAGTTCACTGGCCTTGATTGAACTTTTCGCAACCCTGGAAAATGATTCATTATTGCTGACAACCATACCAGAACCTATATTTATCTTGTTTGTAATATCTTCAATCAGGTCGGTTGTGTTTTTTGCTGCATCAGCCGCACGCATGGCAAGATTTCTTACCTCATCTGCCACAACTGCAAAACCTGCTCCTGCATCCCCTGCCCGGGCGGCTTCAACAGCGGCATTAAGGGCCAGAAGATTGGTCTGAAATGCAATTTCATCAATGGTTTTAACTATTTTGGAGGTTTCTTCGCTTGCTTTTGAAATTTCATCAATGGATTGGGTCAGCTGTCCCATGGATACGGAAGCCTGTTTTACCTCTTTGCTTACTTCCTGCATTATGTTGTTGGTCAATCCGGAATTTTCTGAATTTTGTTTGACCATGGACGATATTTGTTCAAGCGATGCAGATGTTTCCTCAATGGATGCGGCCTGTTCAGTCGACCCTTCCGCAAGGGATTGGCTGGCTGATGAAATTTGGCTGGATGCGGCGGAAACCTGTTGAGACCCGGTTTCAAGATTTTCAATGATTTGACTTAAATACCTTGTAATTCCGCGGGTAATGAAAAAAGAAAGAAATATTCCCAATCCTGCAGCTGCCAGTGTTGTCAGGCCCAGGAAAATACCGGTAAAAGATATTTGATCATTCATTTTTGCCTTTTGATTTGCCCTGGTATCACTGCATATTTTCTGAACCGCCCTGGCTGATGCCACCATTTGATCAGTTGCTGATACTTGTTGCTCTTTACAATGAACTACATTATCAAAAGCAGTTTTATATATCTCGAAAGAATTGATAATACTATTAATTTTTTGCTTTGATTCGTCAGACTGAACAACTGATTTTAAATTTTCAGCAAGCTCTATAATTTTTTTTGAAAATTTGGAAACCTTATCAATAGAAACCGTATCCTCTCTTAAAAGAAAATTTTTTTCCTGACGGCGGCATTGTAAAAGATTTTGAATAATCAAATTGGTATCATCTGCCCATTTAAGCCTTGAATTAAGGATTTCAGCAGATGCCCCGTCTTTTTGTAACTGATAGTATTGCTCCCGCTGGATACGATGAATTTCAGCGGCGTTTTTTTCCATAAGCCTGGCACTTTGAACCATTTTATCATCAACACTTATAAGTTTTTGGATTTTTCCGTTAAGGCCGACATAAGTGGAAAAACCTTGTTCATAATGGTTTACTTGTGACAGGATATCATCCATCTTATTTTTATTTTCAAGGTCAGTAAATTCTTCTTTTGTTGACAGGATCTGTTGTTTAAGGTCCTTAATATTTTCGTTCACCTTTTCCACATATGTTGTTTTTTCCCTGATAATATAATTTTTTTCGTGCCGTCGGGTTTCCAGCATGATTTTAACCATTTGGTTCACGTCATCGGCAATATGGACCCTGTCAACAACAGAGGTATTGGTATAATAACCAGCATACGCCACAAGGCCGCATAGGATAATCAGCAGTCCTGCCAGACCCATAATCTTTGTTCCTAATTTCATATTTTTAAACATTGATTATTCCTTTATTTTAATCCAAATTTGTATTTATTCCATCAGAATGCTCACTTCCCAATATGATGGCCATACAATTTGCATACCATGTTTTATTTAAATATTAATATACTAAGGGTTGAACATAAGGGACTTTTTGAATTTATTTAATCATATCAAATTATTAAGGTTTCATCTGTGCGGAATTGAACAAGTTGTTGCTACCATCCGGTTTAAAATAGGATGCTTAAATTGCTTTGACAGATGTCAGGATTATTTTCAAAGTGTAAATGATTTCTACTTTTGTTTGAATGATGTTAAAAAAAATATTCTATTAGCAAGCAGGAAAGTTTCCAAAGCAATAACAACGATTAAAAGTATTTTTACAGGGCTTTAGCAGTTGCAAAAAAGAAGGGAAAAATGGTATTCAGTTAGAGTATAAATAATGGCAACAACCCGTAACAGCAGGTTATATATAATGAAACCGCAAGAGATTGAAGATTTAAGTTTTAAGATAATCGAAAAAGAAGTCGGGGACCACTCATTCAGTGATGATCAGTGGCCCATTGTCAGGCGAATGATTCATACATCGGCAGACTTTGAATATATTCAGACGATAAGGTTTTATCCTGATGCGGTCCAAAAAGGAATACAGGCTATTCAAAGGGGCTGTCATATCATTACAGACACCAATATGGCCCGTGTGGGAATCAGGAAAAAAGAAATTCATGAATTTGGCGGCAATGTTTCTTGCCTGATCGCAGACGAAGCGGTTGCAAAAAAAGCAAAAGAGGCTGGTTCCACAAGGGCCTTGGCAGCTGTTGATATGGCGTGTGAAAAGATGGAAGGCGGCATTTATGTGGTGGGTAATGCCCCAACCGCACTGTTAAGGTTGATAGAATTGATAAAAGATAAAAAAGCAAATCCTGCCATGGTGATTGGATTTCCTGTGGGATTTGTGAATGCAGCTGAATCCAAGGATGAATTGATGGCACTTGATTTTCCCTACATTACCAACAAGGGAAGAAAAGGCGGATCAAATATTGCCGCAAGTATTGTCAATGCACTTGCCATAATGGCGGTTGAGGCCAGATAAACTGCTAGAATAAACAACTGGAGGATATTATCAAAGGTTTTGTCATTGGTGCCACCGGCAGCGGAACCGGGAAAACCACAATAAGTCTTGCTATTTTGTCATATCTTGCTGACATGGGAATTAAAGTGGCCCCGTTTAAGGTTGGGCCTGATTTTATTGATCCCGGCCACCATACCAAAATTGCAGGAAAAACAAGTATTAATCTGGATTCCTGGATGCTTTCCAAAGAATATAATACCCGGATTTTCAATGAAAACACAGCAGGTTATGATATGGCTGTGATTGAAGGTGTTATGGGGCTTTTTGACGGATTTGACGGTCTTTCAGATGCAGGCTCCACCGCTCAGATAGCCAAATGGCTGGATTTGCCGGTAGTATTGATCGTCAGTGCCAGGGGAAAGGCAAGAAGTGCGGCTGCCATTGTCAAAGGCTTTGAAACCTTTGATCCTGATTTGAAAATTGCCGGTGTCATATTCACCAAGACCGGAAGTCTGCGGCATTATGACTATTTGAAAAAAGCGGTGGAACAAAGCTGTACAACAAAATGCCTTGGATTTATGCCGAAAAATGACCGTATAGTGATGCCGGAAAGGCATCTGGGACTGGTTACGGCGGAAGAAATGGAAATCAGCAGAGAGGTTTTATCATTGCTCTCCGATATGGTCAGGGATCATATTGATATGAAAGGGTTGATCCAGTCACTTGAATCTTTTGAAACATTGGCAGACACGCAGCCAAAAATCGCTGATCTGTCCGTGGAAAAGGGTCCGGTAATTGCTGTTGCCAGGGATAAGGCTTTTTGTTTTTACTACCCGGATAATTTAGACCTTTTGAAAAAGGCCGGGGCAAGAATTGTTGAATTTTCACCCTTGAATGATGACAGGCTGCCACAGAATATTGACGGGATTTATTTTGGCGGCGGATACCCGGAAGTGTTTGCTGAAAAATTGTCTGAAAAAAACCTGCTGTTAAAGGAAATCAAGGAAAAAAGCATATCCGGCATGCCCATTTACGGTGAATGCGGTGGATTTATGTTTCTTTGCAATAAAGTGTCAGGCATGGATGAAACTCAATCATATTTTATGTCCGGCTGTTTTAATTTGAACGTTCAAATGTCAAAGCGTCTTCGTTCGCTTGGGTACAGGGAAATAACGTTAAAGCAAGATACAATTATCGGAAAAAAAGGGGATGTTTTGCGGGGGCATGAATTTCATTATTCATCCCTGGAAAATCCCGACAGCGATACTGCAAATGTATATCATGTGACCTCCCGTGCAGGGCAGGATATTTCCCTGCACGGTTATCAGGTATCAAACACCCTGGGCAGTTATCTTCATATTCATTTTGGAAGCAGCAAAGGTTGTGCAAAACAATTTGTGGACTGCTGCAAAAAGTTTAAGAATAAAAAAACATAAAGCTTTTTTTTTCAGTTTATATGATTTTATATCTTAACTGGAAATTCTGTTGTTTTATAAAGCTCTTTTTTTATTAAAGTTCTATATTTTTTTATTATTAATTGTATGTTACGGAGAACCCCCTTTTGTCTATTTATCATAAAACCAAGAAAATAATTTGAATCTAATAAAAGAGCAATTATCCAAACCTTGCTTGTCTTGACAACAATCAAATCTTCTTCAAATTCACCCCATTCATCTAATTCTCCGGTCCATCTTTCTATCATACTCATAATTACTGCAAATTTTGCCGAAAAAGCATCACTGTTTGTCTCATTAGTATTGTATTCAGCTATACTAATTCCATCCATCCCAATAATATTTATAATCAAGCTGCCATCTAATTTTTGTGAAATTTCTTGTAATATTTTTTTTAAACTATTCATAAAAATAGATTAGACTCCAACCACCTCTTTTAATAATGCAACTATTTTGGATAAATATTTTTTCATAATTACCCGGGCAAATCCCAGATTACCTTTTTTTGTTATTGCAAGGCCATGATAGTAACCTGTATTACCTAATATCGATACTAATAGGATAACTTTGTCAGTAGATATTAAAATTTCCTCGGTAGAACCAGCATTATCAGAACCACCAAGTGCATTAAGCCCTATTTCAGTTGACTTAATAACATCTGCAAAAGCCGCAGAAGCTGCAGCGGTATCAAATTCAGTAAGTATGGAATCTCCCGCAACAGACATGCCCGTTGAAATTTCCACAATACTTGTTGATATATATTCAGGTATCTCATCACGGAATTTTAATAGAATTAAATCTAATTTTGATTTAGACATATCGGGCTCCTTGTTGTTATTATTTATTGGATTTTCTTTTATATTAACCGGTTTTAATATAGAATCGGTTATCTCATTGGTTTGTTCTATTTCATCAGAGTTCTTTTCATCTTTATCTTTTGAATTTTCTAAAAGTAGAGCCATTATACTGGTATTTATTTTATTCTTTATTTTTTTAGAAGGTAATTTTTTTAGATTAAGAGTTACTTTTTCCAAATTAAGCATTTTGATAGCGGCTTTTATGCCTACTCTATTTCCAAAAATTGCATCGTATAAAATTCCATTTTTTATAAAATAATAACCTGGTTTATTACCGTTGCTTATAACTTCAAGAAGACATGTTTTCTGGTCTAACGATAGGATTTGAAGAAATGTTTCTATTGAAATTCCGGTTGCAGACCCCTGATCTTCAATAATTTTCAAGCCCTCAATTATTGACTTTGCCATTTTTTCAAAGACTATAGGTTTTTTAAAAATTTTATATACACCTATTGAATCAAGCGATTTTTTAACTTTTGATATACCATATCTACTCGTTAAAATTATGGTAATGGCTGGAAATTTTAAATCAATATAGCTCAATAGCTCAAGTTCATCTGTTTTAGGTATTTTAAAATCGAGAACTATAAGATCAATTGGTATCTCATTTAAAATGTCTATGGCATTTTTATTATTTTTTGTTCTGACTACCGAGAAAATTTTCTGATAATCTCTTAGAACTTCAGTAAGATGTTTAACAAAGTCTTCTTCACTATCAACTATCAATACATTTTTCATAATATAATTATTACTTTTTTATTGTTAATTGAATTACTGTAGATATTAAAAACAAACTATTTAGTTGTGTTTATAAATTCAATATCTTTTATATTTAAAACATCAGACTTTTAAAAATTTTTTTTGATAATTTTGAATTTTATTACTTAGCTGATATCTTATATCATGACTTTTTACTACTGTCTAAAAAAAAATATTATTTTTTATATTAAAGTTTTCAAAAATTTAAACAGTGACTTTCAATCTTTATGGTCTGTCAGGCATAAAGATCCGCTGCGCCATCAGAGCGGACCGTCAAATCAGTTGTCGGGAATTTACTTGTCAGGGATTTTTTCAATCTCGCTCCTGGCGCGGAAATGCGTGAAATTATGAAACACCGTTACAAGAAAAAAGGATGTTTCAAAAAGCATATCTGCGAATGGAATCGGAAAGGCTGATATCAAAACCTTTTAACACCGTGGCAAAAGAATAAAATATCAACTGAATTATAAAAATCAGTGAGAGGTGCGCTCATGCGCACTCTAAAAAACTTGTGACTGACGAGTTAAAAAAGTTACGCTATTTACTTTACAATAGTTTTGTAACCCTATAATCTTGGATTTTAATCCTGAAAATGATAAAATAATTTATTTGGTGAAATATAGTAGAACTAATCAACTGGAGTGAACTCTATAATGGATAACAGATACAATTATTATTGAATAATGTCATATTTAGAATTGAAAATTAAGAAGTATTAGATTTTTTTAAATTGGTGATTTTAATTTAAGCATAGTGAATTATAATGCGAATACTCAATAAAAAGGTTAGTTATTTTACTGAAACAGAAAAGAACAAAAATAAAAATGTCATCCAAAACACTTAAAAAAGGGTTTACAACCGGTGCTGCTGCAGCAGCTGCCGTAAAAGCCGCCTTGCTCTCTTTTTTTTTTCAAGACCCTGATTTCGTCGAAATTTTTTTTCTGACCGGTGAAAAAAAAAAAATTGATATTAAATCCATAAAAAAAATATCGGAAAACACGGTAGAAGCCCTTGTTATAAAAGATGCAGGCGATGATCCTGATATCACCCACAAGGCTGAAATCGGGGCTCGTGTAACCGTTTCTGATTCAAATGAATTTGCCATACAGATCATCGGCGGAAAAGGGGTTGGAACCGTAACCAAACCAGGTCTTGAATTACCGGTAGGAGAATCTGCAATAAATCCCGGACCCCGGACCATGATCCAAAATTCAGTAGCAGATGTGTTTGACCGGTTTAATGTTCGCCAAAAAAAGGTGGACGTAGAAATTTTTGTTCCACAAGGGGAGGTTCTTGCCCAAAAAACCCTTAATGCCCGGCTGGGCATTTTAGGGGGGATTTCTATTCTGGGAACCACAGGTCTTGTCACCCCCATGTCCCATGATGCTTATATTGCAACGATCAAATCAAGCATTTGTGTTGCGGCTGCTATGGGTATTGACACGCTTGTTTTTACCACGGGCAGACGAAGCGAACGCTTTGCCATGGAAATTTTTAAATCATTTGGCGAAGAGGCTTTTATCCAGACCGGGGATTTTTTTAAGGCATCCCTTGATATGGCACGGCTCAATTCAGGGATTCATTCCATTATATACACAGTGTTTTTCGGCAAGGCGGTTAAAATGGCCCTGGGGTTTGAACATACACATGCGGCCAAATCGGAACTGACCTTGAAAAAATTGTCAACATGGGCACTGGATATAACAGGGAACCGGAAGCTGAAAAGTCTTATTTGCAGAGCTAATACAGCCCGTCATGCGTTTTCGTACATCTATCCTGAATACCCGGAACTTATGGTTTATGTGGGTAAAAAAATAATACAGACGGCAACCCGGTTTTCAGACCATAAACTTAAGATCAGGATCATGATCCTTGATTTTGACGGAACCATTGCCTTTGATTCAAGATAAAACAAGTCAGGCAACCCTCTATATGGAGTTTCTCATAATCCAATACAATGGTGCATAAGAAAAAAATTTAAGGAAAACTTCCATGAAAAAATATAAATCCGATGCAAAAACAGTTCTGAACCGGCTGGGTAAATTATCCGGTTTTTTAACCGATCTGGATGCCAATGCCAACAAAAACGATGGGTTTGAGTTCCCTTTGGAAATTATCCGGCAAACTATGATGTTTGATGTCAGTGTACTGTACAAGGTCTCCAATGTTATTGAAAATCGTCTGATTCTGGAAATTGTAAAAATTCTGGATCCTGACGGTCTGCGGCCTGATCTGGAGGAAGGCAGAAAATTGAGACTTTTTCTGGATGATCCGGATATGATACATATCAATGAGGTGAAAGCCTTTTTAAACAAAAGGGTTTCACATATCAATGTAGCTGGAGTGGGGTGTGATATTATTGGCTATGTCCATTTTCCGGAAAGTTGTGGAGGTGCCTATCTTGTTGGCGGAGATTTTTGTGGAAACGAGTCTTCTGTAAAAGATTATGAAGTTGCATGTGTTGAAATCATGTGTAATCTTTTAAGTGCGATTCTGTTGAAAATTCAGTTTAAATATCAGGCTGAATATGACAATCTCACCGGGCTTTTCAATAGTGCTAAAATTAAACAAAAAGTTGAAATCATATTAAAACGGTTTGAAAGAAAATCCGCTTCAATTGCCTGTATCGCCATGGGGGACATTGATTTTTTCAAAAAAATCAATGATACTTATGGGCATATTCAGGGTGATCTGGTCTTAAAAAAGGTCGGTGATCTGCTGTCAAATTCCATGAGAGGGGTTTTTGATGTTGCCGGGCGTTATGGAGGGGAGGAATTTTTATTGATTTTTGATGAAGCCGATGAAAAAAAAACGTTTCAGATTATAGAACGGCTTCGGAAAATCATTTCAGACACCAAGTTTGAAAAAATGGATAGAACAGGAAAAATTCTGAATAATGAATATTTAAATATTACAATGTCTTTTGGGATATCTCAACTTTCCAAAGATTCGGGTATAAAAATAGTAACCGACTGGATCAGCCGGGCAGATATTGCCCTGTATGAATCCAAGCAAAACGGAAGAAACAAAACAAGCGTATATAGGGATATATAAACAATGAACATTAACATTTCCTCCATTGGAATTATTCATACCCCTTTTGACAGCCTGAAGGGCATGCCCATACAGCCGTCCGGTGCAGATAAAGTAACGGGAACCATTGTTATTAACAAAGAATATGAACTGGGGTTAAAAGATCTGGAAGGATTTTCCCATCTTATTCTTTTGTATAATTTTCATCAGTCAAAAGGGTATGATTTGATATTAACCCCTTTTCTGGATGATCAAAAACGAGGGGTTTTTTCCACACGGGCTCCTAGGCGGCCTAATCCCATCGGGTTGTCAATTGTCAATTTGCTTAAAATAGAAGGCAATAGATTAACTATTAAAGGAATTGATGTGCTTGACGGCACCCCGTTAATTGATATCAAACCCTATGTCCCGGAATTTGATTCAAAAGCTGTGACAGCCGTTGGCTGGCTTGAAAAAACTCAGAAAAATGCCACTTTTTTAAAATCCGATGACCGGTTTGTTTAAAACCTGATGCCTTTTGTTGTGGCAGCTTGATCTGACGTGGCCGTTAGTAAAAAATGCCGGTAGACCTCAGGTTGACAAATCTGTTAAAGTATACAAGTTGACGGTTAATCAATTATTTATAAAGGAGTCAATAATGGGAAAATTGATAAAAGAAGATGACAATAAGGGCAGATTGCATATTGATACCCCCCTTATGGGAGAATCACTTGTGAGCAAGCAATTTTTAAAAACAACCGAATCCAAGGATTATTTCAGGATGCACCCGGACATCAATATTCTGAAGATTGGTGGTCAAAGTATCATGGACAGGGGTAGAGCCATGTTACCTATTGTTGACGAATTGATAAAATTAAAGGAAGAATATAAGCTTCTGCTGATGACCGGTGGCGGGACCCGGGCCAGACATGTGTACAATATCGGTGTGGACCTGGGAATGCCTACAGGGGTTTTATCAAAACTGGGTGATAAGGTTTCCTGGCAGAATGCGGAAATGCTCTCTGTTCTTCTGGCAAAACACGGGGGTGTGAAAATCGGTCATGGCGATCATCTGGAACAATTGACCATGTTCTGCAAGGAGGGATACCTTCCCATCACAACAGGAATACCGCCCTATGGTTTTTTTGAACATCCGGCTGAATTTGGTTCCATTCCTCCACATCGAACTGACTGCGGTGCATTTTTGCTGGCAGAGAATATCGGTGCCCGGTCTCTTATTTATTTGAAAGATGAAAAAGGTCTTTTTGAGAATGATCCGAAAAAGGCGGGAAAGAACGCCAAGGATTTAAAATTTTATGGTAAAATTTCTGTGGATGAACTGATAGAACTGGATCTGGATGATCTGATAATTGAACGTCCTATCTTAACAATGCTTAAACACTCAAAGTGTTTGAAAGAACTCCAGATTATTGATGCCCTTAACCATCCGGAGTTTATTCGAGATGCACTGGATGGAAAACAAGTAGGTACGATTATCTATAAATAATAAATTCAAATCCGGCACGATATTACAGCTTTTTTTAACATCGTGCCGGATCTTGATTATTTACCGGAACCATCCTTTTTACCCATGCCATGACCCGGCAGATAGACGATCTGTGCGCCGGTTTCAGTGGCAATGGCTTCAAGTTCGACTTTTCTGATATGCTTTGAATAGAGTTTAATGTCATTTCCACTTACGCCGACAACCCTCAGCCGTGGTTTTTTCTCTCCTTTTTCGATTTTTCGTCGTTCTCTTACAAATATTTTACTCATGACCCCCTCCTTTTGTTAAATCCTAATTGTTGAATGGCTATATATTATATGATATTAATTAATATCATATAATAATAGAATATATCCTTTAAGGATATATGTCAAGGAGTAGTATATATGCGAGATGAAAAAAGTCTTAAGCCTGGTTCCGGGCGGCAGGAAAGATATATTCAAGCATCAATTTTATTGGGATTAAGTTTAAAGCCTTCTTATGGATATGAATTGATCAGCACTATTCAGTCCTATGGGTTTATTCAGGGAGACGCTCCACCGGGAATGGTATACCGGCATTTGCGGCAAATGGAAGAAGATAATCTGCTGCAGTCTGAATGGGAAACAAAACAAGCCGGTGCTGCAAAAAGAATTTATACGATTACACAAGAAGGCAAAGAAGTGTTATCCTATTGGATAAAATTTATGGTAAAAAAAGCCCAACAACTGAATGATTTTGTTCAAATGTATCATGATGCCCAACAAAAATAACTCTTCAATCTGGAGTGTGAGTTGCAAAACAATGACATGACCCTTAAGGCTGCTGCCCTGACTATTTTTATCTGCATTCTTTTTGGTGCCAATCCCGTGGCCATCAAATTTTGTCTGACCGGTTTAGGTGCGTTTACTGCAGCAGGCATAAGGTTTGCTATTGCGGCTGTCGTGATTTTTATCTGGGCGAGAGTTAACCAGATACCTTTAAAAATAAATCATAAGCAAGTGGGGCAGATGCTTATATTGTCTGCCATTTTTGTGGTACAGCTCTCCTGCTTTTATAATGGTATTGATAAAACAACAGCCTCCCACGGGGCATTGATATCTAATATTTTACCTTTTGTAGTATTGGTTCTTGCCCATATTTTTATACCGGGCGATACTATTACCTTAAAAAAAGGGATTGGTATAACTTTTGGATTTATCGGTGTTTTGTTTCTGTTTTTTGATGAACAGGACCTGACCGGTGATTTTAAGAGAGGAGATCTGATCGTTTTGATGGCAATCTTGCTGTGGAGTTCAAATGCCATTTTTGTAAAACGTATCATTTCCCAATATAATGTGTTTCAAATTACCATATATCCCATGATTTTCAGTAACCCTTTCTTTTTTCTCTTTGGTTTTTTATGGGATGAACACATGATACAAATGATGAACCCTACAATTATTACCGCACTGCTGTATCAATCCATTGTAACGGCAGCTTTCGGGTTTATTGCCTGGAACAGCCTGCTGCAAAAATTCGGGGCCACATCCTTGCATTCCTTTATCTTTATCATGCCCCTGGCCGGGGTTGTTTTTGGTGTCCTGCTTTTGGGCGAAGCTGTTACACCTCATCTCACCGCATCCATTGTTTTTATTGTCACAGGGGTGATTATTGTTAATTTAAGAAGAAAAAAAACGGTCGTATCAGTTCTTTAAACAGTGTTCTTTTGCTTCATCTTGTGATTGATAGGCATAAAAACAATGATCCTGTACATCTGGAAATAAGCTCTTTTTTTCAGTGAACTCTTTTTTTTCAGAAGATAATATCAAGACAGTATCAGCATTTTTAAGCATGGCGTTAAGATGCAAATCCAATACAAACTTTGGATCTGGATGAATTATGATACAGCAGGTGTCTTTTAGTTCCTGGAAAAGAAACAGGCCGTCAAAAATATTTTGAATAACGGCAACTTTTTCTTTTTTTTCTCCCAGAACCATTGTTGGGGTAACGCTTCCAGGAATAATGGTTGTTTTGTTATCTTGGCTTTCATCATATGGATGGATAAAAATGGATTTTAGTTCTTTTTTAACAATAAACGGAATAACTATCCCCGAGGCAAGAAATAATTTTTCATCTTTTTTTAAATTTGTTTCAATACCCCAGTTTTTAATGGATCTGGTCTGTCCGAATTTGTTCCAGCCTATCAGAGCATCTTTTATAAATTGATTGTTAAGACCCCGGGTAAACAAAAATGCCTGGGGGTCTTCATTGTTTTTTCCCCAAAGATGACGGTGGGACCGGACCACAAACGCCATGGCTTTTTGTTTCCACACGGCTCTATTAAAAAAGCGGTTATATGACATTTTTTTTCTCCCTGAAAATGATAGCTGATGAGACATTTGTAAAAACAGGTATCATATTGTTTAAATGATCTCTTTATAGATAAAAAAAAGATACAAGCAGGTCAGGATTATTCCGGCAAACCGTGGCAGTTTTCCTGAAACAGCAGTAAATAAAAAGTGTCCAGCCGAAGCTCCCATAATAATGAAAAGTGCCATTTCAAACGATGGAGGCACTGTGATGGGTGAAAACAGGGCAAAAAGTCCAATGCAAAGGGGAATGCAGATATGGCAGTCACCGATCTGGGAAGAATAGGCAATGTCAGCGCGTTGAATCGCAGCATAATATACAGCTAAAAAAGCATTGGGAAGCACCATTAGAATGCCGCTTAAAAGTCCCAGGTTTGTTTTGGAGAAAAATCCGGTGCCATGAAGTAAAATCCATTGAATGAGATTATCAATACTTGAAAAAATTCCCCAGGCAAAAATGGCAATAAGAATAAAATCCAAGAAAATTCTTTTTTTAATGGTTTTTGCTTTTCGAGTGTTATTTTTTAATACATCAAACATATGGTACAATTGCCAGAAAAAAAAGATTCCCATCAGCATTATTCCATCGGCAGAACTGATTTTTCCATCTCTTGATACAAGAAAGACTGCCGCACAAAAAAAGATCATGGCAAGAATGCTGAATAATAATGACAGGTGGTTTATTTTCATTTCGCCACGGGGCTGCTCGTTGCCATGGAATAAATTCAAACCCCACAGTATGGAAGGAAGAGCAAGGACAATAGTCAGGGTAGTCACATTGTTCACCAGGCAGTTTTCAAGCACCACGGCTCCGTTTGATCCTTGTCTGGCAATCAGATAAGCAAAGCACAGGTTTGGAAAACCGCTGAAATAGGGCATGACAAGGGTGCCGATAAGGGTGCCTTCAAAGCCATTTTTTTCAACGGCATTGAGCCTGAAAATCATTAAAAAGGAACAGGAGATAAAACATAGCAGCAGTTGCCACCATCCAGGGGTTAGCAACAGCTCCACGCAAGCCTGAAGACCTTTAATGTTTTTAATGCTGGTAAGAAATGATACTGCGTGTGATATTAAATCATTCAATCCCTGATTTCCAAAATTAAGATTAAAAGGTGTTGAATGAATAAAGGATTGCAAGATGTAAATCAAGGATTTATCATCATCTAATAATAAATTATCTATTAATTAAGTAAGATAGGTTTTTTATTAATTTTTTATTAAAAAAGTGTTTGACATTGAATAAGAATTAATGCATTATCTGCCGGTCTTCACGAGAGACGGATTGAGTTTTCTCGGGGAGATTTTTTTTGATCTTTGAAAATTGGTCAGTGAGAAATTTTAAAGCGGGTCTTAAAACAAGACCTTAAAGAGTTTAGAAGTATCAAGGATTATAACTGGAGAGTTTGATCCTGGCTCAGAATGAACGCTGGCGGCGTGCTTAACACATGCAAGTCGAACGAGAAAGGGATTGCTTGCAATCCTGAGTAGAGTGGCGCACGGGTGAGTAACACGTAGATAATCTACCTTCAAGC
>NZ_FNLL01000036.1:0-4826 GCF_900105645.1 Desulfobacula phenolica | reverse complement strand
CAAACGGATAGAAAATGCTCGGGCTATCCCGAATAAAATCGAGGTTATATCGGTTTCCTTTGCCCGGAATCCTGATGTCGTGGCTGAGGTTCTATTTATTGCAAATGGATACTGTGAGTACTGCAAAAATCCGGCTCCATTTGTACGCCGTGCGAATAACTCTCCGTATCTTGAAGTCCATCATAAAAAACCGCTTTCGGAAGGCGGTGAAGACACTGTTGCCAATGCGGTAGCTCTCTGTCCGAACTGTCATCGAAAGGCTCATTATGGCTGGCCAAGGGGCTTCAAGTGAAAAGAAGTAAAAAATCATTGAGTTACCAAAGCCCGAACCAGCGGGTGAACCGGACGCCAAGGGTCTCATTCTTTTTAAAGGTTGAGAAAACTTTTAAACGATGTGCTTTCAATCAACTTTTTTGGAAACCCTTGCCGCCCGTTACCCAAACGTTGAGATACCTACCAGCCAGTATGATCGTTGAAATTATTTTTTACCGTTTGAGGAATGTGTATAAGTACTAAACTGAGACCATTGATTTTGTAGTTAATTTAGCGGAGTTATCCCTCAAAAAGCTGACCGATAGTTCCCTACCCTGCTTCTCGATTTTTTTTATCAACGGTTCCAGATAAATTTGCAGGGTGATTTCTCTGGTATGTAAGGTTCAAAAAAAGTTTTTCCTGAAGAAGCTTATTTTACAGTAAGTCCTGGCTTAAATCAGCAAACATCCTATGCATATATGCATATTGACCTTTGTAAAAATTAGAACCCTCGGTCTCCCAACCAGCGGGTGAACCGGACAGCAAGGGTCTCATTCTTTTTAAAGGTTGAAAAAACTTTTAAATGGTGTGCTTTCAATTAACTTTTTTGGAAACCCTTGCTGCCCGTTACCCAAACGTTGAGAAACCTACCAGCCGGTATGATAGTTGAAATTATTTTTTGCCGTTTGTGGAATGTGTATCAGCACTAAATTGAGACCATTGATTTTGTAATGAATTTAGCGGAGTTATTTCTCAAAGAACTGACCGATAGTTGCCTACCCCGCTTCACTAATTTTTAGTCAACAGTTTCAGATAAATTTGCAAGAAAAGTTCTACAGCCTGCAAGCCTCAAAAATTGAGTTTTCCCCAAAAGACTTATTTTACAGGACGTTCCGGCTTGATGCAGCAATCATCTGATATATAGGCACATTGACCTTTGTAAAAGATTAGAACCTCCGGTTTCCCAACCAGCGGGTGAACCGGACGGCAAGGGTCTCATTCTTTTTAAAGGTTGAGAAAACTTTTAAACGATGTGCTTTCAATCAACTTTTTTGGAAACCCTTGCCGCCCGTTACCCAACCGTTAGCAGGCATGCTTTATGAACAAAGCTTTTAAATTTAAAAATTGGAATACGGGTGGAAAGCATTACGTTCTAAATGCTACTTCTCACAACAAATGGGTTGGATTTCAAAAATCAGTTATTGAAAAGCTAAAAAAGAAATTTGGCGATGACTTTTATTTGGTGATTTGGACAGACAGGCAAAAAGATAATGACTTTTTCAATATCCCGTTTAAAAAATTAAACATCTATTCGTCGATGAACACAAGACGACTGGTAAGTTTAAAAACAGATGGACTGCAATTATTGAAAATGGGAAATTCTTAATGCATAGCAATAGTAGTTTAGCTGTAGATATTAAAGACGATTACGGAAATTATCATATAAAAAAAGATAAGCTTTATGAACAAATTGATGAGGATTTATCCAATTTTGAGTTAGAACAGGAATTTTTCGAAGGTGAAAAAAAATATCGTCTTTCCAGCTATTATGAGCGCAACAGCCAGTTGCGAATTGCAACCATAAAGGAACATGGATTTGAATGTAAGGTATGTGGATTCAATTTTAAAGAATTCTATGGCCCTCAAGGTGAAGGCTTTATAGAGGTGCATCACTTGACCCCTGTTTCTAAGCTTGATCCGTCAAAAAAAGTGTGTCCGATTAATGATATGACAGTGGTTTGTTCAAATTGCCACAGAATGTTTCATAGAAATAAAAGCGAACCTTTAACTATAGATCAAGTAAAAGGTTTTTTGCAAAAAAAGAAAATATTTTGCTAACAGGCGGGTGAACCGGACAGCAAGGGTCTCCTTCTTTTTAAAGATTGAAAAACTTTGAAATGATGTGCTTCCAATGAACTTTATTGGAAACCCTTGCTGCCCGTTACCCAAGCGTTAGGAATTCAGTATAATATCCCAGGAAGTACCCAGGCAATCAACTCTATAACCTTAATCCATCTTTGCGAATAAGAAGAAATAATTTATATGATATCAAGTAGTTGTTTTTTTGTATAGCACCAAACTTGGCACTACAATATTTCGTAATAAGATTTCAAGCATTAAAAATAAACAGAGTTTTTAATTATTTTGATGTAATAAAAGATCACTATTTTCAATAGTTTATGAGGCAGAATGAACAAATTTAGTGCCATAACACACCATATAAAAGCTGTAACGTATTGAAATTGCTGTCAATAACGTTTGTAGTCGCAAAAATGAGTTAAAATTATTTATCATACAAGAATTTGGCCACTGATTTAAGCCAGGACACCCCGTAGAATAAGGCTCTTCTGGAAGGCCCTGTTTCTGAGGCTTACGTGCTGGAAGATTCTCATCAACCGGTTTAAACTGTCCCGCTTTATGTCGGTAGCCAAGAATTTTATTAATTGAGTTTATTACGAAAGGAGCTAAGCATGAGACCGTTATCTACCGATTTATCAATATTCGAAAAATTTAAGTTCGATGCAAAACCGGTTGGAGTTAATTTTTTACATGACAAGCCGGAGGGAATAAACAAATTAGATAAAAAGTTGGGATTATGTGAGATGGTAAAAGAAGCCCGCAAAACAGATAGCTGTTTTTACATGCAGGCAGATAATGAAGATTGCGCCGGTCATTTTGTTTTGGGTATGACCGATACCCCGGTATTTGCAGAATTTGGAAAAATAGGACCGGCTTTAGGAATGTTCCAGGACGAGCGTGCTAATGGGCGTATGTATAATGAATTACCAAAGTTTAAAAAAGGTGTCGTAAATTATGCAGTTTTTGCACCGTTAGGTAAAATGATTTTAGAGCCTGATGTTTTGGTTCTTACTGCCGATGTCCGACAGGCTGAAATCGTATTAAGGGCGATGAGTTATACTACTGGAGAGCTTTGGGAATCTAAGTCGGCTTCGGTTTTATCCTGTGCATATCTTTTAGTCTACCCGTACAAATCAGGTAAAGTGAATTATCAAGTTGAAGGAATGGGGTTTGGAAAAATTGCGAGGGGAATTAAAGGTGAGGGCATGGTAAACATCTCAATACCTTGGGAAAAACTTCCTATAATCTTGAATAGTTTGAAAGAAATGGAATGGGTACTGCCATCATATACCTGCGGTAGAGAGAAATATCTACAAACTTTTGGTGAAAATATTGAGAGAATTGTCCGGGAGGAAGCAGAAATTTCATAAGAAAGATGAATGCCAGAAAAATCCTAACAGGCGGGTGAACCGGACAGCAAGGGTCTCCTTCTTTTTAAAGATTGAAAAACTTTGAAATGATGTGCTTCCAATGAACTTTATTGGAAACCCTTGCTGCCCGTTACCCAAGCGTTAGCAAGGACACCGGGCGCGGGATGGACAATCGCCCGATAATCTGTTATCGCTGAAGCTTTAGCGGCAAATTAATGATAGCCCTTATCCCACTTTTTTCGGGTCTGTTAACAAGCTGCTGCACACAGATAAATTTGTGAGCTAAATATTAGCAATACAAAGGGGAAGCATGGAAATAAATTTTGAGTGTAAAAAATGTAAAGGCATATTCGACTCTGATGTCGGTATAATAAAAATGAATGAGCAAACATTTAGATCCGATTTTGAAAAACCAATTATGTGTCCAGTATGTGGAATTCGGACTATTGATGAAGTTTTTCTGACGGAGTTAGGCCAATCTCAAATGACCAAAGCTACGATGGATATTTAAACCATTAAAAAGGGAAAGTAACTTCAGAAATGCCAAAAATCAAAAAGAAACTCACAACAGCGCAAAAACGAGCTATAAAAGCTGAAAAGGCCGAGCGCCGAAAAAAATATGAGTGGGTGTTCATGAATGGCAAACAAGTTAGAGTAAAAAGACGTCCTATGATTGATGGAATGGATGTAGATGAATTTATTTTAAGAAATGCTGACCCAATTTGGTTGCATCAGAACGAAATGTGGGAGTATATCAAAACTGATGAAGATCGAGAGCATATCGAAGAAGATGAAAATGAAAATGAAATCCCATTTTAAATCTTACATCAAAGAATGTGCTAACAGGTGTGTGAACCGGACAGCAAGGGTCTCCTTCTTTTTAAAGGTTGAAAAAACTTTTGAATGATGTGCTTCCAATGAACTTTATTGGAAACCCTTGCTGCCCGTTACCCAAGCGTTGGGGGCAACCTACTATCAATTTTAAAGCGACCGACGTAAAAACAGACAGATTGAACCGTTTGAAGATTTTTCAGCATGTAGGATTCAAAATGCAATTTCATAGAAAATCCTTATCCTACCGGGTGTTTCAGTTTAAAAAGGATCATTGATTTTGTTTTGAATTTAACGAGGTTATTCAGTTCAAGGAATTTACCGATAGCACCCTACCCTGCTTTGCCTATCTTTTCTTCAACAATTCCAAATAAATTTGCGAGGGAGAGTTCTTCCGAACGCAAGCCTCAAAAATAGAATCTTCCAAAAGAGTCATATTTTACAGAATATCACAGCTTCAATCAGCAACCATCCGATGAATATATGCCCATTGACCTTTTTAAAAAAAATAGA
>NZ_FNLL01000031.1:0-6158 GCF_900105645.1 Desulfobacula phenolica | reverse complement strand
GTGAGTTCTTCATCGCGATAATATCCGGCCGGTGCATGGGGCCCCCTGAAATACAGTATACCGGGTTCACCATCTGGAACTGTTTTTTCCTTGTTTTCCTTGTCTGCAAGCCGGACCTTATTGCCGGGCAGCATTCTGCCCACGGTCCGCCGTCTCAAATCCTTGGAATCTTCAACCCGGCAGCCTGAAACAGACCCCATGTCCTGGGTGCCCAAATCACTGGTGATGGAGGCGCCAAAAGCATTTTCTGCCTCTTCTGCCCCCTGGGGAGCCAGATACCCGCCTGCGGAACGGATAAACCTTAACGAGCTTAAATCATACTTTGACACATCCGCCTCAAGCATCCTGATCAGATGAGTCGGCACCACACCAATGGCAGTGGCTTTTTCTTTTTCAATCAGGGCCAATGCCGCATCCGGGGAAAACTCTTCCAGCATAACGGTTTTGGCTCCCGCAATAGGCGCTGCAAAATAGGTCAGAGTTCCGGCAGCCCCGCCTGCATGAGGGGCAATGGCCATGGTGATATCGTCTTTGGTCAGATTCCAGATATCCACCCGGCCTTTTGAGGTGCATATTCTGGGAGCAGGCGGCCATTCAACCAATTTCGGGATACCCGTAGTACCGGAGGTGGTGGTGAGAATGGCAATATTTCCAACAGGGTCAAAGCGTCTTTTTACAAGAACTGACTTATCCACAGGCAAAAGAACTCTTTTTTCAACCATTGAGGTTAATGAAAACGTTCCTTTTGGTGCATCCTGAGGAACCATGTCATCAAACAAAAATATATTTTTCAGATGGGGAAAATCCTTTTGAAGATCTTCGTACATTTCAAGGTAGTTGAACTTGTTATAGTTGGCAAGAATAATCACGGCCGAGGCCTTGGTTCGGTCAACCATGTAAGTCAGCTCTTTTTTTCTCAGATAAGGATAAACCGTCAGGGAAATCAACCCTGCCCTTTCACATGCTATCCTTGCAAGAAATCCGTAAACACTGTTGGGAGACTGGATAATTACCCGGGAGTGTTTTTCAATCCCCATTTCAACCCAGGATATGGCCATGGCATCCACAAGTTCCACAGCCTGTTTCCATGTCAGCCGGTATTTTGAATCCACCAATGCTTCCTGATCCGGTATCTCCCTGGCATTCTTTTCCCAGAAATCATAAAATGTTTCCCGGGTCCAGTATCCGTCCTCCAGGAATTCATCAGTCATCTCTTTGGTATATCGAATTGGTTTCACAATTCATCCTTTCCTTTGTAGCATTTTTTTCCAATATCAATTATCATTCGATTTCAGAGCTGCTCGCAAAACCATGTGGCAGGCCGAAATATTTATTTATTATCTGAGGCCTTCCGGCCTGCCACAACAGATTTATCGCAAGCTGTAAGTCAATGGTATTTTCCTATAACCCAAGCTCTGACCATCTTTCTTTCACCTGTACAACCATGTCAGAATCAAGTTCGATGGGAATTGGTTTGTCTTTCCATTCATAAGGAATAGTGGCGTCCATGAGAAGTCTTCCTGTAATCTCCCTTGCTTCAATGGGCAATGAAGGATCAAGCGGAGTTGAACGGCCCCTCTTGATCACCTGGGAACGGTTGGGCTGGAACCTGAAACTCAAGGCATACATCACCCTGGGAATATCCCATGGATCAATATCCTCGTCCACCACTATCACGGTCTTAAGGCCATAAGCACCCATTTCCGTTGATATTGATGCGGTAAGAACCTGATCAACATGTCCCGGATACATTTGTTTCATGGAAATAATGGCAAGGAATCTTCCGGCTCCTTCCGGCGGGCAATAAGCTGCTTTCAAGCCAGGGATATTCATTTCATTGAGCTGCTGCCACAAGGTGGCACCATAGGACAGGGCCATAACCATGTGAGAATCCGTTACCGCACGCCCGACAGTGGTTCCCCAGAATATCGGGTTGTTCCTGTAGGTAATACATTTGACATCAATAAAATTTCTGGGATCAGTGCCCACACCGGAATAATATCCGGTATATTCGCCAAACGGGCCCTCTTCCATGAATTTTTCCGCATCCACAAACCCTTCCACCACGATTTCCGCATGGGCTGGAATGGGCAGGTCAACCACTTCGCCTTTGACAATTTCCACGGGCTCACCGCGAAAGGCACCGGCTACATCATATTCACTGGTGAAAGCACCGACCCTTGCTGCGCCAAGGATAAACAATATGGGATCGCAACCTACAATGGATGCCACCGGCATGGGTTCGCCCAATGCCTGGTATTTTTTCAGCATAATATCGGCATGTTTACCTTTAATAAACTGGGTGCCGATCTTATCCTTACCCAGAAGCTGACTCCTATAGGTGCCCAGGTTAACCCATCCTGAGTCGGGATCTTTGGTAATTATAAAATGAGCCGTCCCAAAATATTTACCGCCGTCCAGAGGATAATAATGTGGGACCGGAAATTTATTGAGGTCCACATCATCGCCCATCAGGATATTTTCCTTGCAAGGTGCCTGGCTTTTATCCACATATTTTGGCTTGATCGGCGATTTTGCTTTTTCCGCCCATGCGCCATACAGATCGGTAAGGCTTGATTTTTCCGACTCACCCATAATAATAGCAAGGCGTTCAACAGTTGTGGCGGCACTGGTAATAACAGGTGAGTCAAAACCCTTAACGTTTTCAAAAAGCAAAGCAGGACCCTGGGCTTCCTCATTTAATTTTGCAATATGGGACAATTCCAGGTGGGTGTCAACTTCAGCTGTAATCCGTTTCAAAAGACCTTTTTCTTCACAAACCGCTACAAAATCTCTCATGTCCTTCATAAATTTTTCTCCTTTTTCAGGTGCAACCCCATGATGTAATAATCATGACGCAACCATAGGGTTACAGGCGCGATGCGCACTGGGTTATATTTTTAGCCGGTCCTTAAACATCAAGGACCGGGAATTGAACAAAATTAATTTATGCAATCATTAATTGACTTTTCTGCCGGCAACAAGTCCTGCGCAAATATGCTCAAGAGCTGATGATCTTGTTTTCATGACAGGTTTTGCTTTTTTGTCACTCCATACGGTTTCCGGCCGGCTTTGAAGAATCAGTATTTTGGCTTTGCCGGGCGTGTCTTTATCAATGGCCCATTCAATATCCATGGCCTTGCCGTAATGTTTTTCAATTCGTTTTCCAATGATGGCAAGCGAAACGGCGTCTTTATCCACAACGCATTGCATATCGGCTCTTTCCACCGGAACATTGGTTTTTACAACGCAATGTGTTTTTGGATCACGAGTATATGCAATGGTTTTATGGGAAATTGATTTTTTAATCACTTCATCCGTAATTTTATTAATGATAAAATTATCCGGCGTGCATTCCCCACTTACAACACTCTCTCCAAATCCCCAATTTGCATCTATGGCAACAGTGGATCTGTCTCCGGTGGCAGGGTTTAAGGTAAACATCACACCGGCTGTCCATGCATTGGCCATTTTCTGTACACCAACGGAAATCTCCACCTGTTCATGAGGAAATCCCATTTTTGTTCTATAATAAATGGCCCTGGAGGTAAAAAGACTTGACCAGCATTTTTTTACATGCTTGAGGATATCATCCGCCCCCCTTATCCAGAGAAAAGTATCCTGCTGACCGGCAAAGCTTGCACCGGGGAGATCTTCAGCCGTTGCGCTGGATCTGACGGCAGCCGGAACCGCAGGGACGTTGCTTTTTTTGGAAAGCAGTCTGTAAAATTCGCAGATATAATCCTGAAGGTCGTCACTTACCGGTGTCTTTTCAATGAGATCACGGATGGTTTTACTGGCTGTTTCGCCAGAGTCCACATCATCTGCTTTGATGCCATCTAGAATCTTAAATATTTTCTGTTTGATCTTTCCCTGTTCAAGAAAAAGCTTATAGGCTTTTGTAGTGATTGCAAAGCCCGGAGGAACAGGGATTTTGGCTTTTAGCAACTCGCCCAGACTTGCGTTTTTACCCCCCACAACGGGAATCAATTCCAAGTCGCATTCTTCAAACCAGCGGACGTAATCAGATCTCTTTTCCATGATATCATCCTACCTTTCTATATGGATTTTGCCTGTATCGCCATTTACCTTGATTTTCATGCCGGATTTTATGATTGTCGTTCCCTGGCCGGTTCCGACAACTGCGGGCATGCCGTATTCACGACAAACAATAGCGGCATGACACATGATGCCGCCCACATCCGTTACAACTGCTTTGATTTTTTGAAATACCGGTGCCCAGGACGGTGATGTCGTTGGTGCTACAAGGATTTCGCCCTCTTTGAGTTCGCCGATATCTTCCACCGACCTGCATACCCTTGCAATGCCTTCAGCAACACCCGGAGATCCTGCAAATCCTTCCATTTCATTGACTTTATCAGGATCACCTATTTCCTTTAATTTTGCCCATGCCGACATGCTTTCATTGGTAATTCCCCAAAGCACAATGGTAAACGGTTCTGCAATTGTTTCAGGCGGTTTGCCAACTGCTGGGATTGGAATATTTTCCTTGAATTTTTGATAAACCCCTTTTCGCCATTGGATCTCTTCAGGCCAGTGCAAGGGACCATATCCCTTTGTACCGCTTGCCCAGGCAGTGACCAGATCCCATAATGCTTCTTTTATTTCACTGCGGGACATGTACCAGATGTCCTCTTGCCCCTCAAGAAAATTATTATCCGCCATGATGGCGGCAACCGCCCTCATCTTGTTCCAGAATACGGAATGAAACCAATGCTCCACATAAAACATATGATTCTCGACATAGGGAAATACCAGTTCTGCCGTACCATGAAGTTGATCAAAGGTCTGCCGGTCTTCATCTGTTTTTAACAAGCCTCTGTATTCCACAATAAGTTTTTTACGTTCGATTTTTATTTGTTCAAGGGGCCTGTCTATGGATTTACCCTCATTGAGTTTGCCAATGTATATTCTAACGGAACTTAAAGGGATATTCAGGTTGTCGTTCCATGAAACATCTTGATGATACCATCCGGTTCCTGTTGAAATATTGAACCATGGATATTTAGCTTCATCCCATGCAGCGACCCATTTTTTACCATTTTCAGAACCCTGAAGTTCCGAAATCACATCGTCAATATCCTTGGTATCTCCTCCGATTTGAGAATCAATGCCCAGCTCAATCGCCAATTTAGCCAATTTTCTCAATTCATCATCAGGCCTGTACAAAATAACATCAATTCCTGCGACCATCTGGGTGACTTTTTGGAGGGGGATATCAGGAAAGGCTTTGGTACAAAAATCAACAAATGTGACATAGGAGGCATATCCCAAGTTTAAAAACTCAAAATGATACTGCCAGCATCGAATGCCCAGGTCTATAAGCTTGTCATAGTTCTTGAGCAGTTCATACCCGCTTGAGGTGCCAAGTCCGTTTTTAACCACTGAGATATCTTCCATGTCCGGCAGGGAGGCAATTTCAAGATTTTCAATTTCTGAAATAATCCCCTTCATCTTATTTTCCCATTGATTATGGAGGTCATCCCAATTTTCATAATAATATCCGGCTCTTTCCATGAACATGGGGATTCTTTTTTGAACCTCTTCAGGATCAGTTACAGGTACCGGAGAAATATAAACATTTCCATTGATGATTCTATGATCTACTCCATAAACCGGTGGAACACTGAAAATCCTGGTATTAAACTGTGACAATGCCAGAAACCATGCCTCATCCCAGATAATATCAAATGGATACAAGGGTTCAGGATAGTGAAGAGCATCGTTGAACCAGAACGTATTGTTCTCATACTCTTCCCTTTCTTTGTCTTTAGTCGAAAAAACATAATGATACGGATACATTCTCTCCCACCCTTCAGTGCCGGGTATTGCTTCTATTTCGTGGGGATTGGGAAAACTCTTATCGGCCATTTTTACCTCCATAAAATTTAAATGTTAAAAAACCGACTAACTGAAAACCTGATCCATACTTACAAAAAAAATACCGGGGAAAGATGACGATAGGAGCCGTCAATTTATAAAACAAGCCGGACTCAATCTTGAAAACAAGTATGTTGTATGTAGTAATATGTGTTGACAAAAAAAGTGTCAATTCATATAAACTTATGGCTTTTATAAGATTTTCTTATGGTAGATCTTTTTCAGAGTACAACCTTAAGTTGAGGATTGAGACACAT
>NZ_FNLL01000051.1:0-1290 GCF_900105645.1 Desulfobacula phenolica | reverse complement strand
AGTACCGTGTTCATATATATAAGTTCCAACTGAGACTGAATTATTTCACGAAAATTTATTATAAGATTTTTATAGGTTTCAGAATAGCTATTTTCCTTATTGTCAAGAACACAAATGGTTCCAAATGGTTTTCCGTCTGGTAGAAGAATTGGAAAACCTAAATATGAAATCATGTTAAGTTTTACATCTGGATTGTTTTTCCATTTTTCATCAGAAAGTGCGTTGGGAATCAGAAGCTTGTCGTTTGTATTTATAACCGTTTCGCAATACAATCCTGAGCCTAAAAAACATTCATGATCTCCAGGGTGATAAGGATTGCCTTCACTTTGACTAGAAATAAATACTTCTATGTCAGATTCAACAAGGCGCATAATGAGTGCGGCAGGAATTTTTATCAATTCAGCCATTATATCGACAATGTTTTGCCACTTGTTTAAAGTATCTTCAGATATTTTAACTTTTGCAATTTGTTCATTTTCTTGCATTGTATTAATTCCTAACGTTTGGGTAACGGGCAGCAAGGGTTTCCAAAAAAGTTAATTGAATGCACATCATTTAAAAGTTTTTCAACCTTTAAAAAGAAGGAGACCCTTGCTGTCCGGTTCACCCGCCTGTTATATTCAAAATGGCTGATGAATTATCTCATATCTCATTTAACTTTTCTTCTCTGTCGCAATTAATGCACGCCCAATCATTGTGCCAGTTAATAAAATTACAGCAACAGATGTTATCGAAGAAATGATTAATTTCTTATTTGCGTTTGCTTGGAACTGAATCAGATTCCTTGTGATTTCATTTCTTTCATCGATATTCTGAATAGTTGCCAGTTTTGAAATGACTTTACTTGATTTGGAGAGGCTTGTAATGGCTACACCAGAATTGACTAAAACTAAAATTGCAGCAATTACAAACCCATAAACGGTTTTTTTTATAGGTGTAATTCGATTTGACATTGTTTCTCCATTTCTAAGGTTGTTGAATCTGAATATAACGCTTGGGTAACGGGCAGCAAGGGTTTCCAAAAAAGTTAATTAAAAGCATATCATTCAAAATTATTTCAACCGTTAAAAAGAAGGAGACCCTTGCTGTCCGGTTCACCCGCCTGTTAGAAAAAAAACGCTCGAATAAGCCCCACCACCATTATTTAATGATTTTACTCATGATTGATCGAATATTGATGATGAGCTTTACATCTGCGTATATCGCTCACCCAATTTTTACTAAGCGTCACGATCCAGAGTTAGTGCGACGTGAGCATGTTTTTAGCTTGATTGTTTATCTTTTTTTTTT
>NZ_FNLL01000013.1:0-137405 GCF_900105645.1 Desulfobacula phenolica | reverse complement strand
TCATACTCTGCGCCATTCCTTTGCCTCCCATCTCAATGATCAAGAAGTGGATATGCTTGTGATTAAAAGCTTAATGGGACATTCAACAACGAGAAGCACCGAAATTTATATCCATCCTTCAATGCAAAAAGTACGGCAGGCAATGGAAAAACTACCCGGCGTCATTTTTATGAATGAGCTTATAAAAAACGGAGGTGTTATTTTTAGTTTTCAAGAGCTTCGCACATAGCCGGAATACGATCTGGATATTACTTGTTTTTTTAAAAATATCTGTTTTTATGGATCAGTGCGCTTAAAATTCATTTTTTATAGATTTTAGGTGTTGCCATAGAAATAAATTTATGCCACTGTTCGTTACTGAACGGAGTTTTTCTTATCTTTTTACTTCAGGCACCTTCCAATTGCACATAACTTTTGTTCTGACCGCGCGGTTCGCTGCAAATCATCGATTTCACCAGATGAATCTACTGGATATAAAACTCTATATCATAATTTTAATCGGTGGATTACAAATGTTTCCCGATATGTCCGATTAATATTTTACCTTCTTCAATATCCTCTTTTCCCTCGTGAAAATAGATGCGGTTTTGTTTTACTTTTCTGGTATCGTCATACAGTAATTTTAAGTGTAGTTCGCAATAAACCGGAACATCTTTTTTATGGTTGTTTATAAAATAAAATGTCAGTTCTTTTTTGCGGCTTACATCACCTTCGGGTGAAGCATCTAAATCGAAATTTGAAATAGAATTGAATTTTTTGAGCAAGTCAATTCTGTTATTTGTTTCCTGTTTGCATTTCAAGAAGTTATTGCTCAACCCATTCAGATAGTGAACAACTGTTTTAATACTATTGCTTATAAGGGCTTTTATTGATTGATAATTATTTTCATGAAAATACAAATCAGGATAATATTTTTTACATTCATCAATAAAAAAAAGGGCATCGTGTGAGTAAATACTAAGAAAATAGCGGTGGAAATTTAACCAGTTATTTTTATTATACACAAGATATTCTGCATCAATACCATCTAACCGGTGCAAACACAACAAACCATAGACTTTATTTTCATTATGTTTGGGTAGTAAATCGCCAACTATTTCTTTAGAAGTCAGACTTGTTTCTTCTGACTTGTCAATGATATTACTTAGAAATGCAATTGTATCCCTGTCGAAATTTTTACGCCCTTTGGGGGAATAGAGAAAATCACAAATTGTTAGTTCAGGAAAAATAATGGCATCGTAAATATCAGGGTTTACATATATCTTGTCTGTTTCTTTATATTGCCTGATGTAATCATAATCGTTTGATAAAGATTTTATTTTATTCTCAATCTTTTCTTTGGAAATTCCGTCCCGATATTCAAACGAATGATTGACTATGTAGAATTCAAATTGCATTATTTTTTTCTTGAAAGTTTAAAAATTTCCGCCAAATCAATTTCTTGTTGATCGAAAAAGCCCTCAACCCAATTGTCAATTTTTCCATTTGATTTTATATTCAGTTTTTTATACGGTTCGTCATGATCATCTTCAAAGTAAAATATCGATATGTCGTTGTGCGTGATATCGATTTTATCATTCAATGCGCAGATACGTATACCGTTTAGAATATGTTCACTATGTGATTCAATAAAAACCTGCACGCCACAAGATGCCACAATCGACAGAAAATAAACTAAATTTGATTGTGCTTTGGGATGCAGGTGTGATTCGGGATTCTCAACTATCAGAATTTCACCTTCTTTTGCAATCAAGCCAGATACAATTATAGGCAATATGTACGTATAGCCAAATCCAACATTTGCAGGCCGGAATTTTAATTGTCCAAAACCAAATAAAAATGTAATTACCCGGCTACTTTCTTCATTGGTAGCAAATACTTTGACATTTTCCGTGTCCAGTATTTTTGATAGCCACTCGCCGGTTTGCAATTCTAAATCGTGTGAACTGTTGGGGTTACAAATTAAATTGTCATGAATCAAATCCGATTTTTTTTGCAATAAAACATTGCCTACAAATTCGCCTTTTGTACCTACATTGATAAATTCGGGTAAGGTAGATTTCAGGTAAAATTCCTGTGGGCCGATTCTGTCTGCTGCTATATAGTGAATATTTTTAAAATCGTTAAGTATTTCACTGGTTGTATTTCCAGGAGTTCCTACCATATCATCGTATTCGCTTCGGTTCATTATAAGTTCAATTTTTCCTTTGGGACCCGAATGCGAAATTTCAATTTTTGTGTCATTACCTGTATATCTATTTTTTACATCACGAAACGATCCTAAATTAACACATGAGCCATTAAATATTACTTTATTAAGATTACCGTGCTCTTCAAGCGATTGGCGTATTAATAACAGGCTTTGCAAATAAGAAGATTTTCCTCTGCCGTTAATTCCTGTTAACAGGTTAAGTTGTGAAACATTAAAAACAGTCTCATTTTTAAAGGTTTTGAAATTTTTTAGTCGCGTGGAATTTATCATTTTATACATTCTCACATTCAAGGTTTAGCATATCAAAAGCAATATCAAAACGGGTCGTAACACGTCTTTTGTCACCAGTTGAAAACCTTACAGCATCAATATAAGCCTCGTTTTTAATCAAAATCGAATAATTGGCTTTTATCTGTGCCTTATTATGTAATAGAAACTCTTCGCTTTTTGATGCAAAAAATCCTGCAACTGTTTCAAAGATAGCAATATTAACCCGTCCTCTTGTGTTTTCTGTTGGGACTCTGAAATTATTCTTTTCAAAAAAGTCCAACGTGTATTGCATGGCTTTATCAAACTCGTTTTCAAGCTGCAACAATTTGTCATTACTGTAATTGCCGTTAATGTGTTTCATTGCATTTTCAACAAAATCATTCATGCTGTTTTTGTATTCTAATGTGTAGTCAAATATTCTGAAAGCCAAAAAGCGCAATATGGCTTCCTGGTCTTTGGCTCTGTTGTCTGAAATACCGTTATCAATGGCTTCTTTAAAAATCTCCTTACCAGCCAATTTTTTCAAAAAATCAGTTGCTTTGCCTAAATAAATACAATTCCGAATTTCCTGTCGCTCCAACTGGGTTCCACCAGTATTAATGCGGTTAAAAATATCATAAACCATTTCCATTGGAACAGTGGGCTGAATAAGATAAACCAGCAGTTTCTTGTCTTCTATTTTTGTTTGATATTCCGAATTTATAGCAATTAACTCTTCAAAATTTTTTCCGTTCAATTCCGGAAATGCTCGTAAACCTTGCAATTTAAACTCGTTTTTCAAGAAACGTCTTAAAGTTGTAATTCGTTGTCTGCCGTCAACAACAATATATTTTCCTTTTGTATCTTTATTTATATAAAGTGGTGGTAAAGGAAAATTAAGTAAAACAGATTCAATGAATAAACTTTGCTGTTCAGGTTTCCAAACGTATTTTCTCTGGAAATCCGGCATTTGAATTAAATCTCTATCCCATTTTCTTTTCACTAATTCATAAACAGTTTGCGGATCTTCGCGAATGTCAATATCGGCTTTTGAGAGGTCATAAGGGTAAATTGAAGTTTTACCGTTTTCGTTAATATAAGTATCTTGTTGTAGTGTATCCTCATCGCTTTCAATTTGTACTGCATAATTAAGTATAGTATCTTTATACTCCTCAAAGTCATCACCTAACAACCCTTTTAAAATTGAAGAAAACACATCAAAACTATTGTAAACTTGTGCCTCAATGGGTTTGAGTTTACCGATGATGTTTTCAGGTAATGTTTTTGAAAGAAAGTCAAACGTATTCTCGGTAAGTTCTATTTTTATATTTTTTTCCATCACATTTTTTCCAAATTTTCATCAAGCAAAAAAACTTACATAATAATCTAATAACGGTCTGATATGCGGTACTGAAATTAAAATTAAGGTAGAACCGATCATATCAAGTGCGCCGTCAACCAGTATCTTTTCTTCACTGTGTAGTTTGTTTCTTTAGCCATGGCATAACTTCATATTCACTGAACCCGCCTTTTTATGGTGGACATTACAAAGAACTACAAGTTTCAAACCACGCAGAAACTGTGACGGACGGAATCCGATACCAAGACCTTTAATTATGCATCTTTTATCCAAATCTCGCAATTAACACTCCAACAAGTAATTATACGGTTCCGCATATCCTTTATATTTGAATGATATCCGTCTTGAAACATATAAAGAATGATCCGTAATTCAGTATCAAAATAAATTATTGTTGTAAAGAAGCATACAAATTACTTGAATTGGTGTTACGGTTTTTAAAGCAATCAACTGACAAAACGCAAATGAGACATCATGATAAAGCCAAACAAATAATAAAAAAGTTAAAAAAAAGGGCTGTTTCCACTCTCTTTGTGGAAACAGCCCTTTTTTATGGAACAAGTAGCCTATAAATCATAGTCTTTCAAATATGGCCGCAGCCCCCATACCGCCCCCAATACACATGGAAACAATACCGTATTTTCCATTGACCTGTTTGAGGTTGGCAAGGCAGGTGGCAGTCAACTTTGCACCGGTACATCCCAGAGGATGGCCCAATGCAATGGCACCGCCGTGAATATTGATTCTGTCCATATAGGCAACAAGCTTAAGTTCCCTGATGCAGTAAACGGCCTGGGACGCAAAGGCTTCATTTATTTCGTAAACATCAATATCGCCGATGGAAAGCCCTGCCTGTTTGAGTACCTTTGGAATGGCATAGCGTGGCCCCACACCCATTTCATCGGATTTGCAGCCAATGGTCGCATAGGAAATAAGCTTTGCAATGGGTGTCAGCCCCAGCTCGTCACATTTTTCTTTTGATGCGATAATGGTGGCAGCGGCACCGTCCGTCATCTGTGAGGCATTGCCTGCCGTGACACTGCCTGTGCCACAAAAAACCGGTCGAAGTTTTTTCAAGTCCTCAACCGTGGAAACGCGTATACCATCATCGTGTTCAACAATAAAGTGTTCTTTTTGGTATGTTCCGTCCGCCTGCTTGACATAGCGACAGGCCGGGGTGGGAACTATTTCCGTAAACAAGCCATTGTCCCTGGCATTTGCAGCCTTTTTCTGAGAATTTGCCGCAAACGCATCCTGGTCTTCCCTGGATATCTGGTAACGAACCGCGACATTTTCCGCAGTAATGCCCATTGATACATACATTTCAGGATGAATCAAAGAATACTCAGGATGAGGACGGGGAAGGTTTCCCGCCATGGGAACAAAGGTCATGGACTCAACACCCGCACCCATTGTCACATCAGCCCATCCCATCTGAATTCTGATGGACGCAAGTGCAATGGCTTCAAGGCCTGATGCACATAAACGGTTAATGGTTGCACCTGATACTTTGTCGGGAAATCCCGCCATCTGAACCGCAATCCTGCCAAGGTTAAACCCCTGTTCCGCTTCAGGAAATGCACAGCCGAGCATAACATCATCAATAAATTCAGGGGTAAGGTTTTGCGTTCTTTCAACAGCAGACCTCATGATAAAGGAGATAAGTTCTTCAGGTCTTGTCTGGCTGAACTGGCCTTTTTTTTGTTTGCAGCCGGGGGTTCTGACCGATTGTACAATGTATGCGTCTCTCATGACTTATGTCCTCCTTTAGTTTCTGAGTGGCTTGCCGGTTTTAAGCATGTGATCAATGCGGGCAATGGTTTTTTCCTGTTTGCAAAAATCAGCAAATGCATCCCTTTCAAGTTTCAAGATGGTGTCTTCATCAACAGTACTGCCGGTCTTCACATCACCTCCACCCATCACATAGGCTATCCGCCGGGCAAGAAAGGCATCATGTTCACTCATGAGTTTGCCGTTGAGCAGGTTGAAAATTTCCGCATTCACCATGCCCTGGCCCGCATCTCCCATGACAATAAGGGGTTGTCTGGCCGGAGGAATATATCCGTCATCCACCATTTTCAGGACTTCTTTTTTTGCTTCGCCGATAAGGTTGTCACGATTAAAGACTATTCTGTCGGCCTGGCCAAGAAAACCGTTTCCCCTTGCCTGGGCTGCCGACATTGAAACGGATGCCATTGCGATGTTCATAAAGGCAGGGACAAAAAATTTAGCAAGGTCAGTGTCCTTGGCAGTCTTGGCCGGCAGGGCAGTGATATATTTTTTCCACAGGTTCATGGTGCCGCCGCCTGCCGGAAGCAGGCCTACACCGATCTCCACAAGCCCCATGTAAAGCTCGGCATGGGCTACGATTCTGTCTGCCCCCAGGCAGATTTCGCAACCGCCGCCCAGCACCATACCGTAAGGAGCCGCCACAACCGGGAAAGCCGCATATTTTATCCTTTGAACGCCTGCTTGAGCTTTTTTCAGAAAAACGTCAATTTCAGCATATTTTTTTTCATGACAGAGCCTTGAAATAAACGCAAGATCAGCCCCAGCCGAAAAAGCACCCGGCACTCCCCCGGCTTGATTTCCAATAACAAGCCCTGCCCCGTTTTTATCCACATAATCAAGGGCATCTCCCATCAAATCAACAATCTCTTCATTAATTGCATTCATTTTGGTATGAAATTCAACACAAAAGACATCGTCACCAATGTCCACGAGACTGGCAGAATTATTTTCCATTACTGTCTTGCGGTTGCCTTTGGCAGCTGCAATGGAAACCATGTTTTTGCCGGCAGGCACTGGTTTATAAGCATCAGATACAAAATCATAATAATATTGAATGCCTCTTTCTAGTTTATAAAAACAGGTATTGCCTTTTTCCAGCATCTTCTTTATATGTGCCGGTACTTTAAGATCCTGTTTTTCCATCCGTTTAACAGCAGCCTTAACTCCATAGGCATCCCAGAGTTCAAACGGACCCATTTCAAAATTGTATCCCCATTTCATGGCATTGTCGATTTCAACAATCGTATCGGCAATTTCCGGAACCCTGTTGGCTGCATACAAAAAACTATTGGTCGCCATTTTCCAGGCAAATTTACCCCCTTTGTCCTCTCCGTTAAGAACGCAGTCTATTTTTTCTTTTAAGGTTTCTTTTTTCTTTGCCGCATCAAGACAGGGAAATGTTGGTCTTACCAGATCTTGATATTCCATGGTTGACGGATTCAATATCTTTCTGATTTTTTTCCATTCCGGTGTCAGTTCTGTTTTATAAAATCCCGCCCCGGTTTTGTTGCCCAGAAGATTTTTATCCACCATGGTTTTTACAAAATCCGGCAGCACCAGAGCCTGTCTTTGTTCATCATCAGGGCAAAGATCGTAAGAATTTTTACACACATGCACAATCGTATCCAGGCCAACCAGATCAGCCAGCCTGAAAATAGCAGTTTTCGGGCGGCCAAGGGCAGGGCCGAATATGGCATCCACTTCGGCAATGGTCAAACCGTCCTCTTCCATGGCGTTCATGATGGCCCCGATCTCCTGAATGCCGATCCTGTTTCCCACAAAATTAGGCGTATCTTTTGCCCAGACAATACCCTTGCCCAGATTTTTTTCGCCAAACGCGGCAATAAAGTCAAGAATTTCAGGAAGGGTGTCCGCACCCGGTATCAGTTCAAGCAGGTGCATATAGCGAACAGGGTTAAAAAAATGAGTTCCCATAAAATGTCGCTTGAACTCTTTGGAAAACCCCTTGCAAATATCTTTTAAAGGGATGCCTGAAGTATTTGAAGAAACAATTGAACCGGGTTTTCTCAATTTTTCAATTTTTGCGAAAAGATCTCTTTTAATGCCCAGGTTTTCAACAACAACCTCAATGATCCAGTCGCATTCACTAATGTTTTGGATGTCATCTTCAAGATTTCCGGTTTTAATCCGCCCGGCATCTTTTTTATTGAAAAACAAAGCAGGAGATGACGCCAGTGATGCCTCAAGGCCTGCATTTACAATCCGGTTACGGGCAGCCGGGTCAGTTTTTTCATCCTCTTTGAGATCAAAAGGAACTATATCCAACAACTGCACATTTACTCCGGCACCTGCAAGAAGGGCCGCAATCCCGCCTCCCATGATCCCGGACCCGATAACCGCAGCCTTTCTGATTTTTCTTATCATGATTTCCTCCTGGCTCAAGAATTGTTATGGATTGTTATGAATGGATATTCATTTTTGATTAACAGATAATCCCAGGGCTTGTCAAGTTTCTTGTAAATAAAGAACAGGTTTGATAGTGTGCAAATTTAATTTTTAAAGATATTTTTTGATCGGAGACACTCAATGGCCCTGAAAGGCTCCAGGATCAAACTTTCTGACGCCCTGGATATTAATTCGGTTGTTACGTTTATTTTATCTCTTCAACAAGAATCTGGAGATATTCCATGGCACAAGGACGGCAAAACAGACCCCTGGGATCTCATAGAAACCATCATGGGACTGAACATTGGCAAATGCTTTGACGCGTCACACCGTGCATTTGAATGGCTGAAAATCATTCAAAATACTGATGGATCATGGTATTCCTCTTATGTTAACGGAAAACCCGAAGACAGAACCTGTGAAACACATATGGCCGCCTATTTTTCCGTGGGGCTTTTTCATACATGGTTGACAGATAAAAACACTGCATTTGTTGAATATTACTGGACCACAATGGAAAAAGGAATCAATTACGCCATCAGCCTGCAGACAAAAACCGGAGAAATTTACTGGGCCAAAAGCCCGGAAGGCAACGTTGATCCCATGTCTCTTCTGGCAGGATCAAGCTCTATTTTCATGAGTTTAAAATGCGCCCTGGCCATTGCCGGAATTCTTGGAAAAAAAAGACGGTCATGGGAAACCGCCTTTGACAAATTAGGCAACTCCATACGAAAAAATATCCACAATTATAATGTCAGCAAATCCAGATTTTCCATGTACTGGTTTTATCCTGTCTTAAGCGGTGCTTTGACAGGAGAAAAAGCAGAAAACAGAATTGAAAAATACTGGAACAAATATGTCATAGAGGGCCAGGGAGCCAGATGTGTATCTGACCAGCCATGGGTAACCATGGCGGAAACATCCGAACTTGTCCTGGCCTTATCCGGCATGGGGCAAATGGAAAAAGCCAAAATTGTCTTTTCCTGGATACAAAACAGGAGATATGAAGACAAGACCTATTGGTGCGGCTATACTTACCCGGACATGGTGATCTGGCCGGAAGAGAAGATTTCCTGGACCAATGCAGTAGTGCTGCTGGCAGCGGATGCAGTATATGCATTGACCCCTGCGTCCGATCTTTTTTGCCACCGGTCATGGGATGGTTTTGCGTATAAGGGTTTTTTAAATTGATAAAAGATCATAGGCCCTATTATATCAAAAAAGCCTGGTATCGGCTTTTGCATCTATATGTCCGTTATAAGCTTTCTCCGCAGCTGACAAGCCTTGGAAAACATCCGTTCATTGTAAAACCCTGGCACATTGAAATATTTGGAGGCCCCGTCAGCATCGGGGATCATATAACCCTTTTGGGATGCTCAGATAAAAAGACCCGGCTGACGGTTTGGTCGGATAAAAAAGACATCAGAGGCATTTCCATAGGCAACCATGTCCTGATCTCTCCCGGAGTAAGAATCAGTGCCGCAAACCATATATCCATTGCAGACTCCTGCATGCTGGCAAGCCATGTTTATATAACCGATTCAGACTGGCACGGCATTTATGACCGGTCCATGCCGCCAAAAGAGACCCACAGTGTAATGCTTGAAGAAAACGTATGGGTGGGCGACAGCGCCATTATCTGCAAGGGGGTTACCATTGGGAAAAACAGCATTATAGGTGCGGGTGCCGTTGTCACATCCAACATACCTGCCAATGTGATTGCAGCAGGAAATCCCGCTGCAATCGTAAAGAGTCTCGACCCGGATAAGCCCATAATCACACGCAAAGACAGGTTCTCAGATTCAAGTAAAATGACGATTGCCCTTGAATCCGCAGAAAAAGAATTTCTTGCCGGCAATACTTTTTTCGGATGGGTCAGATCCCTTTTCTGGAGTTAAAAAGGGCAATATACGCCGGGATCGTTACTTGTCTGGAAGTGTATCTTGATAAAGCCGCAACTGTTTTGTATCTTCATGTCTTGAAGTCACAGCACTCCTTCCATCCCCTTGGATCAGCAAAGACAAATCCGCAACAAACTCTTTCATTTTTAAGGATTGAACGTTCATCTCAGATGAAGCACCTGAATTTTGCTCCGCACTGGCCGCATTTTGCTGCACAACCTTGTCCATGTCGGCAACGGCACTATTGACTTGAGAAATTCCTTGAGCTTGTTCATTCGAAGCTGCAGCTATCTCTTTCAATAACCCTCCGACCCTTTTTGTGTTTTCAGCAACCTCATTAAAATCATGATTCGTGGATTGAACAAGTTCTGCACCATCACTTACTTTTTTAACTGTACTCTCGATCAATATGGCTGTATTCCTGGCTGCTTCAGCGGCACGCATGGACAAATTCCTGACTTCATCGGCTACGACGGCAAAGCCTACCCCGGCTTCTCCTGCGCGGGCAGCTTCAACGGCGGCATTTAAGGCGAGCAGGTTGGTCCGAAAGGATATTTCATCAATCGTTTTAACTATTTTTGATGTTTCTTTACTGGCTACCGTAATATCTTGCATTGATATGGTCAAATCAGTCATGGATTTGTAGGCTTTGGTTACAATCTGATTGGCTGTTTGCATTAAATTATCAGCATGCATGGCATTCTTCGCGTTATTTTTAGTCATGGATGCCATTTCTTCAAGAGAGGATGAGGTCTCTTCTATGGAGGCCGCTTGATCGGAAGAGCCTTCAGCCAAAGCAGTACTAATGGCAGCGATTTGTTTTGAGGCACTGTCGACTTGAACCGATGACATGAAAAGACCGTCGATAATTAGCTTAATAGGGTTTGCAACCGAGTTGGATAATAACATTGCAAAAAAGAAACTGACCGTTATAAGGACAGCCGCCACGAGTATCATGATAATTATGTTGGATCTAATATCAGCGTTGATTTGTCGGATGTCCAGGAACCGGACATAAACCCCTACCACTTGATCCTGATAATCTGTTACAGGTGAAGCTGTCAGCAGTGTGTTGCCTGCCTCCTTTGTCATTACACTTTTAACTGCCTGGTCAACAAATGATGCATCAACATCACCCATATCTTTTGGAGGTGATTTTAAGACATTAAAATTACCTAATTTTTGAACCGATTGCACAGCCGTGGCTTCAATTTTGTCCAGACCGTAAATTGCATTGGTTTCATCTATGCTTTCGGCAATATCACTGATATCGCAAAACACTTCCACACTGCCGATCATTTCCCCACCATCCAATATGGGAGCAAGTCCCCGGACGACCAATCCGCCTCTACCTGCTTCAATACCTTTTACCGGCTTTTTTGATTCCTGAACTTTATTAACGGTCATACGAAAACCAGCCAGTGGATCACCATTTTTAGCCGGTTTCCAAACACGCAAGAATGATACGCTTCCGGGTTCGTGAAAATGAATCCGATAGTTAAACTTGTTGCTGTTGTTTAATATGTCGTTCAATGGTTTTATCTCATTGAGTAATCCTGACTTGTCTTTTGTTTTCATGGTTTGATGGACAAAATCCATATTGGCTATCATCAAAGCCAAACGCATGTTTTCCTCACTGCTTTGATTGATCTCACGCATGAATTGTTCATAACCCTTACCTTGTAAATGAATCAGCGCTTCTTTTTGTTTGGAGATGCGCTGGAGGTTTATTGCCGTCTGGATAGCAATGACAGTTAACACAATGACAAGAGTCATCATGATTAGTTTTGCTTTTAATGAAAATACCCGCTTATTCATCTGCTTATTCTCCCAAATTATTATTACTTGTAAATCATAACTTATTAAATTTGACAAAAAAATGCATCTTGAATGCTTTATTTATAATATTCTGAGCTGTAAACTCAACAAGAAAAGATTCAAAATACCTAGCTATATCTACCAGACTCTGATATTTTTCCGCAAGGCTTTTTCAAAAAGTTCAAGCTGCTTGAACAGGCACAAAATATCTTTGATAGTAATCTCTTTTATGATGAAAAAATTAAATGACAAACAAGTTAAATGACCAGGTCTGCCCGTGGCAGTTATATTAAAAGTACGGCAGACAGTGAAACAAAAGAAAGCAATGTCGACAGCATGATTGCCGCAGAAGCCATTTGAGTATCGCTGTCCAGCTGGGCTGAAAGAACATAGATGGCTGTTGAAGTGGGCAGGGCAAAAAAAATCATCCCGGCCTTAAAAGGAACGCCGGTAATGAAAAATGATTTTAAAAGCAAACATCCGATCACCGGCAGTATCAGCAATTTTAAACCCGCTGCAAGAAAAGACAGTTTTATGTTCTGCTTGAGCCCTGCAAGAGTCAATGAACCGCCAATGGAAATCAGGGCCAGGGGCATGGTGACCGATGTCATAAGTCGGAACGTGTTGTCAATGAAAACAGCAAATGACAGCTGGAACCGGGAAAAAACAATTCCCGCAACACACCCGAGGATTAACGGATTAAAAATCAATGCCTTGAGAAGATACATGATGTTTTGCCCAAGGCTTTTCTTCTTATTGGAATGCCAGATCAAAGTGCCAACGGCCAGTACGTTAATAATGGGGATTGCAAATCCGATGAGGATGCCAAAATATCTGATGCCTGATTCGCCAAGGGTTGTCATGACAATGGCCATGCCGATATAGGTGTTAAACCGGTAGCATGCCTGGGAAAAAGATCCTGCCTGAAAACCCGGGATATGAAACCATCGAATGGACAAAAGGCTTAACAAATAGACAATGACCACCGCCAGAATGGAAGCCGCGCATAAATCCACACTGACGCCCTTGTCCGGGGCTGAACTGCCGATTTTCCAAAACAGCATGGCAGGAAAAAAAATAAAATACACCAATTTGTCAGCGGTTTTTAAAAAAATTTTATTGGTTATGCCAAAATGTTTGAGAAGACTGCCAAGCAACAGCAGTATAAATATCGGGAATATGGCATTCAAAACGATCATGCTCCAAAATATTGAAATCCTGCAAGTTTTGCAAATGAATAATTTATGGTTATAATTAGATTCTGATGCACATGACAGCACATCATGCTGCAATTTTGTACAAATGAAAACAGGGCGTTATTATAACATTGGCCATTGGCAGGGGTCACCGTGGGTTCATTGTGATCAAGCCCTGAAAACAATAATTTTGGGAGACCTTTTATGAACAAACAGAACCTGACCATTCCCATTACCGGTATGAGCTGCACCAATTGTTCTGCAAATATTGAACGAACCGTGGGCAAACTGGATGGCGTGACAGAAGCCACTGTTAATTTCGCAGCCGAGCAGGCAATGATATCATTTGATTCGGATAAAATTCGTACAACCGACATTGTTCATAAAATCCATGACCTGGGGTTTAAGGTTCCTGTCAGCACAAAAGAACTGCCGATCACCGGTATGAGCTGCGTCAACTGTGCCGCAAATATTGAACGAACCTTGAACAAAAAGGTAAGAGGCGTGGTATCTGCATCAGTGAATTTTGCATCTGAACAATTGCTTGTCGATTACATCCCGTCCATTATTTCCCTTGACACGATTGTTTCAGAGATCAAAAAAATCGGGTTTGATTTGATTGTGGCTGATGAGGGTCAGGATGAAGAAGATGTCGAAGAGATTGCCCGGCATGCACAAATCATCGACCAGACCCGGAAATTTATCGTGGGGGCTGCTTTTGCCCTGCCCTTGTTCCTCATGAGCATGTCAAGGGACTTTGGCCTGATCGGTTCCTGGAGCCATGCCTCATGGATGAACTGGTTCTTTTTGTTTCTGGCCACACCTGTCCAGTTTTATACTGGCATGGACTATTATGTTGGAGCTTATAAGGCTTTAAAAAACAAAAGCGCAAACATGGATGTATTGATTGCCCTTGGGTCTTCGGTTGCTTATTTTTACTCGCTTTGCATACTCGTGCTGCCATGGCTTGGCGGGCATGTTTATTTTGAAACATCTGCCGTGATCATCACCCTGATTAAATTCGGCAAGCTATTGGAAGCTCGAACCAAAGGCAAAACAGGCGGGGCCATAAAAAAACTGATCAAACTTCAGCCCAAAACCGCCACAATTATTGCAAATGGCAGAGAACAACAAATTCCCATATCCATGGTTCAAGTCAATGATATCATTGTAATCAGACCGGGAGAAAAAATTTGCGTTGACGGAGTGATCATTGAAGGCATATCCGCAGTGGATGAATCCATGCTCAGCGGTGAACCCATCCCGGTGGACAAGACAACAGGCGACGATGTGACCGGCGGCACGGTTAACGTTCAGGGCTTGTTAAAATTCAAGGCCACCCGGGTGGGCAAAGACACGGCTTTGTCCCGGATCATCCAAATGGTACGGGAAGCCCAGGGCAGCAAAGCCCCGATTCAGGCCCTGGCCGACAAGGTGGCGGCCGTGTTTGTTCCGGCCGTCATATCTATTGCCCTGATCACCTTTGGCATCTGGTGGGGGGTAACCGGAGAATTTGTCCCTTCCATGATAAGAATGGTGGCCGTGCTTGTGATTGCCTGCCCGTGTGCCCTGGGCCTTGCCACTCCCACCGCAATTATGGCGGGTACGGGAAAGGGAGCTGAAAACGGTATTTTGTTCAAAAAAAGTGAGGCACTTGAAAATGCGGCAAAACTGGACACCATTGTGCTGGATAAAACCGGCACCGTCACCATGGGCAAGCCAACTGTGGTGGACTGGATTCCCGCAAAAACATCAGGTTTATCCGGCAACGACCTGTTGAGCCTGGCTGCCTCCCTGGAAAAAGGGTCTGAACATCCCATAGGCAAAGCCATTGTAGCGTTTGCACAAAAAAAAGGCCTTGTCCTGACTGATCCGGTACAGTTTAAAGCTCACAGCGGTTTTGGCGTAGAGGCCAGGCTAAATGACCAGGTTTTCAGACTGGGCAAACCCGGATGGTTTGAACATGAACAGGGCCTGCCCAAAGAGATCACAAAAGATATCAATGTGTTGCAGAACAAAGGCAGAACAGTTATGGTGCTGGCAAAAGGGAAAAAAGCTTTGGGAATTGTGTCTGTTTCAGATGTTTTAAAACCCGAGTCCGAACAGGCCGTCAAACAACTGCACGCCGAACACCTCAATGTGGTCATGCTCACCGGAGATAATGTGCAAACCGCCCGGGCCATTGCCCGGCAAGTAGGTGTGGATGAAGTCTATGCCGAAGTCAGGCCCGAAGAAAAATCAAAAAAAATAAAAGAGCTTCAGCAAAACAACGGCAGGGTCGGGATGGTTGGGGACGGGATCAATGACGCCCCTGCCCTTGCCATTGCAGACATTGGCTTTGCCATTGGCACGGGAACCGACGTGGCAATTGAAACCGGGGATGTGATCCTTTCCGGCGGGAAACTGACCGGTATTCCAACGGCCATAAAAATCAGCCGGAAAACCATGGCAACCATAAAACAGAACCTGTTTCTGGCTTTTGTATATAACATCGTTCTTATTCCCGTTGCAGCCGGAATCCTGGCCCCATTTGAAATGTTTCCCGATTTTTTGCGGCAGCTTCACCCGATTCTGGCAGCCCTGGCCATGGCCGCCAGCAGCATCTCCGTTGTGACAAACAGTCTGCGGCTGTATACTGCCGATATCGGATAGGCAGATCATGAAAAAATCCTCAAAAAACCGCCTGACCCCGAAACAGCAGGCCCTTTTTCCAGGCACCACCCTTTTTGATAAAATTGCAAGGGCTGTATGCCGCGCCGGAACCCTGCCCAGAAAAGAGCTGCATGAAGCATGGGAAATGGCCAAACGGGTGCGGCGCAGATACCGGGGCGGAAGGGTGCTTGATCTTGCCTGCGGCCACGGCCTTTTGGCACATATCATGCTCATCCTTGACAACAGTTCAAAAACGGCTGTTGCAGTGGATAAAAGCATTCCTTTAAATGCAACAAAACTATCCCAGGCATTGATAGACACCTGGCCCAGGCTGAAAAACAGGATCATTTACAAACAAGCGCTGATCCAGGATATTAAGGTTCTCCCGGAGGATATGGTGGTATCCGCCCATGCCTGCGGAGCATTAACCGACCTGGTCATGGACAAGGCCATTGAACAGAGTGCCAGGGTGGCGGTTCTGCCCTGCTGCCATGATGTAAAAAATTCTTACACAGCAAATCTTGACGGCTGGATGAATGGTCCACTTGCCATTGACACGGCAAGGGCAATGCGCCTCAAGTCAAAGGGATATAATATTATAACCCAGAAAATCCCGGACACCATCACCCCTAAAAACCGGCTGCTTATGGGTGAATATTTAAAAAACGAATAATCATCATGGCAGATCAAGCTGCCACAACAAAAAATTAAAGGAGAAAAACAATGGTTTCATCTATGGAACTTGAAATATTTTCAGATTATGTTTGACCCTGGTGCTATTTCATTACCGGGAGTATTGAAAGATTAAAAAAAGAGTATGATATTCAAATCAAATGGCGGGCCTATCCCCTTCATACCGATATACCCGAACAGGGCATGTCTCTGGAAGAGCTGTTTAAAAAAAAAGGAAGAAAGGTTAATGTGAACAAAGTGATGGATCAACTGAAAACAACCGCCAAAACATTTGGGCTGGCTTTTGAGAACACAACGATGACGTATAACAGCCGTCTTGCCCAGGAGATGGGGCTGTGGGCCCAGACAAAAGGCTTTGGTCACAGTTTCCACATGGAAACTTTTAAAGCGTATTTTGCAAACGGAGAAAACATCGGCCAAAAAGATGTGTTATTACGCCTGGCAGAACGCGCAGGCCTGGATTACAACGAAGGCAAAAAAGTGATTGAAACCCGCAAGTTCTCAGATGCCGTGGATTCGGATTGGAGATTATCAAAAGCAAAGGGTGTTGCCGCAGTTCCAAGCTTTTTTATCGGGCTTGACCGGCTTGTGGGCGCAAAGCCCTATGAAATTCTTAAAAGACTGATCGATAAATATAATGAAACAAATATAAAGGCCTGACGAAAACCACGGTATTGGAAAAAAAATATGGATGATCCAATGATATCTACAAAATATCCAATCTGGAACCATTCTGGTGACGGAAAAATAAATCTGGACTGGAAAGAGTTTGGAAATTCCCTGTTAAACGCAACACCCAACGGTATTGCCGTTTTCAGCAAATCATTTCAAACCATTATTTCAAACAAAATTGCCAGGAACAGTCTTGATATCTATCCCGGGGCCTTGCTGGACACAACCATTCCTCCCCTTCAAGCCGCTATCCGTAAAGTTCTGGAAACAAAACAAGCGCTGTTAAACATTGTCATTAAAAAAAAGGGCAACAGTTTTTCGGCCATGCTCAATCCCATTTTTCATAACAATGAATTGATCGGCATACTGGCTGTATTTGAGGACATGACCACCATTGAAAAAATATCCAGTGAGATGGTCTCTTTTCAACAACTTTCAATTGAGCTGGACACCATTATTGACAGCAGTAACGACGGCTTGTTTATATGTGACGGAAACGGTGTTATACTTCGTATCAACCCGGCAAGCGAACGCATGACCAGGATCACATCAAAAAAATTTGTGGGCAAAAACATCCGGGAACTGGTTAAAAGAAAAATCATTGACAAGTCAGTCACGCTTGAGGTTCTCAAGACCCGGAAAAAAGTCAATCTCATCCAGGAAACAAAGGACGGAAAGCAGCTGTTTCTCACCGGCAATCCCGTGTTTGATCCAAATGGCAATCTGTTCAGGGTGGTGGTCAATGAAAGGGATATCACAGATATCATAAAACTCAAGCAGGAGCTGGAAGAAAAAGCTCAATTGACTGCCCAGTACAAAAGAGATCTTCTGGAAAAACAGATTGAAGAGACTGAATCCAGGCATATTATCGCAAAAAGCTCAAATTATGTGAAAATCATTCAAAAGGCCATAAAACTGGCGGAAGTTGACTCTACCGTACTGGTTCTTGGAGAGTCGGGAACCGGCAAAGGGGTGATTACTGATCTGATCCATAAATATTCCACCAGGGCCGGCCACCCCATGATCAAAATCAATTGCGGCTCCATTCCAGACTCTCTGGTTGAAAGCGAATTGTTTGGCTATGCAAAAGGGGCTTTTACCGGGGCACGTCAAAAAGGAAAGCCTGGCAAATTTGAGCTGGCAGACAAGGGCATTATTTTTCTGGATGAAATCGCCGAACTTCCCCTTGGCTCACAGGTAAAACTGCTCAAATTCATAGAAGACGGCGTGATCAGCCGTGTCGGGGGAACCGACAGCAAGAAAGTGGATGTGCGTATTATTGCCGCAACCAACCGGGACTTGAAAAAGATGATTGAAAAAAAACAGTTTCGCAGCGACCTTTACTACAGGCTCAACGTGGTTCCGTTAAAAATACCGCCGTTAAGAAAACGCAAGGAATGCCTGGTTCCGTTGATTGATCATTATTTAAATCTATTTTGCAAAAAATATAAGAAAAAAAAGATGGCTCTTTCCAGTGAAGCTGTGGATGCGCTTGTGGCATATCCATATCCCGGAAATGTCAGAGAAATGATCAATATCTGTGAACGACTGGTGGTCATGTCCCAGAACAGCAACATCGAGTATAAAAATCTTCCCGGAAGCGTTCAAAGAAAAACAGAAGCCGGCACCCCTGTAATCGAAGGCTGGAACCAGGGCCAGACCCTTCAGCAAATGGTTGATGAACTGGAAAAAACCGTTCTTGAAACCGTGTTGAAAAACTGCCGTACCCAGGCCAATGCGGCAAAAATACTGGGACTTAATCAGTCAACCATTGCCAGGAAGCTTAAAAAACACAACCTGGCATAATTTTTTGTTTATGACGGATACAAACTTTTCTTCACCGCTGCCCGGCAGTTCAGTTGCAGGCAGTTCATTTGCCTGCAGTTCAGTTGCCTGCAGTTCAGTTGCCTGCAGTTCAGTTGCCGGCCTCAATGAGACCGGCAACCCAGGAGATGGTTTAACAACCTGCATTCAAACAACTGGGCCAGGCTGTTAAGCCTTGATATGGTGAAACACAAATCAATCAGCAACAAAAGCTCACTGATCAGCAGTCCACCACATCAAACCATCAAACGTATCAGAAGAATTGAAAACCCGCTTATAGACTGGGTTTTTCTTGGGGAACACCATTCTTGTCCCATCCTCTTAATCTATAATAATCTTGTATCATACTGCTCAATTCGTCTTCTGAAATACCTTGTTTGCCGTTCAGTTTTTCTTTGAAAAGCCGTTTGGGAAGAAAGTCATCCTCAATGGTCAGCCCTTCCCTGATATTGAATTTACGGGTTTCATCCGTGACCCTGGAAGCAAGAGCGCGCAGCTCATCTTTTGAAAACTCAACGCCCGTGGTCATGAAAAAAAGTTTGGACAACTCTTCCCAAGGATAAAAATCCCTGTAAAACCGGCACAGGATAAAGGTATCAAACAAAGTACACCTGTCTTCAAAATCCAAAAACAGTTCAGCCTTGTCTTCAATCTGGTCAGGATCAATCATGCCGGACAATTCAGCTTTGTAAAAGGTGCTTCTTAAATGGCAGGCACCTCTTGGGCTGACGGAATAGGCAAGAGCCATACCCTTTAAAACCCTTGGGTCATACCCGGCCGGTTCAAGGCCCTTGACATGAACTATTTCATCGGCCATATCCATTTCCGCACCGGCAGATTTGATTCCTTCGGCAAGCAGACCGCCCAGGCCTTCGCGCTTGGCTGTCTTAAAAAGGATGTCGGCCACTGCATCGGCATCGCCATAGGCATAATCTTCGTTGATCTTGCCCCTTTGGGAGGCTTCTATGGTCAATGCGGCAAGGTTGCCGGCACTCATGGTGTCCATGCCCAACCGGTCACAAATATCGTTTAGCCACACAATATCTTCAATACTGTCTACCATGCACAGTCCGCCAAAGGTGTAAATGGTCTCATACTCGGGGCCTTCCAGATGCAATCCCTTGTGTTTGCCCTCATTTACGGTCACATACTTTCCACAGCCCATGAAACACTTTCTGCAGGACCGGGGTTTGGCATTTAATTTTTCCTTCATGCTCTGGGCATTGATTTTTTCCCAATGTTCACAGGTGCCTTTGGACCAGTATTTTGTGGGGAACGCACCTGCATTGTTCAGCCCTGCCACCATTACCGGCGTGCCCAGATTCCGGTAAGTCTCTGTGGCCGGATGGTTTTTCAATTCCTTGAGCATGTTTTTGGAATATTGCCGGATTTGATCAGGATCATGAAATTCTCGCTTTTGGGTTCCATGAAAAACAAGGCCTTTTATCTTTTTAGACCCCAGAACGGCTCCCATACCTGTTCTTCCTGCAGACCGCCAATAATCGTTTTCCACAACGGCAAACCGGACAAGATTCTCTCCTGCAGGGCCGATCACCATGGCACCGGAACCTTTTTGCCCGCAGCGTTCTTTTAACAGGTCTTCTGTTTCATATGTGTCTTTTCCCCAGAGATCTTCGGCATCATGGAATAAAACAGCCTTGTCACAAATTTCAATCCACAAGGGCTTAGAAGAAGCGCCTTTGAGAAGGATAAAATCATATCCTGTCTGACTGATGGATTCGGCCACTTTTCCGCCGGAATAGGATTCTCCATAAAAACCGGTTAACGGGGATTTTGAAAAAATGCCATATCTGCAGCTTCCGTATAACAGGCTGTCGGTTACAGGCCCCAACCCGATAATAAAATGATTGTCCGGCGACAAGGGGTCAACCCCCGGGGGATTGTGGTTTAACAGCAGGTGCGTGGCAAGTCCCTTGCCGCCCATATACAGTTTTAACATCTGATCATCAATTTTTTGAACCTCTGTCGTCTGGTCTGTAACATTAATGATGATGAGACGGTTGAAAAATCCTTTCATATGGAATTCCTAACCCGGCTAAAAACCGGTGTTTCACAATTGGGTCATATCCCGGTCCGGCCTTTGTCGTTTATTTGAGGCAAAGGCCGGCAAGCAAGATTAAAAAATTATTTGGTCAGTTCTCTGAGGCTCTCTTCCATGATGGACAGGCCTTTATCCAATTGTTCATCTGTGATGACAAAAGGCATAAGTGTTCGGATGACATTGCCGAAATTACCGCATGACAAGAGAACAAGTCCTTTTTCATAACAAAGCTGGGTCAGTTTTTTAGCTTCTGCTGCCGCAGGTTCCCTGGTTTGTCTGTCTTTGACAAGCTCAAGAGCCAGCATGGGACCTTTTCCCCTGACATCGCCGATGATTTCAAAGGAATTCTGGAGTTCTGAAAAACGTTGAAACAAAATTTCGCCAAGTTCTTTGGATCTTTCAAGCAGTTTGTCCTCAAAAAGAATGTCCAGGACAGCCAGTGCAGCTTTACAGGACAATGGGTTCCCGCTGTATGTTCCGCCAAGTCCGCCTGGATGGGGGGCGTCCATCAATTCTTGTCTGCCGGTAATGGCACTCAGGGGCATACCGCCTGCAAGACTCTTGGCCTGGGTGATGATATCCGGCTCAATTCCCCAATGTTCAATGGCAAGAAATTTGCCAGTCCTGCCGGCTCCTGACTGTACCTCATCAATAATCAGAAGAATTCCATGTTTTTTACAAATTTCAGCCAGTTTAGGAAAATATTCCGGCGGAGGTGTGACAAATCCGCCTTCTCCCTGAATCGGCTCGGCTATGATGGCGGCAACTGAATCAGGATCAACATAGGTGATAAAATAAGATTCAAGATACTCAGCACACGCGATATTGCAATCAGGATACTTGCATCCTAACGGGCAACGGTAACAATAAGGATATGGGATGCGGTAAATTTCAGGGGCAAAAGGTCCGAAACCGTATTTGTAGGGCATAATCTTGCTGGTCAGTGACATTGTCAGCAAAGTTCTGCCATGGAACCCGTTTTCAAAGGCAATGACAGCCGGTCGCTTGGTTGCATATCGCGCCACTTTGACGGCATTTTCAACAGCTTCCGCACCACTGTTGCCAAACATGGTTTTTTTGGCAAAATCCCCGGGTGCCAAATCATTGAGCCTCGCTGCCAGTTCAATATAGGAATCATACATGCCCACATGAAAACAGGTGTGAATAAATTGATCCGCCTGATCCTTGATGGCTTTTACAACTTTTGGATGGGAATGTCCCACATTATTGACACCGATACCGCCGGCAAAATCAATAAACTCTTTTCCGTCCACATCGGTCATGACCGCACCCGAGGCTTTTTGGATAACCGCTTGGGTGATGTGGGCCGGTCCCTGGGCTACATGTTCCTGACGCATTTTTCGAAAGTATTCTGATTTAGTGGAAGTCATCTTGTTTTCTCCGCTTATTTATATTAATGGTCTGTGTATTGGCGACAGATCGGTTAGAAGGAAGATCCAGTAAAATTGCCGGCTTCTTCATGAACAAATCCGGGGTTCGTTCCAATTAAAATCAATTTAGCAAATCTCATGCCACAACTTAATATTTTATGCCAAGATCACCATAAAAGCCCTGTATTCAAAGGAAATATCTTTATTTTAACCTCATATTCCAAACCAGACACAAATACAAAACACACAAAAAACTATGCACAGGCGCATAATAATGCATTTGTGCATAAATCGCATGAATTTTACAACCAAACACAGACGAACAGGCGAATAAGCCATTGAAAGGCTATATTATAGCCTCGAAAAAACATAAAATATTATGCTAATATGCATAATATCATTAAATCTCAGCTAAATATTGGGATCTCCTCATGGTCAACAGGCAGGCTTTTTCCTTTTATATAAGGGCAATCAGGAAAGTTCATTCCTGGCACACCATTTGCATTCATCTATGGTCAATAGCCTATATTTTACAAACGTGTATCATATGGCGGCAAATTGACGATAATGAATTTAATTTAAAAAGATCAAATTCATAACAAACCATGAGGTATTTCACTCATCACGGAGCGTATTTGTTTGATCGGGGAGGAAAAAACATAATATTATTTTCATTGACATGACGGGGTTGCAGATTAAAAATAAATTTAAACAACACAATTTAAACAACACAACTTTAACAGGGAGAAAGCAATGTCAATAAACAAGAAAACTTTATCATTAAGCATTATAATGGTATTCATTTTTTCAATGGTGATGGTAACCGGATTTGAAAAATCTTTTGTAAAAACAGCTCACGCAGCAAAGACCTATCGGTTTACAATGCAGAACATGTTCTCTCTGAATCATCCCATAACCGCTGCGATTAACCAGATGGCAAAAGACGTGAAAAAAAAGAGCAACGGCCAGATTGCCGTTCAGGTTCTGCCATCGGGTGCCCTGGTAAAAGGCCCCAGTATTTTTGAATCCGTAAGCCTTGGATCAATTGACATGGGAACCACATGCAGCGCCTATCACAGCGGTATCCTGCCCATGGCAGCCACAGCTTTTGCACTCCCCGGAGATCCAAGAGGACTCCAGGAAATCATGGATTTCATTTATCAGGATGAAATCCTGACCTTTTTCAGAAACGCCTATGCCACTCAAAACGTATTTTACGGTGCCCCCCTTGTCATGGACGGATATACCATTGTCTCCAAAAAACCCATCAACACATGGGCAGACCTGAAAAAGATGAAGGTCAGAGCATCGGGGTCCATTGCGAAAACCTTACAGAAAATGGGTATTCCCACGGTTTTTATCCCGTTCTCCGAAATCTATGTCGCCCTTTCCAGAGGCACCATTGATGCTGAAATCAGTGGAAATCATGCTGAAAGCTTCCTTGCAAAAACCTATGAAGTGGCAAAATACCAGACTGTTCCCTATATCTCCGGTGCCCAGAACTGTGAAGTAATTATCAACCAGGACAGATGGAATGAACTTCCGGAAAATCTCAAAGTGATCTTTGAAAAAGCTCTTAAAGATTGTTCCACTCAGGTTGGTGTGTTGTTCAACGCAGAGAACAAAGCGGTCATGAACAAAATGACGGCCCAGGGAGCCCAGTTCATACAGCTTCCCGACGAGGTCATGAGCAGATGGACAAAAACAGCCGTCAAGATGTGGGATGAAGAATTCACAAAAGACAAATTGTCTGCCGAATATATCGCTCTTGTAAAAAAAGATCTGAAAGCTTTGGGATACGACCTGTAGACAACCCTATTATCTTCCTTCCGGATATCTTGATCCAAGAATATCCGGAAGGTGTAAATGTTAGGATTTAAAATGCAACTCATTGAAAAAATGATTAATTTTATTGAAAAAACAAACAAGAATATTGGAAAGGCAGCCTGCTATCTGATTTTTGTATTCATGTTCCTGATGGTATACGAAGTCATTGCCAGGTATTTTTTTCAAAGCCCTACCATCTGGGTCCACGAAATGTGCGGATATATTTTTGCCGCCTATATTGCCATGACCGGTGGCTGGGTACTCCTTGAAAAAGGTCATGTTTCCGTGGATATCATTTACCAGCTTTTTCCCAGAAAAGTAAAATTAACGGCTGATATCATAGTCTCCATTGTTGCCCTGTTCATGTTCATCATTTTGTTCTGGCAGGGGTATAAATTTGCCTGGCATGCTTTTTCAACAAACCAGCATTCCCATACCCTTTTTGGTCCGCCTTTATGGCCTGTAAAGATTTTGCTTCCCATCGGCTCCCTGGTGTTTATTCTTCAGATACTGGCGGATTTCGGTAAAACGATTCTGAAAGCCAAACAAAGGAGGGTAAAATGAATCCCGCTCTAATCGTTCTATTCATGTTTCTGGCCGTTGTCATTCTTTTTGTACTGCGGACACCGGTTGCCTTTACCCTTGGAACTGTGGGCATTGTCTCCCTGTACCTGATCAATGGTCCTCGATTTCTGCAGATGCTGCCCCCGTCCATTATTGAAAGCATGACCAGTATTATTCTGCTGGCCATTCCCCTGTTCATTTTTATCGGCTGCATACTTGAGAAGTCGGGCATTGCCGATGAAATATTTGAAATGATCTATAAATGGCTGGGGCCCATACCGGGCGGACTGGCAATTGGAACCGTATTTATCTGCGTAGTTTTTGCCGCCATGGTGGGAATTGTGGGCGCTGCAACGGTTACCATGGGGCTGATTGCCCTGCCTGCCATGCTGAAAAGAAATTACAAACCCTCCCTTGCCATTGGCTGTATCTCCGGTGGCGGTGCCCTGGGTTTTTTAATTCCTCCCAGTGTGACCATGATCGTGTATGCCTCCCTATCCAATCTTTCCATCGGAAAAATGTTTTTGGCCGGCATTATCCCCGGACTGTTGCTGGCATCCCTTTTTATCTCCTATATCCTGATCAGAAGCCTTGTCAACCCAGAACTTGCCCCGCCTATTCCCGTTGAAGAACGGGCCACATGGAAAGAAAAATGGATGTCTGTGAAAAATCTGGCCATGCCGTTTATTCTGATATTTTCCATCATGGGAACCATTTTTTCAGGACTTGCAACCCCCACAGAAGCTGCTGCTGTTGGCGCGGTTGTTGCCATGGTCATTGTCAGCTTAAGATCAAAATCCTTTAAGGATACAATCGGGGTTGTGTCCAATGCTGCTGAAAAGGCAGCCTTTCTGACCAGCATGGTGCTGTGGATTATTATAGGATGTCTTGCTTTTTCAGCCGTGGTCAATACTCTTGGACTTCCCATGCTGTTAAAGGATCTGATTGACTCTATCGGGCTGAACCGGTGGTCTGTCCTCATTGCCATGCAGATCAGTTTCTTTTTGCTGGGAATGGTCATGGATGATCTTCCCATTATTATGATCACGGTTCCCATTTACGTTCCGCTGATCACCCTTCTCGGGTTTAACCCCCTGTGGTTTGGTATCCTTTTTATCGTAAATATGCAGATGGCATATTTGACACCGCCTTTTGGATTTGTCCTGTTTTATATGAAAGGGGTTGTGCCGCCAAATATTTCAATGGGAGATATTTATAAATCCGTATGGCCTTTTATCGGGCTGCAGACCCTGTGTTTGATTATTATCATGGTGTTTCCCGAAGTAGTCCTGTGGCTGCCTTCCCTTGTTGGTATGTAGCCGGGGTTTATAATCTTGTACAGTGAGATTGATTTTTGCCCGTTTGGGGGCGCAAGAAAAAGAAAGGAAACATTTTGGGGGCAAGTATCTTCATCCCGATAACCCATCGGATCTATACAAACGGGCAAAAACAGATCCAAACAGATTCAAGCACCTTGAAAAAAGCGATCATGGCCCTTTATGCTGCCTGTCCGGATATAAAGGGTCATATCCTGGATAAAAACGGCAAGCTTCATGAAGGTATGCAAATAACGGTGAATTCTGAAATTGTTTTTCCATGGGACCCTGAAAAGCAAATAAACAATGGTGATCAGATTTTAATTTCATCTATTATCACAGGCGGTTGATCCTGGCGTTGCACCCACTTTAATAACTGCCACGGGCAGACCTGATATTTCACCTTGGTTTGCCCACAACAAAGATTGAAAGTCTCTGTGTGAATTTTTCAAAACTTTCATATAAATAAAAAGCAAGTCACTGGTATGATGAAAATATAAAAGGAACAATACTTCAACTGCGAGGTGTGTGAATGGAAGTAAACAGCAATAAAATTACAAATTTAAAAGATGCAGTCACAAAATATGTAACACCCGGATGCCATCTGTCCATTGGCGGGTTTACCATCAACAGGAATCCCATGGCAGCCGTTTATGAAATCATCCGGCAGAATATCAGGGATATTCACCTTTACGCCCATTCCAACGGGCAGGGGATGGATGAACTTGTGGGCGCAGGTTGCGTATCCTGCCTTGAAATAGCTTATGGCGGAACCGGCAAATTCATGTCAACCTGTATCAGGTTCAAAAAAGCCGCTCAGGAAAAAACGATAAAAATCGAAGATTACTCCAACTATCAGATGACCCTTCGATTCCTTGCCGGATCAATGGGAATCCCATTTCTTCCGACCCGGTCTTCCCTTGGAACGGATATCATCAACAAATGGGGATTTTCCAAAGAATTCCGGCAGGACAACCAAAAAATACCGAACCAGAAACTGGTTGAGTTTGAAAACCCCTTTGACAACTGGTGCGACACGGAACGTGTGGTATTGGTTCCCGCCATCAACCCGGATGTTACCATTATTCATGTGCAGCAGGCAGACTACCGGGGAAATTGCAAAATCGACGGGTTGACCTTTGCCGACATTGAACAGGCAAAAGCGGCAAAAGTGCTGATCATCACCTGTGAGGATCTGCTGGATGACGACTATTTGAAAAACAATCCCGACAGAAACCAGATTCCGTTTATCCATGCTGATGCCGTCATACACATCCCCTTTGGTGCCTATCCCACAGCCTGTTTTGGTCATTACGACTATGACCCTGTGTATCTGAAGAACTATACCCGGGTTGCCAAGAATGATGATCTTTATAAGGGATATATAGAAGAGACAATATTCAAGAATGGCACACACAGGGACCTGCTGGACAGCGTTGGCAGAGAACGACTTGAAAATATTCTGGCCGATAAAAACAGGGGCTATGCAAAAAAACTGGATCGAAGATAACTGGATCTAAGATAACTGGATCTAAGATAAAAGAACGGAGAAATATCCATGGAATATACGTTAAAAGAGATGATGACCATTATTGCAGCCCGGGAAATCAGAAATGATGACATTGTTTTTTGCGGCACCGGCATTTCAATGCTGGCGGCCATGGCGGCTAAAAACATCAATGCACCCAAGAGTGTTATTTTTTTTGAAACAGGAGCCATTGATTCTAAGCTGGAAGATCTTCCCCTTGCCGTGGCAGACCCGAGAATCATGTACCAATCCTCATGCAATGCAGGACTGTTAGAAGCCTTTGCCACAATGCAGAACAAGATTACCGGAAAGCATGTCGTGGGAATTCTGGGTGCTGCCCAGATTGACATTTACGGAAATTTGAATTCCACTGTAATCGGTGAGTATGAAGGGCCGGATGTACGGTTTTCCGGCAGCGGAGGTGCATGTGACGTGGGCTCTTTTGTGCCAAGGAGCATTATCTTCATGACCCAGGAAAAGCGAAAATTTAAAATCAAGATAGACTACCTGACGACTCCCGGCTATCTGGACGGGCCGGATGGCCGGAAAAAAGCAGGTCTTCCCGAAGGAGGCCCGGACAAAGTGATCACTGACATGGGCGTGATGGGCTTTGATGACCAAACCAAAAAAATGTATCTGAAAGGCTATTATCCCGGTATCACACCGGAAAAAATTCTGGAAAACATGGAGTTTGAAATAGATACGTCTCGGGCCGAAGAAGTTTTACCCCCCACCCCGGAAGAGTTGAAACTTTTAAGGGAAAAATGCGATCCCCAGCGCCTGATCTTGTAGTCAGAGCTTTTAAATGAAAGAACTTTTAACCTTCTGAAATTAAATATCTTTCATCCTGCCAAACCATGTATTAATTTTTTGTTTTTCATCTGTTTTTTCATATAACTGCCACGGGCAGACCTGGTCTTTCATCCTGGTTTGCCCACAACAAAAAATAAAAGTCGCTGTTTGGATTTTTTAAGACTTTCATAAAAAAGGCCATGGCAGAGCAAGCTGACATGGCCTTTTATGCTATTATCCCTCTGTTTCAAAAACCTGACGGTCTTTCCTAAAAAGCCTTTCAATTTTCTTAAAAAAATATTGATTTTATATGATCCGCATATTAAGTTGCAAAGACAATTGTTGCTTATGCAACTATTTTGCCAAACAAAAAAAGGGGGAAATCATCATGGAATCTCGAACCAATTTGTCAGCAGCTTTGCACATTCCGTTTTTAATTCCGCTGCTGGCAGTGCTGTCTGCCTTCCCCCCCCTGTCTACGGATATGTATCTGCCGGCCATGCCTTATCTTGGAAAATTGTGGGGAGTGGAACTAAAAATCATAAGTTTGACCCTGATCGGATTTTTTTTGGGTTATAGCCCTGCCCTGCTGGTGTATGGGCCGCTTTCCGATCGGTTTGGCAGGAAGGCACCCCTTCTGGCAGGACTGTCTTTGTTCATACTGGCAAGTCTTTTATGTTCGATTGCAGGATCGCCTCAAACCCTTATCTATGCCAGAATACTTCAAGGAATCGGAGCTGCCGCCCCTTCGGTTTTAGGACTTTCAATTACCAAAGATCACTATACAGGCCCGGAACGATATAAAATTCTGGCCCTGATCAGTATTATCGTTGGGCTGGCACCCATGCTCGGGCCGACACTGGGATCCTGGGCACTGCTGTTCGGCAGCTGGCATATTATTTTTATTCTCCAGGCAGCAATTGCATTCATCGCCTTTGCAGGTGTTCTCAGAATACCTGAAACCAACCCGGCCCCAAGGCATATCCCTTTAATGAAAATGGCCGTGCCTTATCTTGCCCTGTTCGGAAATTTACGATTTTTAAGCCTTTCTTTTTTATTTAGTGCGTCCATGAGTCCCCTGTTTGCCTTTATTGGTGCCTCGGCCGATATTTACATCACCGGGTTCAGCCTGTCGGAACAGGTATTTGGATTGTTTTTCGGCATGAATGCATTTTCCATAATGACAGGTTCGTTTATCTGCATGAACCTGTCTGCAAAATTCAGCGATATAACGCTTATCCGGCTTGGGTTCGGCGGCATACTGACCGGCGGCCTTCTGATCATGACGATACCCCATTCACAGGTGTTGTTTTTTACCTTTCCCATGTGCTTTATTTCTTTTTGTTTCGGTTTTACCCGCCCTGTGTGCATTAATCTGATCCTGGAAACAGTAAACCGGGATATCGGATCTGCCTCTTCATTAATGATGTTTTCCAATTTTATTTTCGGTGCAGCTGCCATGTGGATTATTTCTCTGGGCGGAGAGTGGAAAATAACAATGATCGGATTCATGGCTGTCTTATCCGGACTGGCAACTTTTTTTGTTTTCTGGTTTCTGTTAAAGGGTGTTAAAAAATGAACGCGAAAGTCAAGGAGAAATTACTCAATCAAAAAAACAAGGACATAAGATGGCAGAAAAAAAATTACTGGGTTACATGCTGGGAAAGCTTCATCGTCTCCATCTGGCTGCGGTAAAAGAAAAGATAAAACCCCTGGATATACAACCGGGGCATCTTCCTTTTATAGCAACCCTTCTGGATCATGAAACACCAATGATTCAGGATGATATTGGGTCCCATGTGTTTATTGACAAAAGTGTGGCGGCCAGGGGGATAGATTCTCTGGAAAAAAAAGGTTTCCTGAATCGATCCATTAACCCTGAAAACCGCCGACAAAAACTGGTTGAGCTGACGAACATGTCAAGGAATATAAAACAAAAATTATTTGACTCGCTTAACAAAGCCAGTGAAGAGCTTTTGAGTGCATTAAGCCCCGAAGAACAGGACCGGCTGATGGATCTGCTGGATAGAATGCTCCATGGGGCACTAAAGAGATAAAGTCGCTTTTTGGATTTTCGAAAACTTTCATATAAATTTTTTATAGAAAATCCGTTTTTTAGACAAAGCTTAAAATTTAGATACAGCGTAAAACATATTAAGGTGAACATGAAAATAAAAAAAAAGGGGATGACTGCCAGCCCTCGAAAACAAATTTTAAAGGCAGTCCAGAAGATCATTTCTCAAAAAAACCTTGAAGATTCCAGCATATCTGAAATCGCAGGCAGGGCCGGGGTAACGGATTCCATTATTTATCATTATTTCAAAAACAAAGAAGATTTATTGTTTTATGCGCTGGCAGACAAATTAACGGATGTTGAGAAAGATCTAAGGTTTCACCTGGAGGGAGTATTGGACCCTGTTTCAAGATTGAGCAAGATGATATGGCATCATCTTTACGTCACTGACCTGAATCCTGATGATTCACGGACTTTAAAAAACCTTCTGATTGAATGCCGCTCCAATAAAAATTTTTATACACATGAAGGATACAATACCCTCAGGGAATATACCAGATTCATGGGCCAGACCATTCAGCAGGGGGTTGATGAAAATGTATTCCGTCCGGATATCAACGTGAACCTCATCTTGAATTTGATTCTCGGATTGCTGGATGAAGAATCCTTAAGTTGCCTGGCTTCCGGAGAAATTAAAACCACAATGCCGGATTTCAAAGGTATAATGGATTTAGTGTTTGCCATTATTTCCAGCGAGTCAGTCACATCAATAAACAATGATGACAATAATAAAAAGAAAAGAATACTCAAGGCAGCAGTGCAGGTATTTGCTCAAAAAGGATACAATGCAGCGACAATGAATGAAATTGCAAATATTGCCAATGTGAGCGAGGGAACTATTTACAACTATTTTAAGAACAAAGAAGACCTGCTGTTTTCCATCCCCAAAAAACGGCTCCGACGTTTGAAAAAAAGCGGAGAGGAAATGTTTGATATTCAACACCCCATCAAAAAATTGCGACGGTTCATTCGACTGCTGTTCACGATCTTTATGGAGGACAGAGATTTTACAAAGGTGTTCCTGCTGGAAATCAAACTAAACAAAAAATTTTACAACTCTATTCTCTATAAGGATTATATTGATTATGTGTCGATTTTAGAAAGTATATTAAAGGAGGGTCAGAAACAAGGTATTTTCAGATATTCCGTCGATCCCCGATTGTTCAGGAACATGTTTATCGGTGCCTTCACCCATCTTGCCATAAAATGGACTATACTTAAAAAAGAAGAACCCATTGATATGCTGAAGGAAATTGAAAAAGTGGTTGAGATGCTATGCAGATCCGTTGTAGCGGATAATTCAATCATAACTAAATTAAATTCGATATACAAATAAAATGAAAGGTCAGGCTTGTTTTTGCTTCTAAATTCAACCTTCAGACTTAAGCTTTAGTGGACAAGGTAATGGCACTGCTGTACCCGATGCTCCATGGCGCATTCAAATTATGAAATGGCAATCAGATTACAGTTGTTTTTATTGCCTTCCCACGCATCTGCTGATATCCATACCCAGCAAAAAGAAAACAACACTGAATAACGGCCATGGCCGATCAGCCTGCCACAGCAAAGAATGAAAGAGGTTTGATTTCAGCAAGTTAAAAATTCTTTCATATAAATCCCTTGATTTATTTTTGTCGTTCATTGTATTCAATGAGAAAGCATAAAAAAAATTATTGATACAAAACCGGGCTTATCGCATATAAGGATGACGCCATGCTGGACAGCAGATCCATAAAAGAACGGTATATAGGGCTTTTCTTATTCGCGTGTTTTCTGTTTTGCTATCCTGTTTTGACTATCTTCAACCTGCCGATTCGCCTGTTTGGAATCCCTTTGTTTTTTTTGTATATTTTCACGGCCTGGTCAGCATTGATTTTTTTTATCATTTTTTTTGGAAAAATCCCCGAGACCTTTCACCTGACAAAACCGGATACGCCGGCAAACAATTCAAACCATCAGGCTGATGCCAAAATTAACGATATGAAGCCTGATTAATGGAAACACAGGGCCATTATGTTAGAACAAAAAATCATTGTTTTTGTCTCTTTCGGATATATGGGACTCTTGTTTGCCATTGCCTTCTGGGGAGACAAACGGGCTGAAGCAGGCAAAAGCATTATCAGCAATCCCTATATTTACGCATTGTCCCTGGCTGTCTACTGCACGGCCTGGACCTTTTACGGGAGCGTGGGGGCGGCGGGCAGATCAGGAGCCACTGGATTTTTAAATATTTACCTGGGCCCCACTTTCATGATGATCCTGGGGTGGCCCGTCCTGAGAAAAATTATCTGCATCAGCAAGATCAACCGGATCACCTCCATTGCCGATTTCATTGCCTCACGATACGGTAAAAGCGCCACCATTGCAGGAGCTGTAACGATCATAGCCGTTCTCGGCATTGTGCCGTACATGTCCGTTCAGATTAAAGCCATCTCAACCTCGTTTCAATTGATCAGCCAATACCCGGATGTTTACATGGCGCAAAGCGAGGTCAACCTTTTCGCCACAAGAGACACGGCTTTTTTTGTGGCCATTTTGCTGGCCTTGTTTGCCGTAATTTTCGGAACCCGCCACCTGGATGCCACAGAGCGCCATGAAGGACTGGTGGCAGCCATTGCCTTTGAATCCATTATAAAGCTGCTGGCCGTCATCTGCGTGGGACTTTTTATCACCTATGGACTGTATTCCGGATTCAAAGACCTGTTTGAACAGGCAAGCCTTGTTCCCGGTATACGTCAGCTCTTTGTCATGCAGATCAATTCAGACACCTTTACAGGATGGTATAATGCGCTTTTTCTGGCCATGATGGCCGTCTTTTTGCTGCCCCGTCAGTTCCAGGTAATTGTGGTGGAGAATGTGGATGAAAACCATTTGAAAAAAGCGGTCTGGCTTTTCCCTTTGTATCTTCTGGCCATTAATATTTTTGTTATCCCCATTGCCTTTGGCGGGATGATCTATTTTTTTGAACAATGCGGGCTTGACCCGGCCTGCAAACAGTCATTTTCCCAACCCTTTGGAGGAATTTTAAAATTTGCCGGCGGCAGCGTGGATGCCGACTATTTTGCCCTGACCCTGCTGATGGCTCAAAAGCAGCAGGCCCTGGCCTTGTTTGCTTTTATCGGCGGGATGTCCGCGGCCACGGGAATGGTCATCGTGGAAACCATTGCCCTGTCCACAATGGTCTGCAATGACCTGGTCATGCCGGTACTGCTGCGCCTGTCCTGTTTAAGGCTGGACCAGAAAGCCGATCTCAGCCGTCTGCTCCTGATTATCAGACGAATCAGCATACTGCTCATCGTGATTTTGGGATATCTTTATTTTCATTATGTGGTTCAATATTATTCCCTTGTCTCCATTGGAATGATCTCCTTTGCAGCCGTGGCCCAGTTCAGTCCGGCCGTGATCGGCGGAATTTTCTGGAAAGGCGCAACCCGTAGGGGAGCGCTCTTTGGATTGCTGGCCGGATTTTTTGTCTGGATGTACACCCTGGTGCTGCCCTCACTTGCCCAGGCCGGGTTTTTGTCCCAGGATTTCCTGGTCCACGGGCCATTGGGACTTAAACTTTTAACCCCCAGGCATCTGTTCGGCCTGGATGCCGATCAATTGGGATTTAACCAGTATACCCATGCCGTATTCTGGAGTATGTCAGCAAACCTGTTATTGTTTACCGGCGTATCTTTGTTTTCCAGGCAAACGGCAATGGAGCGAAAACAGGCCACCTTGTTTGTGGATGTGTTCAAGTATTCCGTGGAATCGGAAAAATCTTCCTTCTGGCGGGCCACGGCATCGGTTATGGATTTGAGAACCCTGCTGGAACGATTTTTAGGAAAACAAAGAACCCGGGATGCCCTGACACTCTATGCCAGAAAAAACAATATCAACCTGGACCGGGAACTGATTGCCGATGCAGGCCTTGTCAGTCATGCTGAAAAACTGCTGGCAGGAGCCATAGGATCGGCATCAGCCCTTGTCATGGTAAAATCAGTTGTGGAAGAGGAACCCCTGGGCATGAATGAAATCATGCATATTCTGGACGAGACTCAGCAGATGATTATTTACAGCCGAAAACTTGAAAAGGCCACCAAAAATCTTGAGGCAGCCAATGAGCGGCTAAAAGAGCTGGACCGGCTGAAAAACGAATTTATCTCCACAGTCACCCATGAACTTAGAACCCCTTTAACCTCTATACGGTCATTGGCTGAAATTGTACATCACACCCCTGACCTGGATGCTCAAAAACATCATCTGTTTGTCGGTATCATCATCAAGGAAAGTGAACGGTTGACCCGGCTGATTAATAATGTTCTTGATTTTCAAAAAATTGAATCCGGCCGGATTCAGTGGCAGATGGCACAGGTTGATTTTAAATATGTCATTGAAGACTCTGTTGTTTCAACCGGCCAGTTAATCAAAGAAAAAAATATTGATTTGACCCTTGACCTGCCTGAAAAACCTTTTTTTGTATCCGGTGATAAAGACCGGTTGATACAGGTCATGGTAAACCTGATATCCAATGCCGTCAAATTCTGCGATATCAACAATGGCAAAATCAAGATCGGGATGAAAAAGGAAACCAAACAAACCGGGGAAAATAAAACCCGGTATTTAAAGATCTTTGTCCAAGATAACGGCATTGGTATCGGCAAAGACGACCAGGAGATTATTTTTCATGAATTTCGCCAGGTGGTTTCCGGTTCAAGGGGAAGGCCTGCCGGAACCGGCATTGGATTGACGATTTCCAGACATATTATTGATGCCCATAAAGGAAGGATATGGGTGGACAGCAAACCTGACAAAGGGGCAACTTTCTTTTTCACTCTGCCTCTGGTAGAATAAATATCGCAAACAAATACTTCATTAAACCGCCCATCTCAACCTAATCTTGATTGCAAGATAAAGGGGACAACATGAAAAAAAAAATATTGATTGTTGATGATGAACCAAATATTGTCGTGCCTTTAGAATTTTTAATGACCCGGAACAACTATGATGTTCAAACCGCAGATACCGGGGAAAAAGCGCTGGGCCTGATATTGAGCTGGAAACCGGATCTTATTTTACTGGATATTATGCTGCCCGGAATGGACGGGTATGAAGTATGCCAGAAAATCCGTCAGGAAAAACAATTCAGCAATACCCGGATTATTTTTTTATCTGCCATGGCCCGTTCCATTGATATTGCCAAAGGCATGGGACTTTCAGCTGATGATTACATCACCAAGCCATTTGCCAATGACTATGTGGTAAGCAAGATTAAAAATCTGTTGGCAGACAAAGATTAAAAGGGGTGGTATCATTTGCGATCTTTTGCCATGATGCCTCTTTGGCACAAATCAAATCCCGGATGGCAGGCCAGAAAATAAAAACAAATACGGTTACTGCATGATCAGTTCCTGTTTTTCTTCCTCTTCTTTACAGTGAATACACTTTGTAGTAACAGGTCTTGCTTCAAGTCTTTTTATTGAAATGTCTTCACCACAGGATTCACAAATACCATAAGAATTGTTTTCAACCCTGTCCAATGCAGCCCGGATTTTTTTTATCAACTGGCTTTCCCTTGATCTGATTCTTAATTTCAAAGTCTGATCTGTATCAACACAGGCCCTGTCAATGTATCCTATTTCCTGAATGCTTTGGGATACAAGTTCCGACATTGTATGTCCGGCATGGTTTATAAGTTCATCAAGCCGCAGAGTCAAAACGGTTTTGAAATATTTAATTTGATCTTTTTCCATCATTGCCTCCTTTAGTTTAAAATTTTTCTCCGGATCAATTTTGTGACGTGTTTTTAAATTTTATTAGCAAAAAACATGCCTGCAAACTTATTCTAAATATTCTATGAACAAAATCATTTGATTTCATTGAAAAAAATCTCAAAACAATATTTTGATGCTTCATAATTGACAATAGTTAGCGTTGTCTCTGGTATGGAAAATGCAAACATTTAATGATTTAGAGATGATTGGTGAACCAGGTTAAATCCTTTTTGAAAAAAAACATCCGTGAGGAAGCATTATGGGAAAATACAATTCAGATGAAATGAATGTAAATCAAGAAAAAAAGCAAAAGATTCGAAAATTCAAGGATCATCAAGATGAAGCCTACAGCAATGAGGAAAAAAAAGAATTTTATAAAAGAAAAAAGAAACTGGGCAAGAAAAAAAGAAAAACAAAACAAGATTATGATTTACCAATCAGCTCCACTCGATAAAAAGCTTGAGTCAATAGTATGTATAAGGACTTACAGACCGTTATGATACAATTCTAAAACCAGACATTTGATGTCGGGAGATGATGATTACAAAACTCATGACCAGACATCAAATGTCCTTTTTTCGTTTAAATTTATTTTTATTCAACCCATGACGGTTTAAAAGCCTGTTAAGCTGTCGCGCAGTGATTCCGGCTTTTTGTGCTGCAAGACCAATGCGTCCCCCGGTCTGTTCTAACAAAGCGGTCAGGTAGGAGTGTTCAAACAAGTTAATGGCATGCTGCCTTGCCTGAGCAAGAGAGGTTCCGGCATCGTTGCCGGCACTTTCACAATCAAACCCGGGCATGGTTTCCCTGGGGAAATTTTGAGGCGTCATGACAGATGAATCTTCAAGGATATAGGCCCGCTCCAGAATATTTTCAAGCTCGCGAATATTGCCGGGCCAATCGTATTTTTTAAACCCTTCAAGCACCAAATAATGAAATCCGTCAATTTTTTTACCATATTTAACATTCAGGTTTTCAAGAAAAATTTCAGTCAAATAAGGCAGGTCTTCAAGCCTTTCCCTGAGCGGCGGAATTTTAATGGGAAAAATGTTAAGACGGTAATAAAGATCTTTTCTGAATTCACCTGTTTTTACCTGCCGGGCAAGGTCTGAATTTGTAGCCGCTATAATGCGGACATCTGATTTCAGCATAGACTCACCTCCGATCCGGCTGAATATGCCGTTTTGAAGAACCTGGAGCAGTTTGATTTGAGCAGAAGGTGTAATGGTTCCTATTTCATCCAGAAAGATGGTTCCGCCCTTGGCCATTTCAAATTTTCCGGGCTTTCTTCGATCAGCCCCGGTAAAGGCCCCTTTTTCATGCCCGAAAAGTTCACTTTCGATCAAAGTATCGGGTATGGCACCGCAATGAACTTCAATAAAAGGCTTTTCTGAGCGCTGGCTGTGCCAGTGGATCAGCCGGGCCATCATTCCCTTTCCAGTGCCGGTATCACCCAATAACAGCACTGTTGCAATCGTTGGGGCCACAGAACGAATATTTCCATAGATTTCTTTCATATTAAAATTCTTGGAACGAATAATCTCAAGCCATTCTGTTTTCCAGAAGTGATCCCGAAGGTAGTCTAATTCAAAGTCTCTGGAAAGAGTCCTGATAACCGACGGCAACAGCAATTGAATGTCCCGTTTCTGAACAGGATACATAAGATAGCCCGCCGCCCCTTCTTTTACGGCTTTAAGTGCTTTTTGAAGATTGTTTTTAGGGCATAGTATAACAAATTGCACAAAAGGGCTTGCCTTGACAAAAGGATGTGTTGAAAAGCTGAAATCTTCTGTGTCTCCTTCTTTTTCAAACAGAGCAATATCCGCCATGATCATATCAAACGGGGCTTTGCTGTGCATTGCCTGTGCTGCGGCAAGATCAACTGCATGCTTTACGTTGCTGGTTTCTGGCAGGGCGCTTGCAATAAGGGAAAAATCATCTGACCGGCTGGTTAAGACCAGAATATCTTTCATGCTGATTCCAAAAAAAATAAACTTTTAACAAAACCTGTTGACCGGTATCGGAAACAGTGTAAGAATTTGACAGTTTCATTATCAGCAACAATAATCGTTGTCAATAAAAACAAAAATTGACAGGCAAGAATGCAGTATCAGGCAATTTGATCTCAACCATTTAATAGTGTGGTTTTTAAATATTTTGATGAATCTCGAAATGTTCCACCCGCATCTTTTTTACGGTATTGATGATGCTTATTTCACCGCTGACAGTAACGGTTTTCCTGATATGATTCATCAAGCTTCGACAACAGGCGTTGTCTGCAACCATGACTGTATCTTCATCAAATGTTACAATTGCAATTTTGAGAGCCTTGCCTTCCGTGTTCCAGTCAACAGGTATGATGATACCGTTTATTGATGTTTGATGTTTGTCCATGCTTCTTATGTTTACAATTAATATGCCAGAAGGAACAAGCAAATGAATAAAACAAAAGGGGCAGGCTGATTATAAAAAAACCAACCCCACAAAACTTCCATCACCAGCAGATATTGGCATTTTTGTTGCTGTTAGCAAACCTGGAATAAGGATGTTGAATAGTTATGATTGCCTGATTGAATTAAAGGAGGATCAATCAGGTTATAGCGATTTTGATAAAAAACGATTCTTGCGATCTCTTGCATCACAAAACAAGACATTTCAGGTCTGGTTGTCAAATAGAAAAAATGTTGCTGGATTCGGTTAAGAAAAAATTGGAAAACAGGTTGCATTTATTCAGAAATTTTTATAGTAATCGGCCTTTCATTTGCAGAAATGAACAGGACAAATTAATACTGCGGAAAGAGAAATTCATATGAACTACACATTTGAGCGATGGAATACAAACAAATCCAGTGATCTTTATGGCATAGATGACTGGGGCGGCGGTTATTTCTCACTGTCGGACAATGGTGATCTGATGGTTATGCCGTCTCCGGGTGAAATACGCAATGCGGTCAGCATACCCGAAGTGGTGGAAGGCATGAAAGCAAGGGGCATGGACATGCCGGTGCTGCTGAGGGTTGAAAACATTCTCAATTCCCGGATTATCGAGTTAAATGAAAGCTTTTTGTCCGCCATCAATGAATTAAATTATGGCGGTTCATTTATAGGTGCTTATCCCATAAAAGTGAATCAGCAAGAGCAGGTGGTTGAAAAAATAACCCAGTTCGGTGCCAGATATCATCATGGACTTGAAGCAGGCAGCAAAGCCGAACTGATTGCCGCCATGGGGATGCAAACGGACAAAAAAGCCCCTTTGATATGCAATGGATACAAAGACCAGGAATTTATTGATCTTGGACTCTATGCTTCAAAAATCGGACACTTCTGCATCCTGGTTGTGGAGATGCCAAGCGAGCTTCCGCTGATCATTGAACGGTCAAAAATATTAAACGCAAAACCGGTTTTAGGCATCCGAATAAAATTGTCAACACAGGCCGGCGGACACTGGGCGGATTCTGGCGGAGACCGAAGCATATTCGGTCTTAATACCACACAAATCGTTCAAGCAGTTGATCTGCTGGCCCGGGAAAACATGCTGGATTGCCTGCAAATGGTTCATTATCACCTGGGGTCGCAGATATCCAATATCCGTGAAATCAGAACCGCAGTCAATGAGTCATGCCGAGTGTATGCAGGCCTGTTCAAAGAAGGTGCCAACATAAAATACCTTGACCTTGGCGGAGGTCTGGCTGTTGATTATGACGGATCACAGTCAAATTTTCTCAGCAGCAAAAATTACACCCTGAGTGAATACTGCACAGATATTATTGAAAGTGTGATGACTTCGCTGGATGAAGAAAAGATTCCTCATCCGACAATCATTACCGAATCGGGCCGTTCCCTGGTTGCCTATTATTCCATGCTTTTGTTCAATGTTCTTGATGTTACAAGGTTTCAGCCCGAACCCCTGCCGGACATACTGCCCGAAGAGTGTCACCCCCAGATCCAGTATATGTTTAATGCTCTGGAAACATTGAGTATCAGAAACATACAGGAATGTTTTAATGATGTCCTTTTTTACCGGGATGAGGTCCGCAAACTGTTCAATCATGGAAAGATAACCCTTCGGGACCGGTCTTTAGCAGAACAAATTTTCTGGGCAACCATGAATGAAATAGCAAAAAAAGCCAAAGAGATGAAGCACATCGGCCCTGAACTGGAAGATATCGAACGTGCCCTGGCAGATATTTATTATTGCAATTTCAGCGTGTTTCAATCCCTGCCGGATTCCTGGGCCATTGAACAGCTGTTTCCCGTAATGCCCATTCATCGGCTGAATGAAGAGCCTTTAAGAAAAGCCATTATTGCAGACATCACCTGTGACTGTGACGGCAAGATGGACCGGTTCATTGACTCCCATGGATTTAAACGGTATCTGCCTTTGCATGAATTAAAGGATTCCGAAGAATATTTTCTGGGAACCTTTCTTGTGGGTGCCTACCAGGAAACCCTTGGAGATCTTCACAACCTGCTTGGCGACACAAATGTGGTGACCATTAAAATCCTTGAAAACGGAGAATATGAATTTGTAGGAGAGCAGGAGGGGGATACAGTGGCCAACATTTTGTCTTATGTGGCATATGATCCCAAGCGTTTGCTGGTCCGGTTCCGGAAAATTGCGGAAGCTGCGGTTCGCCGGGGAAAAATCTCTCCCCAGGAAAGGCGTGAAATCATGCAGGTGTATGAGGCCGGTTTAAGAGGATATACCTATTTTGAACGATAATCCAAAAGGTGTAAGATAAAAAAAACAAGCAAAAATATGCATTTGAGTTTATCCGGTTTTAAACCGTTATCAGGAGGTGTGATATGTCCAAAGTTTTGATTGTTGGCGCGGGAGGGGTTGGCAGTGTTGTTGCCCATAAATGCGCCCAGGTGTCTGATGTATTTTCCCAAATTGTTCTGGCAAGCAGGACAGCGTCAAAATGCGATGCCATTGCCGGTGAGATAGAAAAACGGTTCAAGAAAAAAATCACCACGGCAAAGCTGGATGCTGATAATATTCAGGAAACCGTAGAACTGATAAAGTCCGTCAATCCTGACTTAGTCCTCAATGTGGCATTGCCTTACCAGGACCTGGCCTTGATGGAAGCCTGTCTTGCCACAGGTGTGGATTATCTGGACACGGCCAATTATGAACCGCCTGACCTGGCAAAGTTTGAATACAAATGGCAATGGGAATATGAAAAACGATTCCGGGAAAAAAACCTCATGGCTTTGCTTGGATCAGGATTTGATCCGGGTGTGACCAATGTTTTTTGCGCCTGGGCACAAAAACATCATTTTGATGAGATCCATCAGCTGGATATCATTGACTGCAATGCCGGAGATCACGGCCAGGCATTTGCCACCAATTTCAACCCGGAAATCAATATACGGGAGATAACCCAGCCGGGACGATACTGGGAACAAGGAGAATGGGTGGAGACCGACCCCCTGTCCTGGTCCATGAATTATGATTTCCCTGAAGGAATTGGTCCGCGCAAGTGTTACCTGATGTACCACGAAGAACTCGAGTCCCTTGTCCTTCATTTAAAGGGTTTAAAACGGGCACGATTCTGGATGACCTTTTCCGACCAGTATCTCAATCATCTCAAGGTTCTGGAAAATATCGGCATGACCCGCATTGATCCCATTGATTTTCAAGGAGAAAAAATAATTCCATTGCAGTTTTTAAAAGCGGTTCTACCCGAGCCTTCGTCCCTTGGACCGCTGACAAAAGGCAGAACCTGTATCGGCTGTGTGATGAAGGGAATCAAGGACAATAAAGACAAAACCCTTTATATATACAATATCTGCAGCCATGAAGAAGCGTTCAAAGAGGTCGGCTCACAGGCCATATCCTACACAACAGGGGTGCCGGCCATGATCGGGGCCATGCTGATGCTTCAAAAAAAATGGCACCTGCCGGGCGTCTGGAACATGGAACAATTTGACCCTGATCCGTTCATGGATGCGCTCAATCTGCACGGATTGCCCTGGAAGGTTGTGGAACTGTCGTGAACGGATATACGCATTACCGGTTTGATCCTGATACGGTTCCCAGCCCCTGTTTTGTCGTGGATGAAGAGTTGTTGAAACACAACCTTGCCATTTTATCAGACCTGAAACAGCAAACAGGTTGCAAGATTCTGCTTGCCCTTAAATGCTTTGCCATGCCCCGGGTGTTTGCCCTGTTGAGAACCGTGCTGGACGGCGTTTGTGCAAGCTCTCCCCATGAAGCCAGGCTGGGCCAAGAAGAGTTTGGCAGGGAGGTGCATACCTTTGCTGCCGGCTATTCCAGAGATGATATTATTGAGCTTTGCCACACAACAGATCATCTTGTGTTTAATTCGTTCAGCCAGCTTGAGCGGTTCAGGGAACTGGTCAAAAAGACAACGGCATCCCTTGGCCGAACCGTTACATTGGGAATCAGGATCAATCCGGAACATTCCGAAGGAGCAACACCAATGTATGATCCGTGTGCCAAAGGTTCCAGGTTAGGCGTTAAAAAACCTCAATTTTGCGAAGACCTGCTGCCCCATATCAAGGGACTGCACTGGCATAACCTGTGCGAACAGGATGCAGATTGTCTTGAAAGAACAGTGAAGGCGGTTGAAACTTCATTTGGCCGTTATTTTTCTGATATGGACTATATTAATTTTGGCGGAGGCCACCATATTACAAAGCCGGGTTATAATCTTCGCCTGCTTGAAGACATTATTTTGTCGGTTAAAAACCGCTGGAACGTGGAGGTCTACCTTGAGCCGGGTGAGGCAGTTGCCCTGAATACCGGCTATCTTGTTGCCACGGTTCTGGATATTGTTGAGTCGGATATGAATATCGCCATAATGGATGCATCCGTGCCCGCCCATATGCCGGATGTGCTTGAAATGCCTTACCGGCCCCATATCATCGGTTCTGCAAACCCAGGACAAAAAAAACACACCTGCCGCATTGCAGGGGCTTCATGTCTTGCCGGGGATGTGGCGGGTGAATATTCTTTTGACACTCCCTTGCAAGTTGGTTCAAAACTTGTTTTTTCCGATATGGCAATTTACACAATGGTAAAAACAAATACGTTTAACGGTATCCGGCTTCCTGCCATTGCCCTGTTCCGGTCACAAGACCGGCAAATGGAGATCGTTAAAACATTTGGCTATTCAAATTTTAAAAATCGGCTGTAAAACTTTAAAAAGGAAAGCATATGTCATCCATTCCTGATTTTATAGAATCTGAAAAAGGAAACCGGCAGGCAGACCAATCTTTATTTCATGTTATTCCAACACCGCTTGAGGCATCCGTCTCCTATGGCAGCGGTACGGCAGACGGTCCACGGGCAATCCTTGAAGCATCCCAGCAGCTTGAAGCATGGGATGGCGAGTCAGTCCCACTGGAATCGGGAATCCATACCACAGCCACGGTTGACTGCACAGGCAATATCCAACAGGTGCTTTCACGCATAGAAGCCCGTGTTGAAAAATCCATATCCATGGGGGCGATCCCGGTACTTTTAGGCGGAGAACATACCGTAACCTTAGGTGCCCTCAGGGCAATTAGCTCAAAAATAAAACAACCCATCGGCATCGTACAATTTGACGCCCATGCTGATCTTCGGGACGAATACCAGGGAGAACGCTTCAGCCATGCCTGTGTCATGAAGCGTGCCATGGATGAACTCAACCTTCCCCTGTTCCAGATCGGTGTCAGGGCCATATCCCGTGAAGAGCATGAACTGCGCTCATCCATCGGCGTGGGGTATCTTGATGCCCGAATGCTGTATAAAAACAAGGGTCGTGACATGGTGTTGCCTTTGGATTTTCCTGATATCATTTATCTTTCCTTTGATGTGGACGGCCTTGATCCTTCAGTTATCCGGGCAACAGGGACACCTGTGCCCGGAGGCCTTGGATGGTATGATGCGCTCTGGCTTATTGAAAAATGCCTCTGCCAAAGATCCCTGGCAGGGTTTGATGTTGTTGAGCTGGCACCCATACCCGGTGATCATGGATCGGATTTTGCCGCGGCACAGCTTGTGTATTCCATCATGGGAATGATTCAGCGCAACAGGCATTCCCTTAACGATTAAAAGGGTAAAAACATTAAGAAATCAGACCGTCTGTGTCACCTATAAAATCAAACCTCAGTTTGGCCTGGATAGCTTTTATTTTTTTTAATACTTCTTTGAGCATTTTTTTTTCAATGGAAGACAGGTGCTTGGGATTGATGTAATTATCCGGTTTTATATTTTGACCGAGAATCGCCTGGATCTGTGTCATGAACCGTATCTGCATATTAAAGCAATAGGCCTGATCCAGTTCATTATACTCATTGCGGGATAAAACCTTTTTCACATATAGTTGATAAAGCCTGTCCTGAGTGGCGGTGGCCCTGATGCCGTGCTTTAGAGAATAAATTCTTGCAAAATCAACAATGGGGATGGAGGCCATCTTAATATCAAGACATTTTTTATGCGGTGCTTTGGACCGGACTGAAAAATTGCCGAAAAATCCAATCGGAGGTTTGAAATACACGGCATTTTCCGCCATATTTCGGAAAAATCCAGTCCAGTTGGATAATTGGTTCATCATATAGGCTGTCAGTTCATCTGTGATCTGTCTGTCTCCATAAGCAAACCGGAAATCAAAGAAAATACTGGTATGAAGCAGATCCTCGGGTGATGCCGCATGTATCCAGGAGGAAAAATAGTCTTTCCATATGGAAAGAGGCTGACACCATTTTGGATTTTTCGCCATGATGCCGCCCTGGCAAAAATCAAATCCCGACTGATCAAGCCAGGTGCAGACTTTTTCCCCAAGTTTCAGAAAATAGGGCTGAAGAATTTCAATTGTCTGACCGTCGTCCTCAGAATCTTTGAAAATAACGGCATTATCCTGATCAGTTTTCAGGGTCTGCTCTTTTCTGCCTTCACTGCCCAAAGTAACAAAGGCAAACGGAACCGGGGACGGTCCAAGAGCTTTTGTTGCAAAAGTCAGCAGTTTATGTAAGATGGCATCTGAAAACGCCGTGACCAGCCATGTCACGGTCTTGATTTTTGTCCCGCTGGTGAGCATGCTGTGAATCAGCCTTGGCAACTGGCTGTGTTTGCCGATAATCTCTTCAACTCTTGTTGCCTGGTTGATTTCACGGATAAGCGAGGTGTAGGAAAGCTCGGTCAGCAAACGGTTGTCCAGTTCCAGAGCCTGATCGGAATGATCAAACGCTTCAATATCCCCGATCTGTATCCGGCTTTCCGGAATCAGGGAAACCGGTTCAAGGATGTTTTGCACCAAACTCTCATCTGCCGGAATAAAAAATCTTACACAAGGCATATCATTAACTTCATCTTGTTCGGGGTATGTCCAGATTACACTCTGGTGCTGGTTGAGTGCCTCTTTTAAGCCGATATTTAAAACCATGTTTTGTGTACCAATATCCAGGCTTTCCCATTGTTTTAGCAATTGAGGGCTTACCGGATCTCCTTTCCAGGAAATATCGATCAACGCAATGGCATTTTTCTTATAAAAATTAAAATAAAATTCAGTCAGCCCGGTTTCGGTTTTCAGCCGACCCAACATAAAAATAAACACATTGATAAAGGTGTAGGGATCGGCTTTAATTTTTATGTTTTCGGCATCAAAACGGTTAGTAACGCGGCAGATTAGCCCAAGTTTATCTTGGGACCGCCTGGAAACTGTTTGTAAAAAATCTTTTACGAACAACGGTTTCAAGGTCTTGTTTGTGTTGATAAGACGTGAGTATTCATCTGATACGCTATTGAGGATATCGCTTAATACAATGGATTCCTTGTAAATGATCTCTTTGAACTGATGCTGGTGCTGTTCATCCATCCCGGGGAACTCTCTCATGGCTTCAATGGCGGCCCTGATACTTGCCATAGGGGATCTGGCATTTTTGGACAAGGTGTTTAAAAGGGACTCTACCCGTTTTTGTGCCCGGCTTTGCTGGGTAATATCATCAAGGATCACAACAAACCCGGAAAATAGACCGGCAGAATTTAAAACAGGCACCACCTGGGTCTCTAAGACAAGGGCGTGGGTTTGTAAAATAAAGGTTGAAACCGTATTTTCGACCTTTTTTCTTAATTGCTCGTTGATTTCGTCAAGCGCATGTTCAACAAGGTTTTTGTCAATGAGCGCAGTAATGGGTTTGCCGGTCATCAAAACCGGTATCACAGGATTGCTCTTATCCGCCAAAAGATATATTTCAGACTGGTGGTCGTGCAGCAGGATTAACCCGTTGGCATCACAGATAATAATGGCTTCCGGCAGTTTTGAAATAAACGAGGCCAGCACCTGTTTTTCTTTCATGACGTCATTTTTGCGGGACATAATATTTCAAATATCGGCTTTTGTATCACGGTGTTAAACAAACATTGACCCAGAAAAAAAAAGTTGGAGATTGTCGACGGCCTTATTGTTTTATTGTAATAAAATGCGTTCATATGTCAACAAGTCTTTAAAAAAGCTGTAAATCCAAACTATTGAACTGCACCCGATTTTGTTGTTGGCAAACCAGTATGAAATACCAAGCCTGCACATGGCAGATCAATCTGACATGGCCGGTATTCAAATAATTTTATAACTCCCCTCTGGTTAAGAAGGCAGTTGCTTTTTTTAATTTCTACAAATGACGTTTTATCCCTATCTGCAGGAAGTTGTCGCATAAATCGTTTTTTTATTAGAAAAAAACTGTAAGATGTGGTGTTCAGGTTATTCATACTCTCACCCATAAGACAAGGACTTTGCAATATTTACATGCATTAGCCCTGAGGTGGCTTGGGGATACTGTGGCGCTGTTTTCTTCAATGTGATATAATGCTTGAATAAAAGACATAGTGGGCAAAAGAACTCCTCAAAAACAAAGGAAGCCCTTTGCTGACAATGTATTTGACAAAAAAATCCGGTTGAAAACAAATTGCCGGGTTTTTCCATTTAAAATTAAATAGGATAAGCATGCTTAAAATTGGAAAATATAATGATCTGGTTGTGGAGAGCAGGGTTGAATTTGGTCTGTATTTACAGTCTGACGAAGGAAAAATTCTGCTTCCTCAAAAATACGTTTCTGAAGATATGCATATAGGTGATACCATTACGGTGTTTATATATACTGATTCTGAAGACCGTCTTGTTGCAACGACTTTAAAGCCGGATGGAGTTGTTGGAGATTTTGTTTTCCTTGAAGCAAAAGATGTTGTATCTTTTGGGACATTTATGGATTGGGGACTTGAAAAAGACTTGCTGATACCCAAAAGTGAGCAGCAGGACAAAATGGTTCCCGGAAAAAAATATCTCACAAAAATATGTTTTGATGATATGACAGGCAGAGTTTACGGCACTACAAAAATATCCGTAAATTGTGATAAAAACATCACGGACCTTAAGGTTGGTCAGAAAGTAGATCTTCTTATCCATTCTTTTACCCAAATTGGTATTATGGCTGTAATTGATAACAGGTATTTTGGTATGTTATACATAAATGAAACCTATCAAGACCTTTCCATAGGTGATACCTGCACGGGTTATATCATGCGGCTTCGTGAAGACAACAAAATAGATCTCACGTTAAAAAAACCAGGATATGATTCTGTAAAAAGTTCTGCTGAAATAATTGAAAGCTTATTGGAACAAGCCGGTGGTTTTATACCCTGCCATGATAAAAGCTCACCCGAAGAGATTAAAACGGTTTTTTCCATGAGTAAAAAAGAATTTAAAAGAGCCATTGGCGGTTTGTTCAAAAAAGGTGTTCTGGAATTGAAAAAAAACGGGATCAGGCTTAAACAGGGAAAATGGTAAAAAAGACAATGCGTCCAGCATATCCTGATACCAAAAATTAATAATAATGACGCTATGAAAGCTTATATGAAAGAACTTTTAAACTGCTGAAATTAAATACCTTTCATTATTTGTTGTGACATAATGATCTGCCATGGCCGTTATTCAAAACATAATTTCAAGGATCAGCATATCCGGTTTAAAAAGCACTGATCACAGGCATCAAAGTTCAAGATTGTTATAGTGCTGTTAATCCGAATTTTTGTTCAAAAGCACATGCCACGATCCGGGCGGCATGGAAACTTCCGTTGATACGATCCCTGTTGATCACCAGGTCAAATTCATCAAGACCGGTTTCTTTGTTGTGATAAACGGTTTTAAAAAACTCATGCTGTTCAATATCCATAATATTTAATTTTGTTTTTGCTTCCGACCTGCCGATGTTCAGGATATTGGACAGCCTATCAACCCTGTAATCCCGGCTGCAGACAAACCTTACCGACAAAACAGTATTGCCGGGCAGAATCAAATGGGTTCCCCTGCCGACAAAAATAGAGGGTTCGGTATCGGCCAGCACAATGATAGCTTTCATCAACTGTCTTGCATAATCGTTTTTCAGAAAGGGTTTTTCTTTGATGAGCATGGAGAAACGCTCAGCCATTTTACCAGGGTAAAGATCATCGTAAAATTCAATTATTTTTTTTGTCAGCCGGGTGTCTTGCGTCATACATTCCAAAATTTCCCTGTCTATAACACGATAATGAAGGATACCGGACAAAAGATCCGCAATTTCCAAAGCCCCCACTCCGATTTGCCGTGAAAAACAAATATTATGGATTGCCGAGGATTTTTCCTTTATGTCCTGTTTTTTATCCGCGTTCCCCTTATTGTCCCACTTTTTGATCGTCTCATCCAACCAGTTCTCAGCACTTTGTCTTTTTTTGCCATAATATCCCGGCCTATAAATGGTATCCTGGAAAGTTTGATTCATTTTTTTCTCCTTGTTTTGCCAACTAATAAAATTAAGGTGTTTGATTTAAATACGCTTTGTTCAATTCATTGTGCTGCTTTTTTTATGGATCTGGTTAATCTCCTTTTTTTGACTGCTGCAAACAATAAAGGCAATAACAATGCCACTGCACAAGAAATAGTTGGCCGCTCCCTGTTTGTCAGGACAGACTGGCTTAACAGAACTCATAGTGCCGTAAAACTTTTATGATTGATGTTAAAACGCCTGAATAACATAAGGTAATATCGAAAAAAATATCAATTAAAACGTCGACTTATTTTACAGCCTGGAAATCCAGCTGACAGGAAATTTGAATATTTATTGCAAAAGAAGTATTGTTAAGCTCATTGTTTTTTTATATTTAAGTGTGACAGAATAAGGCCATAGGGTGGAAAATATGAATTATTGCTATTTTGAATCCCCGGTTGGAAAGCTTTTATTAACCGGCAACAAATTGCTTGAAAACCTTTATTTTCCCTTGGGAAAGACAAGGGTTGAGCCTGAAAAAGACTGGACATACAACCCGAAAAAATTTATGGATATTATTTTGCAGCTTGAAGCCTATTTTAAAGGAGAGCTGACAAGATTTGATCTTGAATTGTCTATTACAGGAACAAATTTTCAAAAAAAGGTCTGGCAGGAGCTTGTAAAAATTCCCTATGGAGAAACAATATTCTATGGCGAACTGGCAAAAAGAGTCGCAAATCCGAAAGCTTCAAGAGCGGTTGGCATGGCAAACGGAAAAAATCCGATTCCAATTATTATACCCTGCCACCGGGTTATCGGTAAAGACGGAAGCCTGACAGGTTTTGGCGGAGGCCTTAATGTGAAAAAAAGATTGCTGGACCTGGAGAAAAAATATAAAAAACAATGATGATTAATATGGTATTGGCTTATTAATGAAAAAGATCCTGAATATTATTAAGGATGTCATCTTTACAAAGGGCTTGGATTATCAATGAAAAAAGATCCTGAACATAATAAAAAAAATGGGCGTGTTGAAATCAGAACAGAATGCCGGAATAATGCCAGCGTTGAATTTATACCCGGAAAAAATGAAATGGCCTATCATTTTAGAATAAAGGATTTTTCTTCAAATGGCTTTGGGATATTTGTGCGCGAGGATTCCAATGTACTCAAGCATATCAAGGCAGGCGATATTTTGATGATGAAATATCACCCGGAAGAAGCCTCAGTAAATCCAATAAGTCATAGGACACAAATAATCCATATATCAGCACCTGAGCCTGGAAAACACAAGGGGCATATGCTGGTAGGACTTTTAATTCTTGACGAAAGTTCATCAGAATAATGTTAAAAACGGATGTTAAAACAGCCGTATCCGCAAAAAAACGTATTCTTTTTTGACATGGCAATCTGCTTTTTTACACTTTTAGCAAAAAGGGAAAGAACAGGCTTGAATTTTGAATAGAAAAAAAGGAATGCTTTTTTTTTGAAAAGAACAAAAATCACAGACAAGATTACCTATGTGGAACCTGATTCCATGGCAAATTTTACTTCCTGTGCCGGGATGATACTGTTGTCAAAGCAAAAAATTTTGATTGATATGAATATGGGGACAGATGAAATCCCTAAATTGCTGGAACAGGAAAAACCGGATGCAGCCATGATTACACATTATCACCTTGACCATTCCACCTGGACCCGTCAAGTTAATGCTTATACGGATGCTGTGGTGTTTATCCCGGAAGGTGAAGAACCATATCTGACGTCCACGGATTTCGTGATTGAACATACAGCCGGAGCCTTTGGCATGTCAAAGCCATGGACCTCCTTTGTTGTGGATTTTCTTGGATATGAACCCCTTAAAGACTACGAGTCCTGCAGCGAAACAACATCTTTCAAGGATATGGCACCCGAAATGGTTCTGATTAATACGCCGGGCCACTCTCCTTCTCATACCTCCTTTTATTTTCCGGAAGACAAAATTCTGTTTTCCGGGGATATGGGACTGGACCGGTTTGGCCCGTGGTATGGCTGGGCAGACTGCAGCATAAAAAAGCTTGTTGAATCAATTTTACGGCTTGAGGGGATGGACATTGAATTAATTCTTACAAGTCATGGAGGTGTTGTTAAAAAGGAAATTCAACATGCATGGGCCTCAGGTATTTCCACAATTTTGCAACGGGAAAAAAAAATCATTCAAAACCTGGACAAAGGAATGGAAACAGATGACATTATCCGGCAAGGGGTATTTTTTTCTGATAAAGAAAAAGTATCCGAGCCCATGAGGTCTTTTCTTTATATGTGGGATACTGCCATGTACAATCACCATGAATCCCTTATCAATGAAGGCGGATTGATTAAGTTTTTTCCTGAAATACTAACATTGTCAACTGTTCCTTATAATTTGGGGTAACCTTTGAGGTGAGATTTTAATTTTTTTTATCTTCGTTGACACAGCAGACACATTTTCCATATAGTCATACACTGATACTTATCAGTAAAAGGAGCAATATATCATGGCACAATACACCATTCATCCCATTGTCATGGGTACAAAAGTTTTTGATAAAAGCATGATGACTTATCAATACGGCCAAGGAGAGCAGTATACAATACCGATTTATACCTGGGTGATAAAAGGCGGCGATAAAAATATTCTCGTGGATACGGGGGAGATGAACCCCATTAGATCAAAGGACAGGGAAGATGCCATTGGCGGAAAAATTTACACCTTTGAGCAGGGACTTGAAAAACAAGGCTTATCGCCTTTGGATATTGATATCGTCATTCACACCCATCTTCATATGGATCATTGTGAAAATGATTATAAATGTGAAAATGCCCGGTTTTATGTTCATGAGAAGGAGCTTGAATCAATTCATGCCCCCCATCCCCTTGACTATCGCTATCTGGAAGACTATATCGACGATATTGAAGAAAATGATCAGATTGAAATCATTAAGGAAGATTGCGAAATCATAGATGGTATTCGCGTCAAACATACACCGGTCCACACAAAAGGCGGTTTAACCGTATTTATTGAAACACAAAAGGGCACGGCTGCAATCACGGGATTTTGCATCATTGATGAAAATTATAATCCCCCGCCTGAAATTAAAGGCATGGAAATGGATGTGATCCCGCCGGGAACCCATGTGGATGTTTACAAAGCCTATGATATTATGAAACAGGTTCAAAAAGAAGCGGATATTATTATTGCTCTTCATGAACCAAGGTTTGCATCCGTCAAATCAATTGGTTAGCCATCTCCCTCCACACTTTTTTTTACTTGCCCCCCACCCCAATGCCTGAAAGCCTATGGCTGTTAAGTCTTTGGGGTGATATTTCATGCCGGTATTTTTTTTCTTTAGAGTTTTTTTCAACCAATAAAAATTTAGAATAAAAAAAACAAAAAATTATCATTTTAATTAAATTATGCTTTACAAAATACCACAATGTATTAGTTTGTAAAAAGATACCACGGTGTATCACCTTACGATAACTGAAGTAATAAAATTCGTATGGTGACTGCATCATTGCAACCAGGAGCAAAAAACAAGGAGATATGAATGGGGAAAGAAAACAGTGAGAAAAAAATGGTGAGTGTTGAGGATCGCACAATGTGTGAAGCCACTCAGCAAATGCTTACAAAAGCCAGAAGAGACGGTGTTAAACTGGATCTTGACCGCGGGTATGAAATGAAACCCTGCCCCATTGGTGCGGAATCCGCCTGTTGCAAGCATTGCTACATGGGACCCTGCCGCTTGAATCCAAGAGATCCATATAAAAAAGTAGGCGTATGCGGTGCAACCATTGATACGATCATGGCACGAAATTTCGGACGAAATGTGGCGGCCGGATCTGCCTCCCACAATGATCATGGCAGGCATATCCTTGAATTGTTCAGGGGGATTATTGACGGTAAGGTCAAGGATTTTACCATTGAGGATACCCTGAAACTTGAACGGGTTGCCAAATCCCTCGGCATTGATGTTGAGGGAAAAGAGGTTCTGGAGGTTGCAAAAGAGCTGTGTGATGAACTTGAAAAAACATTTTCCAATGTTGACGGTGAAATGCCTTTTACCAAACTGGCACCTGAGGCAACCCGGGAATTGTGGAGAAAAGATGGCGTCATGCCCAGAGGGGCCATGCTGGAAATCATGGAAATGATGAGCAGGACCCATATCGGATGTGACCAGGACTATGACAATTTAATGAAACAGATCACCAGAACAGCCCTTGCCGACGGATGGGGCGGTTCCATGGTGGCAACCGAACTGTCCGACATAATGTTCGGAACCCCCTCTCCCACCCTTGCAGATGTCAATATGGGAGTATTAAAGGAGGATCATGTAAATATTATTGTGCATGGCCATGAACCTGCCATGTTTGAAGGCATGCTGGCGGCTGTAAATGATTCTTTTTTTATTGAAGAGGCCAAAGCCAAGGGTGCCAAAGGGATTAATCTTGTGGGAATGTGCTGTTCCGGTGCGGAAATGATGTCTCGTCACGGAGTTCCTCATGCCGGAAACTTTGGATCAACAGAAGCGATAATCGTTACAGGTGCAGTGGATGCCATGGTGGTGGATATCCAGTGCATCAAGCAGGGTCTGGCAGAAGTGGCCAAATGTTATGATACCCATTTGATAACCACAAACCCGAGAGCGAAAATTGAAGGGGCCACCCATGTTGAGTTTGATGAAATTGATCCCAGGAAATGCACGGATGAAATTCTCTCAAAGGCCATTGCCAGGTATGGCACCAGAAGTATGCCCATAGAGATTCCAAAAAAGATCCAGGCGGGTGTCCACGGCTTTAGCCACGAATATATCGAATATATGCTGGGCGGAACCTTCAGGGGCAGCTATTCACCGCTGAATGACAATATTATTAATGGAAGAATCCGAGGGGTTGCAGGAGTTGTGGGTTGTACAAATCCAAAAGTGAAACAAGATTCAGTTCATGTTGCCCTGGTAAAAGAGCTGATTAGAAATGATGTTCTGGTACTCCAAACAGGATGTTCACAAATAGCGCTTGCCAAGGCGGGCCTTCTGGTTCCTGAAGCTGCACCACTTGCAGGCCCTGGTCTTGCCGAGGTTTGTGAAACCGTTGGTATGCCTCCGGTTCTGGGCCTGGGTTCCTGTGTGGACAACACAAGAATTCTAATTGCAGCGTCAGCCATGGTAAAAGCCGGAGGTCTTGGAAACAGCATTGCAGATCTTCCGGTAGCCGGATGTGCGCCCGAATGGATGAGTGAAAAAGCATTGGCCATTGGCCATTATTTTGTAGCTTCAGGCGTTTATACTGTTTTTGGTGTCGGTTTTCCAACCATCAAGGAAACTAAATTCCATGATCTTATGTTTAATGGTCTTGAAAAAAAGGGTTATGGAAAATGGGGTATGGCTTCTGATCCCATTGAAATTGCTAGAATGATGATCGCTCATATTGACAAAAAACGAAAACAGCTTGGCATTGACAAGGCAAGAGAAAGAACGCTTGTGGATATGTCCGACAGGCGTGAACTGGCATCTTAAATTATTTTGCAGCATCTTAATTGTTTAACATCTTAAATAAGCCCGGCACTATCTGTGCCGGGCTTAATCTTTTTTGCGCAAGTTTCACCTTAATTTGCAAAAAAACATATAGGGGTAGAGAGCCATGATTACTTTTTTATTTCCAGGATATTAATATTAAATTTTTTAATTCTGGAACAAAGCGTTGTGGGCACACACCCAAGAAGATTTGCAGCTCCATCTTTCCCATAAATCTTCCCATTACATGCTTTGAGTGCAGCCTGTATGTTTTTTTTAACAAACCGATTTAACTCCTTGTCTGTCAGTACTTTGTCTGTCAGTACTTTGTCTGTCAGGGCTTTGTCTGTCAGGGCTTTGTCTGTCAGGGCTTTGTTTTTTAGATAATTGCCTGCGGGGTTATAAGATAACGGTTGTTGTTCATTGTCCGGGAATGTAAGTTTCAGGTTCATGTCTCCGGATGTGATAATGGAGCGCTCAATGATATTTCTCAGTTCTCTTACATTTCCAGGCCAATGATAAGAAATAAGCTGCTTGATTCCGGCACTGGAGATGTCTGGAATGTCTCTGTTCATGTCGGATGAAATTTTTTCAAGAAAATGATAGGTCAATAAACGGATATCCTCTTTCCTGTTTCTCAGGGGTTCAATCTCTATGGGAAAGACATTGAGCCTGTAATACAGATCCTGCCTGAACCGCCCTTGTTTGATTTCTTGTTTGATATTTTTATTTGTGGCTGCAATAATCCTTACATTTACATGTCTTGTTATATCTTCACCAATTCGTTCATAAGCACCTTCTTGTAACACCCGAAGAAGTTTGCCCTGAAGTGCAAGAGGCAATTCTCCAATCTCATCGAGAAAAAGGGTTCCCCCGTCAGCCGCCTGGAACCGTCCGGCCCGGTTTTTTACGGCACCGGTAAACGCGCCTTTGATGTGGCCAAAAAATTCACTTTCATAGAGTTCACCCGGAATAGAGGCACAATTGACTTTAATCATGGGTTTGTCTTTCCGAAGGCTTCGGTTATGAATTTCCCGTGCTGCCAATTCCTTGCCTGTGCCGGATTCTCCAAAAATAAACACACTGGCATCTGTTGGTGCCACAAGCTCTATCTGGTTCAGAATATTCATCAAAGACGGGCTTTTACCTATAATACTGCCAAAAGAACGAGCCTGGTTGATCTCTTCTTTCAGATACTGGTTTTCAAGTTCCAATTGAGATTTTAAATGATCAATTTGTCTGAATGCATTGGCGTTGGCAATTGCGGCAGCAGTGTGGTTGGCGATCATATTCAGCCAGAACCTGCCTTCTTTTACCCGGTCGGATTTGATCCTCGAATAAATGGCAATCACACCGAAAACATCGTCTTTAAAGCGCAGGGGTTGGCCGCCGAATCCGAGAAGATGTTCTCCTTTGGCCCAGTTGTCCCTGTTTTGCCAGTCAGGATCTGACTTAATATCTTCCGGGCTTAACGGTTTTTTGTTCTGAGCCACTTTCCCGATACAGGTGACCCCCATGGGAATCCTTTGCCCATGCCCATTGAGATCAGAAAAATTATGAGGAGGCATTGATATGGAATCGCCTTTGCTTGCAACCAAATGGAGACACTCTTTTTTTTGTCCGCATAATTTGAACATGGAGCATTTATTGCAGATATCCGCCTTTTTTTTTAACCAGATTCTAACCAGAGCTATGTGAGGGCGCTGCACCATCCGGTTGACAATGAGATTTAAAAGAACGTCAACAGACCGTTCCATGGCCATTTCAATTAAGAGCGCTTTTAGCGACTCAAATTCAGGTTGATAAGTTGAGTTGATATTCATAAGGATAAATTAAATGAAATCTCATTGTATTACAACGAAAAATCATTAAGACTGAAATTTCGTTGCTTTTCAACAGACCTGACAAATCCAACCAACTGAATTAATAGCATAATTTTGATTATAGGCACTGGCATAAATATTGAACATTAATATTTGGTATTGGTATTTAAATTGAGAAAAACACACATACTGGAACCTTTTAACAGGAGTAAAAAATGACACGCATCTTTACATCAGATATTCGAGATGATTGCAGAAAAGACAGGCCAGACCCCTATCCTGTTCATATCCTTGACAGGGTTGACCGGCCCACAACCGCTATTCATGATAACAAGATTCAAAGAGTTGATGAAAGGGATGGCGGATTTCAACGGGCTGGAAAAGGAGAGTACGGAGAAAAACTCAAAAAAGAGTATGGGCGATTCATTGGCAAGCACCCGTTATCAGGGGCATTGTGTACCATGGGCGGCGCACTTGGGCATATGGTGGACGAGCCCATGAAACTCAAACAAGCCGGCCGCTCCCCCTGGAACACTTCTTTTTGGCCGCCCATGCCCGATACTTCAGATGATATTGCCCCAGGAACAGATGATCCTAAAACAAATGCCTGGCATATAAAAGAGACAGCCTATTTTTTGAGAGCAGATATTGTCGGCATCTGTAAACTCCCTCAATATGCCGTGTTCTCACACTCCAAGCACAAAGGCAAAAAAGTTGAACTCAATCACAAATATGCTATTTCCATTGTAGTTGATCAGGACTGGCGAACAGCATCGGCATTTAACGGGAGTGACTGGATCAGCAATTCCATGAGTTTTTTAGCCTATGCCGGTTCCGGGTATATTGCCTGTATTCTGGCGGATTACATCCGGCGGCTCGGATATCCGGCAAGATCCCACCATGCCATGAATTACCAGGTAGTGGTTCCCCCTATCCTGCTGTGGTCCGGCATTGGAGAGATGTCGCGTATGGGGGATGTGGTGATCAACCCTTTCCTAGGGCCGAGATATAAGGCAGCTGTAGTTACGACGGATATGCCCCTTGAAATTGACAGGCCCATTGATTTCGGACTTCAGGATTTTTGCAGCAAATGTGGCAAATGTGCTGAAATGTGCCCGTCCCAGGCCATCAGCTATGGTGATAAAATCATGCACAACGGGTATGAAAAATGGCCCAATGACGTTAAAAAATGCACCTCCATGAGGGTGGGCAACCCAAACGGTTCCGGTTGCGGCACCTGCATCAAGGTATGCCCGTGGAATAAGCCGTTCACCCCTTTTCACAGAACGGTCAACTGGTTTTTAAGAAAATTTCCATCCACCCGGAAATTTGGGATATGGTGTGATGACCTTTTAGGATATCATAAACCCAATTATAAACAAAAATGGTGGTTGGATTTAGATCAGGTTGACGGCAGGTTTGTTACACCCAAAAAATCAGGATATACAAAAAAAAGATAGCAGAAGCATGAACATGTGCTGTGAATTTAAAATGTTAAGCATTCATTTATTTGAGGAACAATAATCCTGGTATCTTTACACTTTTTTTTGATTTGATCCACAAAGGGGCTGATATCAATTGTTTTTGATATGGGGGGAAAAAAATTATCATGGTGATGGGGAATAACCAGTTTCGGTTTAAGATATCTGACATGGTTCAGGCCGATTTTACAAATATTTGAATGGCCCTGCAATGGAAACATCAGGATATCAATGGGGGTGTTCCCGATTTTCTTAAGGGTTTTTAAAGATGACCGGGCACTGCCGAAAAATTGTATTATTTTATCTTCAATCATAAAGCGCCAGCTTAAAACCCGGCCGCAGGGGAACCTCCAAAAAAGGGGAAGATATTTAAACAATTGCACATGTGTTCTTAAAAGAGTTGAAAAAACCAGTTTTTTATCAAATTGAATATGGTCGCTGAAAAAAGCCCTGGCTGAATACCGTTTAAAATCAAATTTTTTTTTGTCCGCAATAACGGGGTTGATCCGGTGTTTGTCCACCTGATGCCGGATCAGCATGTTTGCCGCAACTTTTGAGCAATAAATATCCGCGTTTGTCTGCCGGGCGATTTGGGGGATATCCAGAATGTGGTCAAAGTGACTGTGGGAAATAAAAATCTGGGATGCTGTTTGAATATCACAAGGCATTATATCCTGCCTGGGAAAAGCATTTTGGTTCCTGGACAGGTAAGGATCAATCAAAAACACCTGATTTCCTGTCTTAACTTCAAACCCTGCCGTTCCAAGCCATTTGATTTCCATGGATTATTTTTCAGCAATACAAACTTTAAATGTACTCATACAATCAATAATATCTTCGGTTTTCCCTTCGTCTGCAGACCAGAACACATTTGTTTCATCTTCAATTTTCATAAGGCATTCAGGAAAAAAATCATAATGATTCTTATTGATTTTTAATACGGTCAATTTGTCCTCGGGAAAAGTTGGGTCCGGGACATGATCGATCACTTCCCAGTCATCTGGAACAATAAATTCAGCTGTAATGTTTACTTCGATGGTTTTCATTTTAAAATCCTTAAAAATAAAGACATTTTAACACGGTATTTAACTTTAAACACCTTTTTTGTATTAATACCAACGGTACAGGTTTCTTTCAAGAGGAATCCCAAAAAGTTTATGGATCTTTAATTTTCAGACAAGCTCTTTTCAAAAAATTTTATGTTAAAATATACTGAACTTTGCAGTTTAATTGGCAAAAGTATTGATTTATAGATGATAAATATCTATAGATCCTTAAAAATCCTTTTTTTATTTTAAAAAGATTTTTAATTGTTTTTAACAACTTAAGTGCAGCTTCGGGTAATGAAACAAACAAATATTTTTGAAAAAATAAAACAATCCAATACTCTTCCCCAGCTTCCCCAGGTCATGCTGAGACTCATCAAGGCCTGTAACAGTGGAAAGACAAGTATTGATGAGCTGGCCGAAATTATTTCTACAGATCCTTCTTTAACGTCCAGGCTTCTGCAGATTATCGGATCACCCTATATAAATTTGCCCAAGGCTGTGAACAGCATAAAAAATGCTGTTGTCTACCTGGGCGTTGATACGATTCGGAATATGGCCATCAGCACATCTGCCATGCGTTTTTTTAATGTATCAAAAATCGTTCCCGAGTTTGATATCGGCCGGTTCTGGTATCATTCTTATAAATGCGGTGTGATTGCTAAAAAAATAGCCCTGGAAAATAATTTCTCAGACCCTGATGAATTTTTCCTGGCAGGATTGCTGCATGATATCGGCAGGCTGGTTCTTTTGCAGAATTTTCCCGATGATTACAAAACCGTTTTGCAAACAACGCCCAATGAAAAACAGATCCTTGCCGCTGAAATGGAAATGTTTGGTGCCGACACCCCCCAGGTAAGTGCATGGCTTTTCAGGCAATGGAATTTGAATCCACTGATTGCAGATGCCGTGCTTTTTATCAATGAACCCATTGAGCAGATTAAAAGCGCGCTCTTTCATGTGAAAGTTGTATTTATTTCAAACATTCTGGCCGGGCGGACAGCGGTACTTGAAAAGATCCCGGATATTATCTGCCTGACGGATATTCCCCGGACAGGACTGGAACAGATTGCTGTTGAGGCGGAACAAGAAGTCTTTGACATGGCCAAAAGCCTTGGCATAAATTCGGATTATGTTCAGGATAACGACTGCGAAGAGTCATTGACCTGTGAAATAAAGGATCTGTCTTTGTTTTTCGGCACATTGCGAAATCTGCTGCAAGCCAGGGATGTTGATTCGGTTCTGGATGTTGCACAAAACGGGTTTAAAATCATATTCAATGTTCCCCGGATGTTTTATTTTTTTTTGGATGAAAAAAAAAATATGTTAACCGGGGGGTGCAGCAGTAATGATAAAGCCAATAAAATAATCAAAAGTATTGCCCTGCCAATATCCAATACATCCAGCCTTGTGGTGAAATGTTTAAAAGAGAACACGGTTCAAAACAGTTTGAAACAGACACCCTATCAAAAACTTGCCATATCGGACACACAGCTTATCCGGCTGCTTGAGGCAAAAGGCATGTATTGTATACCCATCTGTTCTTCAAAAACCACATCCGGGATCATGGTCCTCGGAGTTGATGCGGCAACAGCCAAAACTCTTGATGATAACAGCGGCCTGGTCAGGCTTTTCTCACAACAGACAGGCGTGTGTATTCAAAGTATCCGGTTTTATAATGACTATGCAGTCAATATTCACGAAAAGAAAATGCAAGCTTATTCAACACTGACCGATAAGGTGATTCATGAAATCAACAACCCCATCGCAATTATTAAAAATTATATTCAAACCCTGGGCCTGAAACTGCCTGATAAACATCCGGTTCAAAAAGACCTTTGCGTGATCAATGAAGAAATGATCCGGGTTGCAGGGCTTTTGGATAAACTTGGAAGCTTCTCAAGCCCGAAAATCGACGGATTTGAACCTGTTGACATTAACCAGCTTTGCCTGGGCATATTGGAAATTTTAAAAAAATCAATCCTGCTGCCAAAACAGATTGAGGCCGACATTCTTGTTGATCCTGAAATGCCCAGAGTCAAGACCGACCGGAACGGATTAAAACAGGTGTTTATCAATCTTATAAAAAATGCAGCCGAAGCCATGAATACAGGGGGTAAAATAACCGTAACCACACGATTTTTATCAGACTCCGCAAAAATTATGATTGACGAAAAAAAGCGAATTCCGGGAAGTGTGGAGATCGTAATTTCCGATGATGGGCCGGGAATTGACGAAACAATCAAAGAAACGTTGTTTGAGCCGTATACCACAACCAAAACAGGAACGGCCAATGCAGGGCTGGGGCTTGCCATTGTCCATTCCATTGTCAAAGAGCTGAACGGAAAAATCACCTGCAAGACAAAGCCGGGCAAGGGAACCTTTTTTATCATCATCCTGCCGGTTATCTCATCAAAAATGAAACAAGGATAAAGGTTTAAGACCATTGCCAGACAAGAAAAAAACACTGTCCGAACAGGTTGGGGCGTTGAAAACCGGTGAACTTTTTGTCGAGCAAGGATTAATCTGTCCGGAAGACATTGACAGGGTTCTTTTGATCCAGGCAAAAATGCAGGATTCTCCGGGCCTGATAAAAAATCGCCTGTTTGGAATGATTTTATGTGACCTGAATCTGGTCACGCCGGTGGATAATTATTGTGTTCTTCATAAATATAATAAGCTTGTATCCATTCAATCGGCACTGATTTCAAAAAAGACGAAGTTAAAAGAAATGGTGTCAAAAAATATGATATCAAGAGAAAAAGTTTTAAACGCACACAATGCATCACTGACTCTTGATCTTCCATTTATCAGCCTGCTCCTCAAAGACCGGGTGGTTTCAATCAGCGAAATGCAACAGCTGTTATTTGGTTTGTTTCATATTCCGTTCAGATCCATCATTGATTTTGTTTTTAATGAAGCAGACAGGACAAGGCTGGTTAATGTTCTGGATAAACACGACTCCCTGGAAAATCGAATGATTCCCCTGGTTTTAAAGGGCCATACCATCCTGATAGGGATTACAGACCCTGAAAACCTGTTGTTCATACAAAAATTGAACAACAGGTTTCCCCAATACAGGTTTAAGGCCGTGTTCATTTCGTTTTCAGGATTTTCCCGGTTTTACGGAATCATTTACAAAACCAATATAGATCATTCCTCATCCGGGAGAACTCCCCTGGATCTGCCTTTTCTTTTAAGCTTTAAAACATCCATAAAAGATCCTGAACAGGAAAACGAATCTATCCAAACATTGTACGACAGATATGAATTGTTGAGGCGCTTGAGCGGGAACCCGAAGCGAGATAATCAGCAGATTGAATTTAACGAGTTTATTGTTTGTGCCCACAAGAAAATAACCCGGGAATATAAAAGCCGCTGCATTGAGTTTTCCTTGAAACAACAGGGCCGGGACGTCAACATAATTGCATTTCCAAAACAATAGGCAAATCATCATGGCAAGAATCATTACCATTACCAGTGGGAAGGGCGGGGTCGGAAAAACAAGTATCAGTTTGAATGTATCTTTGGCACTGGCATCAAAAGGATTTAAAGTCTGCCTGTTTGATGCTGACCTTGGTCTTGCCAACGTGAATATCCTCACCGGCATTTATCCTGAAAAAGATCTTGAATCGGTTATTGAAGGACAGGCCGACTTAACGGACATCATAATCAAATCATATCAGGGGATTGACATTATACCGGGAAGTTCCGGTGTGGAAAAAATTGCAGACCTGACCCGGACTCAAACCGATAACCTTATTTCCGCGTTTTTAGATCTTGAAGACTATGATTATTTTATTTTTGACACATCTGCCGGCATCTCCGCCCAAGTGCTGTCTTTTTGCATGGCGTCCAATGAAATCATCCTGGTGGCCACATGCGAACCCACCTCCCTGACCGATGCCTATTCCCTGCTCAAAGTGCTGTCAAAATATCAATATGATCGTCCGGTCAAGGTGGTGATCAACCAGGTGAGATCCGGCAAAGCCGCTCAAAAAGCCTATGTTCAGCTAAAAGAGACTGTTAATCGCTTTCTTTTGATTAAAGTGGAACCGTTGGGTATTATGGCATCGGATAAAAATGTCCGGGCCTCGGTGATTTCCCAGACTCCTTTTTTTATGCTTTTCCCGGACACAATTGCATCAAAATGCATCAATGCCATTGCCCGAAAACTGATCGCCACCCCAGGCCAAACCGGCCAGATGCCCATGGAGCTTTTCTGGGATCAATGCCTGGCATTTCTTGAAAAACATCATGCCCCCCAAAAAAAAACTGTTCCCTCAAAAGCGGCAACACCCCAAAAAGCGATAAAAAAAGATGAGACAGAAAACAATCCTGATATTTCAAACGCACTTTTTCGTATTGAAGACAAACTTTCCTTGCTGATAAAAGAAGTAAGGGAGATCAAACAAGTCCTTAACCCCAATACGCCCGTTCCTGAGAAAAACAACGAAAAAACACCTGTGCTGCCCAAACCCAAAGCGCTTACCCTTGATTTTGAATCCTGGCTGAAAAAAAGAAAAATTAGTCAAAGCCCGTGTCTATAGGCTCGATCTTAACCGGTGGCAATTTTATCGGCTTTGGCAGGGACGGCTTTGGTTTTTTAATTAAAGGGGAAGGGTCCGCTGCAGGGGATAATGGCATTGGTTTTGTTATTTTTGTTTCTAAGGAAGTTAAACCCATGTCAGTAGTGCTTAAACAAAAGTACCCCACCAAGCCGGTCAGTATGAGCGCAAGAATCAGAAGAATGATTTTCTTTAAGGTTCCTGTTGTTTGTTGCGGCGGAAGCAGGATATCAAAAACCTGGTTTATATGCGTAACTCCATGACATCGTAAGTTTTTTTGTTTAAAAACAGACCAAAGATCATCAGAAATCTCATTGCCATTGATTCTGGGATAAAAGATAAATCCGTTTTCGCTTACCAGCTTGGCAGCGGTCGTCAGCTTGGTATGGAGACCTTTTACTTTTTTTATGCTGCCGTCTGCCGTGAGAACGCCGGTGGCAGCAATGTCCGGCATATCAACCTTTAACAAGGCTGCTGCAATGGCAATGGCAAAGCAAAGCCCGCCGCTTTCACCGGCAATATTGGCTTTGGCATTGATTCTTTCCAACAACTCAATTCCGGCGGTAAAAGGGGATATTTTTTCTCCTCTTGATTCTAAACAGGTATAGGCGGCAAGGGCGGCTGTTCTTGCCGCCAAGGTAAAATCGCCCTCACTTTCCGATACAATGAATGCCTCTGCGGGTCTGGGGTTTCCCGGCTTTGGCGGCCAAAGAGAACACATTACAGAATAATAACTGCCGTTGTCAAACAATAGCCGGATATTACTCATGGGTATCTTTATCTGCTGATCCGGACAATATAATGGTCCATGTTGACAGATCCAGGGTATCCAGATGGTCGGTTATGGACGCGGCCCGGCCCTGTTTGACAGTGGCTTCCATGACCATGAAGCCGTTGGCATCCCGTATGCTTGCCGTCATGCCCTGGCAGGATTTGCCGGCACTTGTTGTTTCCAGCACGATCATGGCCTTTTGGGGGTTGTCATTGTCCGGGAAAATGCCCAGCCTGAATTTGTCACAACTGCTGTTGATATAGACCGGTTCCGTAAAGGCGCTGGATGCTGCCTGCAGCAAGCCATAGCTTAAAATTTCTTCTCCCTGTTTTTCATCCGGGTCATCAGCCAGTGAAAGTTCGCTCAAAGAGCAGAGCGTTTCCCAGGCGCTAAGACACCGGGGACAAAGTGACAGGTGATGGATATCATAGTTGTCGGCCTTTTGCAGGCCGCCGGGCAATGAAAACAAGTATAATTTTTCTTGGCTAATATGGTCCTGGTGTACTGGCGAATACTCAGCCCAGATTTTCAGTGCCTGTTTGGTGCTGATCTGTTTGATACTGATATGTTTATCCATGACAAACTCCCAATCTTTAATTGGTTAAGTCCCATCCTTTTTTTTCAAGACAGGATTTCATGCTTTGTTGTGCGTTGATCTGTTTTTGCCGGGCTTTTTCAATTGAAAAGCCAAGGCGCTCTCCCACCATTTTCAAGGTCATTTCCTCCAGCTGCCTTGCCATGAAAACAAGCCGTTCCGTGTCATCGTCTATTTGGTCCAGGCATTGTTTAAAAGTGTGTGCAAGATCCTTGTTCAACACTTTTTCTTCAATGGTGTCTGTTGATTTTAAATCGAACCAATTGCTTGTACCAGGATTTGCGTCTGCAGATATCACATGGCTTGACAGGCGCTCTGTTTTTAAAACCTCTTCATCAGTCCAGCCCAGTTTTTGCGCAATTGTTTCAGGATCAGGTGGTATATTTTTGTCCAGCAGGGCCTTTCTTGCCTGCTCCAGCTGTTTTGCCTTTTTTCTTTTTGCATGCGGCAACCGGATTATGGGACTTTTTCTTATTGCATCCATAATTTCACCATTAATCCTAATTACAGCATAGACATCAAACGGGATGCCTTTTTCTTTTTTAAAGCCTTTTTTTGCTTTTAAAAGTCCGATGATGCCGTAATGAAACAGATCCTCCACAGTAAAAACACCCATCTCACCTTTGGGACAATATATTCGGTATAGTTTAAAAGCAATTTTTTTAACAAGCCTTTCGTTTTCTTCTGTCAGCAACAAAAATTTCCTTCTGAATATACATATCGAACAATTAAATTTTTTTTCTGAAAAAAACTTGTAATTTACCTCTACCCGGTATAGGTGCATTCATAGTCATAAGTACAATGATTTGTCAAACAAGAAGCTTTAAAGGCAGCTAAATATGAGAAAAATAAAATTTTCTGTGTGCGTGGGTTTACTCTTTTTGTCCATTGTTTTATCGTCCTGCATTACAACACAGACACATGTTGCAGGAAAAAATTCGTCTTTATCTGCTGCATCAAAACAGATTGTTTTTAACATAAACTCCCTGTTTGATGTTACATCAAGCCATATTCAAATCAGTGCGAATAATTTCTGGGAAAAAGACACCCTGCTGAATTTACCTTTTTCATCTGTGCTGGCCGAAGCCCTGGCATCTGAATTTTCAAAATCAGGTGCTATTCTCAGTGTTCAGGACACAGGCGAAAAACCCTTGAGAGCCATGGGATCTTACAGGGTTGCTGGAAATGATGTGTGGATCACGGTCCGGCTCAGACGCATGGGAGAGGCAGCAAGCACAGATCTTGCGGTTGTGGAAGGCCGCATCAGCAGAAAAAACATGGACCCGGGATGGCTTGAACCTGAATTTGAACGAATCTCCCGATCCCTGGTCCGGCTGCTGGAGCTGAATTACAGCGGCATGATGTCTCTTCAGATCAAAACTCCGCCTTTTCAGCCAGTCAACCCGTTGCAACCCGAGCTTGCCCTTGGAGATGAACTTGCAAAATACATGAAAGATGCATTTGCCGCTTCATTAGTTTTCCGGGATGCCGGAGATTCTCCGGAACAGGCTAATGCCGTTTTAAAGGGCGATTATTCAGAAATGGGCCATGCCATGGTGTTTCATGTGTCGATTCTGGACAAGAATACGGGCAGACATCTTGCCGGTGCAAAGATTTTGACCGACCTTCAAAGTATTCCGGAACAAATGTTACAACCAAAGATTCAATCCCTTGATGATCTTACTCAAACGGTTTCGCAATTGATAATAGAAGAAGCTATTAACAAAAAAAAGATTATTAACGAAGCAATAGGCAAAAACAATCGACAGGATTTAACAAATCCAAACAACAGGGTTTATATCGGCAGGCATAATTTCCATGATACCGGTTTGAACGCTATTACACCTCTGGGTCTCAGGATTTTTGAAAACTTAAAATCCATTTTTGGAAAAAACCGCTTTTTCTCCGTCACAGACGACCCGTCAGCCCATGCAGACTTGATCCTTTCCGGTCAATATGTACAAGATCATGAAGCAATGGTCCTGTCCCTGGATCTGAACCGGTTGGAAAAAAGTTCCTATGGATGCCGCAAAACCATCATTGCCTCTGCCCAGGCAAAGATGGGGCTTCAATTTTGCCGCACAACATGGTTTAAGGCAAATTTAAAAGGACATATAAACTTTTTAATGTACCGCCTGGAAAACGAGGCTATGGCAAAGCGGCCCTGCCGCAACAGAACTGATGTGGTGATCAATAAATTCAAGCTGGAAAACAAACAGAGATATTCATTGTTCAGTGATTATTTAAATGATTGTTGCCTGGATTATTTTGCATCTTCTCTGTATTTTTCGCCGGTCACCCATACGCAAAAGATAGTGACCCGATCGTTAACCAGGAGAACCAGAACCATTGTGGCAACAAAAAATCCGGAAGCAACCATTGCATCCGTGGCAAAGGTTTCACATTTTATCAGCGGCAGTTTCTGGCCCAAAGACAACGGCACCATAGAAATTAAGACAACGCTTGAAAATATTGACGGAAAAATTCTGGCTGCTGAGCAGACAATAGTAAAAGCCGCTGATATTGACAGCGACTGGCTGAACTCTCCGGAACCGGAAATTATTCTGCCGCCAACTGCCGAGCTTTTTGTTGAGCTGTTCACACAAAAAGGCAGAAACAACCTTTCCTTTGGAAAAGGAGAAGAGATTATTTTTTTTGCAAAGGCCAATAAGCCGGTCTACATCAAGATTTTTACATCAGATGCACAACAGCAAGTGTTCAGAATTTATCCCAATGAGTTTGAAAAAAAATCCCTGCTGTTCAGGGCCGGAGAGGTGACGGCCATCCCCGGCGCTCAATATTCAGATAATTTCAAGTTTGAAATTCAGGGCACAACCGGCAATGAACAGGTGGTGGCCTTTGCCTCGGACCGCCCCCTGCCGGATCTGCCCGGTTCAAAAGATGCGGTTTATGGTATGAAACAAATTAATCTGAGCATAAACGAAATAGCTGACTGGTTTACTGATTATGCACGCAAGAGAGGGATAGCTTTGTCATGGGATTTACTGCCTGTTTTGACGCAAGAGTAATCATGAATAATTTTTCATAGCCAAAATATCGTTTATAATTGTTAAGCTTGCATGCAAAATTAATAAAACATAATAAAAAGGACATGGAGAAAAACAAAATGATTCAAAAAACAGCTCTATTGGTTTGGGTTGCCTTTTTAGTATCGACCTCTTTTTTGTGGGCAGATGAAGTTCGGTTTCAAACCACGAGCGATGAGATGGTAAAAGAGCTGACCCGGCCACCGGTGAAATATCGAAGCTTTGCCTCAAAAAAGCGGACTATTGCCGTGGCCGAAAGGATCAACAATAAAATGGAAAAAACCATTGTGGTGGTTGATGAAAACCTGGATGTCCCAAAGCTAAAAATTAGAATAGAATTTGATTATGATTCTTCTGCCTTGAAAAAATCGTCCTATACCCTTTTAAATGAAGTTGGAACGGCATTGATATCAAATGCGATCAAAGACAAAACCATCATGATCAACGGCCATACGGATTCTGACGGAACACAGACGTATAATCTAAAACTGAGTTTTGACCGGGCCGACTCTGTTAAAGCCTATCTGGTTGCCGCTTTCAATCTTCCCGAAGAAAGGCTGCAAATCAGAGGGTATGGAGAATTGCTGCCTCTGAAACCCAATACAATCCCTTACAACAAACAGATCAATCGACGTGTTGAATTTGAAATTGTTAATCGGTAAAAAGAAAAATATTATGCTTTTTATCACACATATAAGAGTTAGGTATCAAAAAAGGCTCACAGTTAAAAACTGTGAGCCTTTGATTTTTATGGTAGGCACGAGCAGACTTGAACTGCTGACTTCTACCGTGTCGAGGTAGCACTCTACCAACTGAGTTACGCGCCTGAACAATTATGGTTTATTACCAAAAACCTTTGAGGATGTCAAGAAAAACGTACACAACGAACGTATGAAATATTTTAAAAAATTGTTGTATTGTTTTTTTGAGCTTTCTTCGGTATCCCTTTTTTAAATCATATCGAATTCATAAAAAATATCAGATATTATCCAAAAGATACGGACTTGTCTCAATAAATTTTAAATAATACATAATCCAGGCTCCCCAAAAGTGCATTGTAAAATTACATTATCAATGGTATATTTACCTTGTAAAATTACTTATTCATGTAATAATGAAAAGTGGGAGGTGGGATTATGAAACGGGATATTGACACACAATTGGTTGAATGGAAAAAAAGTGAATTCAGAAAACCCTTGGTAATCAGGGGGGCCCGCCAGGTCGGGAAGACATATTCCGTGTGCCGGTTTGGAGAAACCCATTTTGAAACTTTTATAAAACTGGATTTTGAACGGGATCGAACTATCCACAGGATTTTTGAAGGAGATCTGTCCACTGAAAAAATGATTCTGGAGCTTGAAGTTCACGCAAACATAAGCATTACACCTGGGAAAACTCTCTTGTTTTTAGATGAAATCCAGGAGTGTGAAAGAGCCTTGTTGAGTTTGCGGTATTTTTATGAAGAAATTCCAAAACTTCATATCATTGCAGCAGGTTCAATGCTTGAGTTTACATTGGGCAGCATCTCTTTCCCGGTTGGCCGCATCTCTTTTGAGTGGATGCGGCCCATGACGTTTCATGAATTCTTGAATGCTTCCGGCAGAGAAATACTTGCAGACAAGCTGCCTTGTATTTCAAATTTCAGCCCTGTCAGTGAAACCATTCATCTTAAAATAATAGAGCAGCTCAAACGGTATATTCTCACTGGCGGAATGCCTGAAGCTGTAAAAAGATATTGCCGGACAGGTTCTTTAACTCAAAGTTTTGTCGTTCATGAAGAAATATATCAATCTTTTTTGCAGTCTTTGGTAAAATATCAAAAAAGAGCAGATATTGACAGTCTGGATCATTTAATGAGATCTGTGCCGTCGCATGTGGGCAGTCAGATAAAATATACTCGGCTGGATCCGGATCGAAGGATTGAAAAAACCAAAACATCCCTTCACATCCTTGAGCGGGCATTGCTGTTGCACATCATCAAATCCTCAGATGCCACAGGGCTTCCGCTGAATGCAACCGCATCATCCAAAGTAATGAAACCGCTTTTCCTGGATGTGGGACTGATGCAGTATTGTTGCGGGATTAATCCGTCGGATGTCTTGAAAGAAAAAAATTTGTCCAATGTATATAAAGGGGCATTAGCAGAGCAGTTTGTCGGGCAGGAATTGCTTGCAGCCAGCGGTTCTGAAAATTTTAAACTGTTTTACTGGTCAAGGGCAAAAAAAAGCAGTTCCGCAGAAGTGGATTACCTTTATGTCAAAGACGGCAGGATCTGGCCTATAGAAGTTAAAAGCGGACCTGCCGGAAAGCTTAAGAGCCTGCATATTTTTTTAAATGAACATCCCCATGTCGAAAAAGGATATGTTATGTCACCAGTTTCATTTGAGAGACAGGATGTGGATAAATTAACATTTATCCCTGTTTACACGAGATTTGTTTGATTCGTAACAAATTCTGGAATTTTTTTATTCTCACCGATTAATCATGTACTTTAACGATTAATCATGTACTTTATTGCTCAAGTTTTATGTACTTTATGTAACATTGTTACATTTATTTCATAGAATACCCACCATAATTGCTTGTAATTTTTTGCTAAATAAGATTTTGAGGTGCAAAGCCACAGGTATGGTTTTTGCTGTTTTATATAGAAAAAACCTATATTTATCTGGTCATCCTCTTTGTTTATCTTGAATTCAGTTTTGTTTAAATAACTTGAAACAGATTTTTATCCACTGGAAAAGCGGAAGAAAGATCATATTCAGGAGCTGGCAATGATTCAAAAAATGATATTTTTTGCAGTGCTGCTGCTGTTTGCCGCCAATATTCCCATGGCAACAACCGGCAAGCGCACAGCGCTTGTAATCGGGAACGGTAGCTACCGGTCCGGCCCTTTGAAAAATTCTGTGAATGATGCCGTTGCCATGGCCCGCGTGTTAAAAAAGCTTGGCTTTGATGTTATTTTAAAAACAGATGTACCTAAAAAAGTCATGCTGAAATCTTTTCGTGAATTTAGCAGAAAATTATTACGGTCTGAGATAGGTCTGTTCTATTTTGCAGGGCACGGGATGCAGATCAACGGGATAAACTATTTGATTCCTGTCCATACAACTATCCGGGAAGAATCAGAAGTGGAGTTTGAGTCAGTTGCTGTCAGCCGACTCCTTGCCAAGATGAAACGAGCGGGAAATCCTTTGAACATTGTTATCCTGGATGCCTGCCGGGACAATCCGTTTAAACGAAGTTTTCGAACATTCCAAAAAGGATTTGTCCAAATGAATGCTCCTTTGGGCACGGTGATTGCTTATGCCACATCTCCCGGATCTGTGGCAGCTGACGGGGACGGCAGGAACGGGACTTATACTGAAGCCTTGTTAAAAAATTTTCAGAACCCAAATCTGGATATCCAGAAGATGTTCAACCAAACAGGGCTGGATGTGATGAAAAAAACAAACAAACAACAGGTGCCATGGGTGTCGACAACCCCGTTTCCCGACTATTTTCTTGCCGGAAAAGCTTTGCCTCCATCATCAGAATCATCCGACAAGAGCCATTTTAAGCTCAAACCGGTTCACTCCCCCCTGGCAAACAAATCCCTGGGCAATAAACCGGTAACCCACAAACCGGCCAAACCTGAACCAGGTGACGCTTGGACAGATCCGGTACTGGGCATGGAATTTGTCCGGGTGCCGGGCGGATGCTTTAAAATGGGGCAGACCAAAGCTGAAAAACAGTACCTGATCAAAGAGGCGGGGCAAGATATGTACAGCAGATATTGCATGGATGAACTTCCTCTGCACAAAGTCTGTGTGGACGGGTTTTGGATGGCAAAGACCGAGGTGACCCGGGGGCAGTTCAAACAATTTGTTAAAGAGACCGGTTACAGGACAGATGCTGACAAAAAAGGCAAGGCCTGGATCAAAAACAAGCACACAAACTGGATTTGGAAAGAAGAGATAGGCTATAATTGGAAAAAACCAGGCTTCAGCCAGACAGATATTCATCCTGTTGTCTGTGTCTCCTGGAATGATGCCAAGGTTTTCATAAACTGGCTGAACCAAAAATCAGAGCAAAAATTTTCCCTGCCAACAGAAGCCCAATGGGAATATGCAGCCCGTGGCGGGACAAAGTCCATGCGTTTCTGGGGGGATTCTGATTCCCAGGCGTGCAACTATGCCAATGTAGCGGATAAAGGAAGCGGCTGGGACCCTTCATTTGCGTGCAGTGACGGATATCAGTTCACAGCACCTGTGGGAACATACCTGCCCAATCCCTTTGGTCTGTTTGATATGCTGGGCAATGCCTGGGAATGGTGTGAGGATGTTTATGATAAAAATGCTTATTCAAAACATGATCATAACAATCCATTCATAACATCCGGGAGCGCCTTTCGCGTTGATCGCGGCGGCAGCTGGGATTACCTGCCCAAGTTTTTGCGGGCTGCTTACCGGCGCAGGGATTTGACCGATTACCGGGACAGCTTCCTGGGATTCCGGCTAACAATTAACAATTAATTGTTTTTTTTTCAGAAAATCAAAATTTTCCTTCGATATAGATTTCAAAAGGCAGAGAAACTTATCAACAAAAGGAGGAAAATAAATGATTAGTCAACAACATCGTATACTGCTTGCCCTGTTCCTGGTCATAATTTTATTTGTTGCCCAGGGATGTCTGGGAAAAACACAAACCGTTGAACTTATGCAAACACCTAAACAGACGATTTCCTGCAGCCAGGCTCTATCCATGGGGCAAAATGAAATTGCAGGCGATGAACTGGCCTTGGTTCTGGATCAGGCCTTGTTTGAAAATAATTTGCCCTGCTGGAAGCGCCTGATGAAAAAATCATTGATCCAGAGCCGTCCTATTCCCATGAACCACCTTGCCAAAGCGGTTCATGAGTTTAATGCAAATGAGAGTGAAAATGAGTTTTCCCTGGCCACCTACACCTATTTTCTCGGGATCATCAGGGGCGGCAAATCCTACCGGGAAAACGATCAACGCCTGATGAAGGCCTATGTCGGTTTTGAAATCAAAAAAGCCAAAACAAAGCATGATGCAAGATTAAAAAGAGCCATGCGTGTGTGCAAGCGGCTTGATACGGATCTGTACCGAAAATTTTTCTTATAATCTTAGCGTTTGCGAAAGGAGAGCGTGATGATATCACACAGAGTGTTAAATGCAGTATTTATTTTCCTTGTTGCCATAATATTGACGTTGGCCCAGTTGATCGGCAGTACTGATGTTAAGGCGGCTGACAGGGCTGTTCAGATTGCAAAACAGTCACGGGACAGGATTGAGAGCAGCGGGTCTCTTTTAAAAGAATCTTCCAGGACAATGTTTTCCGAGTTTGCCGTCCGGACCGGTGAACTTCAAAAATTGCTGGATACCCGGGAAAGACTTGAAAAAGCCGGCATGCTGTCAAAAGATGATCCAGAGGGAAAAACAAGGAGGGCCAATATAAATGCCCGGATTATTCTGGAAGTCGGGAAACTCAAAGATGTGTGTGATCAAAACATTGATCCACTTCTCTTGTCCCTGGAGTCATTTGACAGTGCCATTGCAGAGTCCATCGTCGATACCCAGGCCACCCGGTCCATCAACGACAATCATGAACTGAACATTAAAAATTATAAAAAAACAGAACTTGCACGCTTTAACCAGGCCGCTGCGACAGCGGAAAATCTTCTTGACCGGATCAGAACAGCGGATGATCCAATGATGAAAAAACGGTTGCTGGCCAAATACAACCGGGTTAAAAACCGGATCAGGCAGATTAAGCAAAGAAGAGTTCTGTATGAATCAAGGCTGAAGATTGCTGCCATGAATCAGAGGTTGTCTGAAAAAACCCGTGAAAAAATCCGGGAACACGGGGAAAACATTCCCCAAAAATTTATCAATGTGATTTCCAATTTAAATTATGCATTTAATAAAATTATTCCTGTTGCAGAAACCGGGGGCACGGGTTTTGCCGATTCTCTTTCAAGTATAGGATTTTCAAATCTTAAAGAGCTTTCCAATACACTTGATATTGTTTCTGCTTCCACGGACAAACTGGACGGGGTGTTAAACGACATGGTCAATGATGTGCTGGAGGGGCTGGACGGAATCAAAACCGTTGATGATGATAATGTGACCACGGGAGGTGCCATCAGTTATGAAAAAGAGATTGAATTTATTGGCAAAGAACGGGCAGCCTGGTCCCAAGGGTGATAAAGGAGGAAAAAAATGAAAAAAAATAATGTTATGACAATTATGGTCTATATCATCAGCCTGACAGTTCTGGTGTCAGCCAACAGCTTTGGTCAGTCGCTGTTCAAAGCGTATACTGAAACCTCGCAACAGGATCTTGCACAGGAAACTCAACAGATGTCCGAACAGATCATAAAAAAATTTAATCCTCAGTCCATGGCATCCACTCAGCAGAAAATCTATTTTTACGAATATTTTTCAAATTTAAAGAAACTTGTGTTGTACGGAACAAAACTTGCCACTTATGCCGAGTATGAGCAGGATCTTGCCTTTGCAAAAAAAAACGAGGTGTTCAAAGGACTGCCTGAAAAACATGCAGCAGGAAAAACAGGGAACCCGTCTGATTTTAACAGAACCGATTTTAACAGAACCGGGTTTGTAAATGAAAAATATAAGATGATGCAAACCAATATCAAGGATGAAATTGATACATATAAAGACCTTATTCAAAGCAGCCTTGATTCTTGCGAACACCTGTCCTTGTATGATCTGAACCCATCTTCCATGACCGCGAAAAATACGGACCGAATCCAATATTATTTTCAAACCTCAGAATCCTATAAAGCCTATCTTGAAAAACAAGACAAACTTGCAGCAGCATGGCCCCTGCTTGCGCAAAGAATTAAAAAACAAACAGATATGTGGCAGGAAAAAGGTCTGGAGCCAGAAGACCCTGTCATTGATCGAAGCATAACAAAGGCAATCAGCAATGACGGCGCTGTTTAAGCATAATACAGGAAGGCTGAAAGTCACAAGGATTGCTCTTTTTGTCTTTCTTGTACTGCTGACAGGTGTGTCCATTGTTTATAAAATGGGAAGGTCTGCAGATCAGGTGCTTGTTACGATTGAGCATGTGTTTGAACCTTCAAAGCCGCAACCCCTGCCGGACTCAAAATCAGAGTCAGAGCCTGTTACAATAACCAAACCCGTTAAACAACCCAAGCCTTTGTCTGAACCTGTGTCGGAGTCTGAGCCTGTGTCGGAGCCTGAACCGGTGGTGAAGCCTATGAATAAAGTCACACCTTCTGCAACACCAAAACCTTTGGCCCAACTTCAGGAAAAACAGGCAGCTCTTGAGCAACAGCCTCTAGAGGCAAAACCTGTAAAACAGGTAGAATCAAAACAGATAGAACTCAAACAAGTAAAAGCAAAACAAAATGAGTCAAAAGGATCTGATAAAAACGCTTTAACTGAAGATAAAGCATTTGCTGTGATGCTCGAGAACAATGATATGCCGATTGCCTCGGGAGAGACTCAGGCAGTATTGGATGACAAGATAATGGAACACAGATCACAAAAAGAGCGGTTAACCCTGCCATCCAAAGAATATTTTGATGCCTATAACCAATGGCAGGCCCAGGGACAAAGCCTGGATAAAGATAAAAAACCAATACCGTTGAGAATTCAGCATCTTGAAAAGGCATATGATTTGTTTCAAATGAAGGTTGTGGCCTTTAAAAACAAGATGCCCCATACGGATCTGGGTGACGGATCAAGAGTGGCGGGTCCGTCCTTGTCGGAATTTTCCACGACCTGCTTTGTGGTGTCGGAGCCCTGGGAAAAATGGGGACAAGCGCTTGAAGAATCAGGGTTTAATAAAAAAGATGATGTTCAGGTCCGTTATTATACCTATGAATTTGTCAGAAATTCCATATATGCACGGGCCATGACGGCATTTGAATGGAGCCTTGAAAAAAAGGGCCTGCCGCTGACAACCGATCCTTCCAGGGCGGATGTATTGGGGGATGTCTATGCTGTTCACAAAGACGGGGGCGGCAGATTTGGTGTATTTGTTCCCAGACGCGTTGATTTTCAATCGCAAGAATCAGTAAAAATTGATCCTCTGGCCTGTTTTAAAGGTCAAAAAGATATTGAGGCTCTTGTTAAGGCAGGACTTTTATAGAATAGGATATGCCCATGGATTTTATAAAATGGTTTCTTGAAAATTTCGGAGTATTCTTTGGAATGGTGTTCCTGGGATACCTGTTTTTAATTATCCGCCGCATTGTGGTGCTGTATGACTACTTGCGGCATGTGCCCAACAATGAAATTCAGGCCCTGTCCTTTCTGGGTTCTTTGTTTGACCGGCTTGAGCAGACAGAACGCGAAAAAAAAGAGGTGGTGCCGTTTGTCGTGGATGCGATCTGGGCGGAGATAGACTGCCGGATCATGGTTCATTTCCAGGCAATTTCAGGCTATATCAGCACCCTTATCCTGATCGGGTTTGCAGGCACCATTTTCGGGTCCATCGGGGCGTTTAACGAAATGTTCCAGGGGCTTGCAACCGGCAAGGCCGCATCCCTGGTTTTTGCCGCGTCCTGGAACAAGGGGCTTTCAACGGCATTGTATACCTCGCTTGGTGCGGCCGGTATTGGCGGGGTGGTACTGACGCTGATCGGCTCAAGGTTTTTACTGACCCGGGCCAAACGATTTGAGGCAATGGTCAGCCTTAAAATTTGTCGCATACTTGGAGGAGACAGATCATGAGACGACGGCAATCAATCAACATATCCCTTGCAGCAGGAGATCCGGGTAAAGATCTGTTTGCCTACCTTTTTTTGCTGATCATGGTGTTCTCTTTTATGCTGATCATGTCGCTTGAACAGCCAGGGTCAGCCCAGGCCGCACCGGACCGGAAAAAGAGGGGCGGATCAACATTTTCCAAATTGGCAAAACAGAGGTTGGCAACCCTTGAAAACAGGGACTCAAAAATCTATCTGCGGTTTGGAAAAGATATCTATGACCCGCAGACAGATCTTAAACGGCTGGAACAGGACAAAAGAATTGTTATAAAAAAACAAGGCAAAACAATTCAAAAGATTTTGTACATCAAGAAGACCAAAGATAACAACATTTCTTTGTCTCAATATCTTGAAACATTTAAATCCTTTTCCGATCATAATATCTCCATTGCCTTTGCGGTGACAATATGATGAAAAACGTATTAAATTATCTGATTATTTTTTTTCTTGCCATTTGTGGTGCAGGATATGCCAATGAAGATCCCTGGTTTCAATTACAGGAAAAATTTCATGCCAGGGATATTGAATCGGTCTCAAAACCTGTTTCACCGGCGAGTTCAGAATCAATTCCAGAACCGGTTTCAGGCCAGGTTTCAGATTTGATCTTAGATGATGACGATCCATGGAAAAAATTAAGAGCGGTTTTCCTTCCTTTCTCCGCTGAGGAAGAAAAACAGGCTCCTGTTGATCCCCTGGCTGCCAAAACCATGGCCCAAAAAATTTCTCTTCGATTAAATCAGTATGAGGTTCACATTGAAAAAGCCGCTCAAATATTTGATATCCCACAAGCAATCATTCAAGCGGTGATAATGGCCGAGTCAGGCGGTGATTCTTTGGCAAAGGCTGGCACAACCTCTGCGAAAGGGTTGATGCAGACCATTGATTCAACGTTTAAGATGGCGAAAAAAGCCCTTGAAAAACAAGGAATTTACATTCCAGACACCCCGTTTGACCCTGGCGCATCAATCATGGCCGGATCATGGTATCTGGACAGGATGTATAAAAAGGCGCTCACAGATCAAAAGATGAAAATTGCGGCAAGGCAGGATATTTCTTCGTGGCGATATCCGCTTGAATATTACTATGCAGGTCCCGGCAACGGTGCAAAGCCAAAAAATAAAATTTTTGTTTTCTCCAATGGAACAAAAAGAATTATTGATAAGCGGGCCTATTCAAAAAAAATCCAAACCTGGGCGAAAATCCTTGAAGAAAAATAAATAATCATTGTCAAATGACATTTGTTTTTGTACTTGTAATATACAAAAAACAAGTAAAGTTTCGTTCCTCAATCATACGGAGTCAAATTCATAAGAATGAAAAAATTCACAATTAATATTGCGATGCCGCTTTTTTTGCTGCTGGTGTTGATTTTTACCGGTTGTAGCCAGCCTGTGATCAAGCCCCAACTAAAGTCTGAATTTGATCAAAAAATAGACCGGCTTATTCTTGAAACTGTTTCAAATTGCAGAACAAAAATTTCGCAGAATGCCCCTGTTGCAATTGTTTCAAAGGCTTTATTAGAGGGAAAAAATTACACCCGGCTGGATGAAATGATGGTTCAGCGAATGGAAACCCGGCTTGCATCGGACAGGGAAATAATAAACCTTTCACGGGAAAACTGGTTTGAGCTTCGCGAATCAAAACCGTTTTCTTTAAACGGGCATCCATCAGCACATGCTGATTTTCTTGACGGTTTCATTGTTTTTATTGTTGATGTCGAACCTGATGAAATTTTTGAACAGATAAAGGTTTCCATCACTGCAAAAGATGCAGAATCAAGGAAGCTTTCCGGTGTAAAAGGACAGACAATGCTGAACTATGATGAAGCCAGTCCTGGAACCCTGCTTTTGAAGACATCTGCCAAATCCAATCCACTTCCCTTGGGGCTTAAAGAAAATCCTTATGGGTCTATGGAGCAATTGTGTTACAGCATGGCATCCGAGCTGTCATTTGCATTGAAAAGGGGGATTAATTTTGGAAAACAGATCGCATCTGATGATGAAATCCAGGTGGTGTTATGTTCAAACAGTTTCAAAAGCACGAATCCCATGTTTAAAACCGCTTTAATCCAAGAGTTGCAGCAGGCACTTGTCTCCATGGACGGCATGACCTTTGCGGTCAGCCGGGAAGATGTCGGCCCTGTTTTTAAACAGATTGATTTTTATCAAAAAAACAATCATCTTTTTGAAATAGACAATGAAAAATTTAAACCGGGCTCCGTACTCTTGATGGCACAAACCAAGTCCAAACCGTATACCACCATGAAACAGGTTGCACTCCGGGCGGTCTGGCGGGTGAGTCCGATAACGGATAAAAACGGAGGTTTTGTGCCTCAAAACATTTCCGGCACCTATGTTTCCGGGTTTACATCCAGGGCTTGGTTTAACGGTGAAGTTCCCCTGGTTTTAAAAAACAAAGAGTATATCCCTCAAAGTATACCGAACAAAATGCATACGCCCCCTTATCATACATTGCCTGATAAGGGGTTTGATTGAAAACAACTGTTTCTTGGAAAACAAATTTATTTGTTCGATAATGCATTTAGAAAAATAAAATGAATTAAACTATAAATTAACACCACCCGGAGGAAGGTATGGAAAAGGAAAAAAGGCAACGAACCATGTTCATCATTCTGCTTACAGCTGTTTTTGTTATGTTGGGTGCCTTATCAGTCCAGGCGAAATTAAGAACCAGAATCGCGGTGTTGCCGTTTTATGTGGAGCAGGGAAATGATGCTGATACCAGAGACATCGATTTAGGACTGCACTATCGGAGAATGTCAGGGTTTATTGAGAATCAACTGGTTGGTCATGATTTTGAAGTTATTGATCCTTTTGCAAAAGATGCGTCGGAAAAAGAGTTGAACCGAATCATGGAAAAAACAATAGAAGATTCCATGCTGGTGGCAAAAGATATGTGCCAAAAGTATGCAGTGGATGCGGTGTATATTGTCTGGCTGAAAATCAAGACAAGAAAAACATCTGACGGTTATTACAAGGCATCTGCAATGCTGGACGGCAAAGGATATGACAGCGGGGGAAGGTCTTTGGGTGCAAATGTCTTGAAAACTTTTAAGGTAACAAGAAGAGACTTTGATGAAGCCGTTGCCATTGTTGAAAAAGAGGTTGGCGATGTTGTTGGCAGGACGTTGACCAACTGGAGCGGAACAGCACAGTCCCAGCTCATAAAGAGAGCAAGTGGCGGATCTGGTAACGGCAATGGCATTCTTGCGAGAAATGCTCAAAAACAGACAAAATATTTAAATATAAGACTGGACCAGGCCAATGAATATGAGCTTATTGAGGTATTCGGCAAAATACTAAATACAGTCCGAGGTGTAATGGATACCAGAAGATATAATCAGAGAATCGTTAGAGATAATCCCCAGGCCTGTGTCACCGAATGGGAAGTGGAAATTGATCCCAATACCACAGATCCCTTCCGCCTTCAGTCGAATATCATGAAAATGGTGAACGACATTCTTGATGCCGGCGGCACCATACGAATCAACAATGTTCCCTATCGATATTCTCCCTCTGAAATGAAGCTGATGATGGGGGTTTTTCCAGGTGAAGCCACGTCAAGATCCATTCAGTTTATTATTAATAGAGAAAGGGTCAGGGACAGAGAGTTTAAGGGCCGACATGACCCTGAAAGAGCGACTCAATATTCCACTCACGATCAAATTTTTGAGTAATACCCATGGCAAATTGATTTACAACAAAAAAAGGCGTGTTCATAACTTGTTTGAAACCGCAAACATCAAGATTGATTCTATCGTATCTGATTTATTCGGTGTTACAGGCCGAAATTTGATCTCTTTGTTTCTAAAACTTACGAATACCCAGATACAATGTATCAAGATCAATTGAGAAAAATACCGGGATCTGCTAATAACAAATCATGAACATACGATTAAAAGATATCATTGATCTGGATTATCTCATCAGCATGGATGATGCCCTTGAATCTAAAGAAGAAATTACCTCCAGGGCCATGAAAGATAGAAAAATTTTCAGTCAATGCAAAGCCGGGTGCAAAAACGATACTGCTCTTCTATTGTCATGGCTGAAATTCAGGAAAGCGGAATTTGTTCAGGATAGAGACAAAAAAGGACTGGCCCTGCTGCCCGGCACTTTTTTTTCTTCCCTTTACACCTGGGTGGTATATGCCATGATATTCTTCGGGAGCATGGCAGGCATATCACTGGCTTATTCATTCCTGGCCTACCACGGGACCCGTCCGATCAATGTGGCGGTGTTTATTGCCTTGTTTGTCGTATTGCAGGTGGTGTTGATTCTTCTCACCCTGATACTGCTGGCAAGAAGAGCAGCAGGAACAAAAAACAGGGAAAACCTATTTCACACTTCCATCATTCACACACTGATAGCTGCATTTTTTTTTAATGTCCTGCCCAAAATCCTGAAAAAAGCAGACTGGCCTGTTTTCAAAAAAAGTCTGGATACCCTGGAATATACGTCATCTCTCATCCGAACAAAAAACAGGGAATACATGCCTCTTTTTTTCTGGCCGTTTTTTATTCTGACATCCGTGTTTTCTTTTGGGTTTTCAACGGGTGCCTTTGCCGGCACTTTTTTCAGGATTATTGTCAGCGACATGGCGTTTGGATGGCAGTCCACCATCATGACCACAAGTAGCAGGGTCCATGATATGGTGTCCTTCATTGCCCTGCCCTGGTCCTGGTTTATGCCGGCATCACTTGCCCATCCAAGCCTTGAACAGATAGATGGTTCCAGGATCATTTTAAAGGACGGAATCTCCGTGCTGGCAACACAGGATCTTATCTCATGGTGGCCGTTCCTGTGCATGGGCATCGTGTTTTACGCGGTCATACCCAGGGCAGTTCTTATGATTACGGGGATTTTTGCCCGGAACCGTGCCGTCAAAAATTTTAATTTTGAAAGGCCCAGGTTCAAACAGGTGATAATCCGCATGCAGTCTCCTGTTGTTGACATTGATACCCATAAAACCCAGGTGAGCCGGGCTGTTGAACCCAACCCGATCAAGGAGATGAGCAACGCCCTGCCTGTGGCAACAAAACCGGAAACTCCGAATCATACAAAGGATCAGATAAAGGTTCAAATAGAAGTTCAGACTGATCAGCCAAAGCCACTGAATCATCAAAAGCCACAGGATCAACCCAAACCGTCAGCTCAAACCGCATTGATCCTTGCGTCAAAGACGGCCTATACAGATGCTGCCATTGAAAAAGTAATCCAACAGATTAAAGAGTACTTGTTTTTTGATGTGAACAAGAGCATAGGAATCCAGTTTGATTTTAATACCGATACTCAAGCCGTCCACCAGGTAAAAACCGGTGATGAAAACCAGGTGATACTGGTACATGAAGTATGGCAGCCGCCCATAAGGGGACTTCTCTATTATATTCAACAGATACGATCGGCCATGCCTGAAAACAAAACCTTGTGGATTTTGCTCACCCAGGATACGGGACAGGAAAATCTTTGTGTGGACGACACGGACATTAATTTTGAGATCTGGAAACAAGCCGTTTTTAAGCTTGAAAATCCCGGCATAGTGCTAAAAAGGTTTATGTAATGATCATACCCGAATTTGCAGTATTGGGCCACCCCAATGAAGGTAAGTCTTCCGTGGTCTCCACCCTGACCGAAGACGACCGGATCAAAGTCAGCCGGATTCCTGGTGAAACCACAGTATCAAAAGCCTATACGGTAAAAATTGACGGGGAAGATATCATCCGGTTTGTGGATACGCCGGGATTCCAGGTTCCCCGGCAGACCCTTGCCTGGTTTCGAGCCTTTGACGGTGATCCGGACCTGATTGTTGAACGGTTTATTGATACCTTTAAACAAGATCCTTTTTTTGCAGATGAGTGTGAACTCATGGGGCCTGTGGCCAAAGGAGCCGGTATTATTTATGTGGTGGACGGCTCAAGGCCGGTGCGGGATGATGACCTGGCTGAAATGGAAATTTTAAGACTGACAAGCCGCCCGAGAATGGCCATTATCAATTCCAAAACAGACGGAAAAGACTATACATCAGACTGGAAATTTGAATTTAGAAAACATTTTAATGCCATACGGATGTTCAATTCCAATACCGCCAATTTCACTGAACGCATTAAAATGCTGGAAAGCCTGAAATCCATTGATCAGGAATGGGAACCTGTTTTGTCCCGAGTGATCCTGGCCTTTAAAAAAGACTGGCAGAAAAGAAACCGGTTGGCCGGTGCCTGCATGACCCGAACCATTGAACAAAGCCTGTCTTTTTTTATCTGTGAAACCATCACTTCCACTGATCAGGATCAAATTAAAGAAAAGCTCAATGAAAAATACCAGGCCCATATCAAAGATCTGGAAAAACAAATGTTTAAAAAAATCCGAACCCTGTTCAAACACAATCTGTTTGAGGTTCACCTGCCTGAATATTCTATCCTCAGGCATGACCTGTTTTCAAAACAGACCTGGGAGTTGTTGGGACTGACAAAAGAACAATTGGCAGCCACAGGTGCCATTATCGGCGGCACTGTGGGGGCGGTACTCGACACTGCGGCAGCCGGGATTACTTTTGGTGTATTTACAGCCATTGGCGGGATTTTAGGAGCTGGTTCCGCCCTGTTCAGCGGGAGGAAAATAGCTGCAAAGAAAACCGCAGGCATGCGGCTGGGCGGTGATAAACTCCAGCTGGGACCTAATAAAAATATTCAGTTTCTGTATATTCTCATGGACCGGGCATTGATTTATTATTCCCATATGATTAACCGGCCCCACGGCCGAAGGGATTTGACGGATCTGCCACAAAATACAAAATCGGGAAAAAAAGGCTTTTCCACAGGATTTACAAGCCGCCAGAGAACGGTGTGTGCAAAATTTTTCAAAGCCGTGAACGGCCGGTCCCTGATCAAGGAAAAAACAGCCCTGTCGGATTTTGAAGATTTAGTCGAAACTATGTTAAAAAACATATCCAGTCAATAATCTAAGGAAAGCAAAAAAAACTTAAAAACTTTTATCCAGATGGATAATTCACCTATATTACGGGGTGGACCCAAAAATATTGACGGATAATTTAAAAGGAAGTCAAACCCATGTTATCAAATCTTTTCAGCCCGATCCGAATCGGCAGCATGACCTCAAAAAACAGGCTGATGATGTCTGCCATGAGCATCAATTTTGGTGTGGATAATAATTGCTGCGTAACAGATCAGTTGATTGAATATTTCGTACAAAGAGCAAAAGGCGGGGTAGGCATGATGCTGGTGGGCGGCGGCGGTGTCCATCCCGGAGGCCAGGAACTGCCGGACCTGCCCCAGATGTATACTGATGATTGCATCCCTGCTCTTAAAAAAATGGTTCAACAGATAAAACCCTATGGCACACTGTTTGGGGTTCAGCTGATGCATGGCGGCCGCCAGTCTTATCTTCCCCAAAAAGTGGCACCCTCTCCCATTCCGGCACCTGCGGTCGTAAAAGGAGAGGTTCGGGCGCTTGAAATTCATGAGATAAAAGAGCTGGTTGCCTGTTTTGGGGATTCAGCCAGGCGATGCAGGGAAGCGGGATTTGATTTTATCGAACTTCACGGTGCCCACGGGTACTTGATCAACCAGTTCATGGCGCCCAATTCCAATATCAGGACAGATGAATACGGAGGATCTTTTGAAAACCGGACACGGTTTTTATTTGAAATCATAGCTGATATTCAGGCAAAAACCAAAAAAGACTTGCCCATCGGGATACGCATTAATGGAAACGATTATATAGAAAACGGATGGACACTTGAGGATACGGTAAAACTTGCACCGCTGCTTGAAAGCGCCGGCATTGTATATCTTCACGTTTCAGGCGGGGTATACGGCTCCACGGAACTGACCATTCCCTCCATGTACACCCCCCACGGGTGCTTTGTACATCTGGCCGAAGAAGTTAAAAAACATGTTACCATTCCCGTGATTACCGTGGGACGAATCAAGCACCCTGACCATGCAGACGACATCATAAAACAGGGCAAAGCAGACATGGTGGCTATGGGCCGGTCTTTTCTGGCAGACCCCTTTTATCCTGAAAAGGCGAAAAAAGGTGATTTTGAACAAATCCGGCCGTGTATCGGCTGCTGTCTGGGTTGTATTCATGCAGTGCTGGCCAAAGAACCTGGTTCCTGTGTGGCTAATCCTGATGTGGGAAGAGAGTATAAACTCAAATCGGAAAAACCGCCGGAACACTCGCTGAAAATCCTTGTTGCCGGAGCAGGTCCTGCCGGAATGGCAGCTGCAAGACAATTTGCCCTCCAGGGGCACAAGCCAATTGTGTGTGAGAAAAAACCGGAATCAGGCGGTTTGCTGGCCCTTGCCTCAACAGCACCTGGGCGCGGGGAACTCAATGATATCCTGGAGTTTTTTAAACAGGAGCTGAAGCGCCTGGCTGTGGAAGTCCGTTATAACACAGAGCTTTCCCTGGATCTGATCAATGGAATCAATCCTGACAAGGTTATCCTGGCCACAGGATCACTGCCGGACATGCCGGTGATCAAAGGGCTGTTTCAAACAAAAATGGACCTTGCTACAAATATTGATGTGATCAGCGGCAAAGAACCTGTTGGAAACAAGGTGGTCGTGCTGGGCGGCGGCATGACAGGCTTGATCACAGCGGATTTTCTGGCAGACCAGGGAAAACAGGTGGTTGTCTTGAACCGGAAAAAAAGTTTTGCAGAAGAAATGTCCAGCAATGACCGGTATTACTTAAGAGAACGGCTGAACAAAGAAACCGTATCCTTGTATAAAAATGTGTCGATCAAACAGTTCACAGACAACGGGGTAGTGTTTAAGGCCAATGGAGAAGAGATCACATTAACCGGTTTTGACTCAGTAGTGATTTCAGAAAAGCAAAGCGCTATAAGGGATGCAAAAGAACTTGAAGGAAAAACAACAGCCTTGTTTCACCTGATAGGAGATGCCAAAACACCACGGCATTTGATGTACTGCATCAGTGAGGCCGAAGAAATCGCAAGGTCGGCATATTGAAGCAAAAAAAATAAGACTGCCTGCAAATCAGCAGGCAGTTGCAGCGTTTATCAGCCATGGGTTGCTCCCTTACTGCTGATAAACGCCGGTTACGATTATTTCATTTAAGAATCCGATAGGCTGGCAAGTTGCTCTTTGATGGCATTAAGTTCGGATTCCAGGATGTCTGCCCGCTGCTGCAGAACCTGCTTGGTAACAGGCGCTGAAGCTGTGACAGGCACCTGGGAATACCATCGTCCACATCCAGGTCCCCGGCCAAAACTTCTGCCTCCCCGGCCCCCTCTGAATCCAGATCCAGGGCCTGCGAACCGTGCATTTCCAAACCCGGCTGCCCCGGCCATTTGACCATTGGCGCAAGTTCCCCGGCCTCCTCCTGTCATGGGTCCCTGATTCATGGGTCCCTGCTGATTAAATCCCGGCATAACTACCTCCTTTGCTGATAATTGGTTTGTTTTGAATTAGCGATTACCGCGTCTGCAGCCGCCGCTCTGACCCCGGCCCTGACATCCTTGGCCCTGGCATCTTTTACCCTGACCTTGGCCTTTGCCCTGGCCTCTTTTGCCCTGGCCTTGTCCCTGACCGCCTCCCTGGCCTCTGCCTGTTGCGGCTCCTGAATCCCGGCTGTTGTCTTTTTTCTGGTTTTCCATAATGTTCTCCTCTTCAATGTTTTTATTGCATCCGCCTCTTCTCCTGCGGCCTCTCCCCTGCATCTGATAACATCCGCCGGTGACCTTGAGGCGTTTGCCGGTCACAAGGGCTTCGGAGAGATTGTACCTGGCCTGTTTTAAAATTCTTCCAAAGGTCTGCCTTGACACATTCATCTGTTCTGCTGCCCGGGACTGGTCCAGTCCCATGTAGTCGCTGAGCCGGATAGCTTCAAACTCTTCAATAGAGAGAACCGTCTCTCCATTGTGAGAAATCCCATCCGGGGTAAATCCCTGTATATCGGGATGGGATTGAATGTATCTCGGGCGTTTAGGCCTTGGCATGATTACTCCTTGGTTTTATGACAATTGTTGGTTAGCGGTTGTTTGACCAATAATCGAATTGATCATTTGACTATAATGATAAGCGTGTTATAATTCGTTGTCAAGAAAAATAATGGTCAAATGACCAAAACAATAGACATGGCAGATTGACCTGCCACAACAAATAATGAAAGATGTTTAATTTCAGCAGGTTAAAAATTCTTTCATATAACTGCCACGGGCAGACCTGGCCTTTCGCTCAGATTTGCCCACAACAAAACATGAAGGTGATGATGAAAACATACAATGACTGTATTCCATGCCTTGTACGCCAATCCCTTGGGGCGGCAAGGCTAGTGACCGATAATGAGGACGTGCATCGCAATGTGCTGAAAAAAACACTGGCTGCCATGGCCGTCATGGACATGAAACAATCCCCCCCTATGATGGCTCGTCTTATACAGCAGACCATCGCCGAGATGACCGGCAATAAAGATCCTTACAAGGAGGTCAAGCAGCAATTCAACCGATTTTCCCTGGAAATTTATCCTGATCTTGAGGCCAGGGTAAACCAGTCAGACCTGCCGCTTAAGACGGCTGTTCAACTTGCCATTGCCGGCAATATCATTGATTTTGGTGCGATTTCAAACCTGGACAAAAAGACGGTTTTTACCACCATAGACCATGCATTGACTCACGAGGTTAAGGGAGATATGGACAATTTGATCCAGATCTTTGACAAAGCCAGGCACATCCTCTGGATTGCAGATAATGCAGGTGAAATCGTATTCGACCGGCTGGTGCTGAATCTGATTGACACAAAAAAAGTGATCTTCGTGGTCAGGGGTGGTGCCATCCTCAACGATGCCACAATTGAGGATGCAGACAAGACCGGTATCAGAGACCTGGTGACGACAATTGACTCTGGAGCCGCTATTCCAGGAACCGTTCTGAATGAATGTTCAAAATCATTTCTACAGGCTTTTGACCGGGCAGACCTGATTATTGCCAAGGGCCAGGGAAACTACGAAACCCTGCCCCATGACGACAAGCGGATTTTTTTCCTGTTCAAGGCCAAATGCCCGGTAGTAGCCGAATTGGCACAGGTGAATCTCAACGACATGGTGGTCTGGAATCAAACAAGAAAACACGGTTTTCAGTCGGGTACTATTTAGCGATTAACATTATAAGGAGAATAATAATAAGACTCACCACACCAGGGATATGACTCACATCGTACAATATGACCATAATAAGGTGTGGCGTAATAACTGCGTATGTGATTAGTGTTTGCATATGAAGGAATTATATTTTTACCCAGTCCAGAAGGCCACCATATCAATTTGTCATAGATAAAAAATACCCTGACCTGCATATTTGCAGTATAAACACCATGCCCATTCGAAGCAACATCCATTATTTCAACCCCTTTTAAATACGATTGCGTTTGGGCTGTAATCTTATCCATGTTAATATCGGTTCCATTTCTACTGGAATATGAATTGATCAATGTTCCCTTCAATTTTTCCGAAAGCTGTCTGTAACCGTCAAGTATTGCCGATCTCTCCCCTAAAATTTCTGCCTCCCCGATCCTTACAGCGCTTTCAGGAGCAAGCCCTTTACCGGTAACCTTGAAAACCACTATTCGTTCATTGCCTCCTCCTGCATCACTTTCCTGTATAACGCTCCGGCCATCTATTGAAGCCATGTCAGCAGAATAATATGGCGCGCATGAACACAAAAAGGATAAAGAAATTAAAATCACTAAAATACGTTGGCCTTTCATGAACTTCCTCCTTGAACAAAAATCAAATATACTATCTCTATTCTTTTCATTGTGCAACTATTTGGACAGTTAACAATACTTTTTCACTACTTGAGAACATCGGCATATGAAAAAGATAACTTAACCCAAATGTACTCTTTTCTCAAAAATTTTCCCATAGAGATTTTAACATCAACTTCAATTATCCCTTGTGATAACCAGCCTGAATCCAATATGATCACTTCTCATACCAGGTATGGATTTATCCCGGTTCGTGCATCTGAGATGTGATGTATTATCCTTAAACGATCCTCCCCTGACAACCCTTGAAGACCCTTTTGAGTCATAAAACGGGTTCTTCCCGGCATGTTTTGCATAGGCCTTTTTGTGATAGACATCCAGGCACCACTCTTTGACATTACCACCCATATCATACAATCCCAGGTCATTGGAAAAAAAGCTGCCAACCGGTGCGGTTTGTCCATGAAACTCACCTGAATTACAGGTGGCACAGTTTTCTTCGGGACGCCAGGATTCATTGCCCCAGGGAAAGGTCACCTTTTGCCCGCCATTTCTACAGGCGTATTCCCACTGGGCTTCCGTAGGCAATAAAAATTTTTCACGGGTTTTTGCATTAAGTCTCTGAATGAACCTTTGAACGTCATCAAAAGAAACCGTTTCAACCGGGTGCCGCAAATCACTGGAAAACCTGGATGGATTCTCCCCCATGACACGATTCCACTGTTCCTGGGAAACTTCATATTTGCCCATCCAGAACCCATCCACACAAACTTTATGGGCAGGCCTTTCATCTTTATTACAGTTTCCCGAATGTTTATGACATCCCATTATAAAACACCCTTTGGGAATAAAAACAAATGCCATTCCCGTTACAGGCTCGTTAAATGTTTCCCCTTTTGAGAATTCCGGCAGTGTTTCATCATCAAATGTCTGGTCACAGTTTCCCGAGTACCGCCACAACTCCAACTTTGCCCAGATTTTTTCAGCCCGCACGGAGCCATTGTCATATGCTTTTTTAATCCAGCATTTGGCTTTAAACGGATCCTTTAATGTTTTTTTCCCGTAAAAATATGCAAGTCCAAGATCACACATGGCCTCAACATCCCCTTTTCTTGAATTTTCCAGCATCAAAAAAAAATCCTGATGATTCTCTGCATGGGAAATTGAAATAACCAACCCTATCATGACGATAAAGGACAATAATTTTTTCATGGCACTCCTCAATATATTTTCCTTAAAAGTTTTATTTATTTAAAAAAGCAAGTCAAGAAAGAATATCTGCTGAAAACAAATTTAATCGCTTTAAAAAAACAGGGGATTATAGTATTAATAATACTTTATATGAAAGCCTTAAAAAATTCAAACTATGACTTTCATGTTTTGTTGTGGACAAACCGAGGTTACCGGATTGCAGTATAAAAAAGCCATTTCTGCCGTGGCATTTATTCAAATAAAGATTCTTGAGCAGACCCAGATAAATTTGACCCCGGCAAAGTTTGCTGATGCAGAAAATTGAGTGATATAATTTAAGATTCAAGAAACCATTAACAGACAAAGGAGAACAAACTTATGGCAAGTTTAAAAGGAACCCAGACCGAAAAAAACCTGTTAACCGCATTTGCCGGTGAATCCCAGGCAAGAAACAGGTACACTTATTTTGCCAGTGCGGCCAAAAAGGAAGGCTTTGTTCAAATTTCTGATATTTTTACAGAAACAGCCAACCAGGAAAAAGAACATGCCAAAAGATTTTTCAAATTTCTTGAAGGCGGAGAACTTGAAATTACAGGTGCATTTCCTTCAGGCGTGATCGGAACAACACTTGAGAATCTCAAAGCCGCAGCAGCAGGAGAAGAATATGAATGGACCAAAATGTATCCTGATTTTGCAAAAACAGCCAGAGAAGAAGGATTTAATGACGTTGCCGCAGCATTTGAAATGATTTCCGTGGCGGAAAAACAACATGACAAAAGATATACAGAGCTGGCTGCCAATATTGAAAATGGAACGGTTTTTAAAAAGAACCAATCTGTCAAATGGAGATGCAGAAATTGCGGGTATGTTCATGAAGGCGATCAGGCCATTGAAATGTGCCCTGCCTGTGTACACCCGCAGGCTCATTTTGAACTGCTTGCTGAAAACTGGTAAAATTCAATATTTTCTTGACCACTTTTAATCTTAACTGCATTGAAGGGGTAAGCCGGCTTTGATTAGCTTATCAAAAACGGTTACCCCTTTTTTATGCTGCAAAACGATATTGATTAATTGACAATGAATAAATAAGAACATATATTTTCAAGATTATGTTTTAATCGTAAACTTAAATTTAGGACGGCTGCAATGACACAAAATATAATTGAAATTGAAGATGATGAATTCGAAGAAAAAGTTCTCAAATCAGACAAGCCTGTAATGGTGGATTTCTGGGCACCCTGGTGTGGACCCTGTAAAGCCATTGCCCCTACGGTTGATGCCCTTGAAAAAGAGTACGGCGATAAAATGACATTTTTAAAAGTCAATGTGGATGAAAATCCGATCAGCCCCAGCAAATATGGTGTCCAGGCAATCCCGACGCTGATATTCTTTAAAAACGGGGAAATAGCAGATCAAATAACCGGAATGGTTGCCAAAGAAAAACTTGAAGAAACCCTCAAAGGAGTCTTGTAAGGAGAGAGACCATGACACAAACGGACTATGACCTTGTTATTATCGGTGCAGGTCCTGCCGGTCTGACAGCAGGTATCTATGCTGCCAGGGCGAGAATGAATGTCCTCCTTTTGGAAAAAACCGTGCCGGGCGGCCAGATACTGGTAACCGACTGGATAGAAAACTATCCTGGTTTTCCCGAAGGCATATCAGGATATGACCTTGCTGAAAAAATGAAAATCCAGGCAGAAGAACTGGGCTTGAAGATTGAAACAGCTGAAGTTCATTCTCTCAATCTTTCCGGGCAATCAAAACAGATCGTCCTGAAAGACAGGAGCATTACCGCCAAAAGCCTTATCATTGCATCAGGCGCATCCCCGAGGAATCTCGGTATTGGCGAGGATAAATTCATGGGAAAGGGCGTCTCTTTTTGTGCCACATGTGATGCACCTTTTTTCAAAGAAAAAACGGTTGTTGCAGTTGGCGGCGGTGATACAGCAGTGCAGGAAGCCATCTTCCTGACAAAATTTGCCAAAAAAGTATACCTGGTACATAGAAGAGACGAACTCAGGGCCGCCAAAATACTTCAGGAAAGAGCCTTTGCAAACGACAAAATTGAGTTTGTCTGGGACAGTGTTGCAACAGGTATGGAAGGTTTTTTCGGCCTGGAAGGGGTCAAGGTAAAAAACCTGAAAACCAATGACGAAAGAACCCTGAAGGCAGACGGCTGCTTTATCTGGATCGGCATTTTGCCAAACACTTCTTTTTTGAATAATGCCGTTGAAACAGATGAATTTGGCTTTATCCGTGCGGATGCAACCATGCAGACATCGGTTCCCGGCGTATTTGCTGCCGGTGATGTCAGGGACACCCCTTTAAGACAGATATCAACTGCTGTGGGTGATGCTGCCATTGCGGCTGTTTGTGCAGAACACTTTATTGAGAACCTGTAATAATGAAAAAATTAATTTTATTCTTTATGATGGCGTTGTGGTTTTCCGGATGTGCCTGGTTTGAAACCTCGCACGAAATGGAGAAAACTGCGGAACAGCTTGTTTCAGAAGGATCTTCCGCCTTTGCTGCAGGAGACTATAAAGATGCTGTAAAAGCATATACGGATTTGAAAGACTGGTATCCGTTCAGCAAGTACGCAATTCTAGCCGAGCTTAAAATTGCGGATGCCCATTATGAGCTTGAAGCCTATGATGAAGCGATTTTTGCCTATGAAGAATTTGAAAACATGCATCCAAAAAACGAAGCTGTCCCCTATATTATTTACAGGATCGGGCTTTGTTGGTTTAATCGGCTTGATTCCATAGACAGGGATCACGCACCTGCTAAAAACAGCCTGACCCAGTTTCACAGATTAATCGACCAGTTTCCGGAAAGTGAGTATGCCCAAAAGGCGGAAAAAAATATTCAAACATGTATAGAAAGCCTTTCCAAGCATGAACTCTATGTTGCCAATTTCTATATGAAAACAGGAAAATACAAGGCTGCATTAAAAAGATATGAGTATCTTATCGAAAATTATCCGGATTCAGAGGAAAGCAAACAAGCATTAAATAAAATGCCCAGATGCAGGGAACTTGCCAACAAAAAATAAATTTTTCTTTACTTTTATTTTTTTATGGTATATTAATTTCAGGTTATTTTTTTTGTTAAAAAATTTTTCTTTTAGGAGTATAAAAATGTCGAGAATATGTGCAATTTGCGGAAAAAAACCAATGGTTGGCAACAATGTCAGTCACGCCCATAATTTGAATAAGAGAAGATTTAATCCAAACCTTCAAAGAGTTCGTGCAGTTATCAAGCAAGGTTGTGTCAGAAAAATAGATGTTTGCACAAGTTGCATTAAAGCAGGAAAAGTAACGAAAGCAGCATAAGCCACCTCTTTTTTCAGGTCATTTCAATGATCCAAAGAAAACGATTCAAAATAACCGGCAGATTATTTTAGAACAGCCGGTTATAAGAATTCAGTCAAATTAAACGGCACAACCGGTTTGACGATAACCGTCTGCCGGTAAAGCCGTTTGTTTTCAACAACGATATTGCAATAAAACTCATGGTCAATAAAAAATTTTTATTGACAAACACTATGAATTTCAAATAGTAAGACATAAGTTAGCTCACTGGGGGTGCTTTTTTAAAAAAGCTGAGAGAAGTTGAAACTTCAACCCTTGGAACCTGATGCGGTTAGTACCGGCGTAGGGAAAGTGTATGAAACAACACCTTTTTTTAATTTTCAGTTTTATCCTTTCTTATATCCCGAAACATAATATCCAGCCGCTCAGATACCATAAAAATAGATGCCATAAAAATGAACATGTTTACAGTTTGGAGGTTTTATGGAAATAAACCTGAACGGAAAAAAATTGACGTCAAACAGCCTGACCCTTATGGATCTTGTTCTTGAGCAAGGGTTTAAGCCTGAGTCCCTGATTGCTGAAGTCAATTTTGAAGTGATCCGGCAGGAAACCTGGAAGCATGTCTCCCTCTCTGATGGAGACACTATTGAATTATTAAGTTTTGTGGGAGGCGGATAAATGACGGACATTAAAAATGACAGACTCATGCTGGGCGACATTGAATTTACAAGCCGTCTGATTACCGGAACAGGCAAATTTTCATCCAGGGATTTTATCGCTCCCATGCTTGAGGCCAGCGGGTCACAGATGATCACGGTTGCACTCAGACGGGTGGACCCCACAGCGAAAGATGAAAACATATTAACGTATATTCCTGATTCAGTCACTTTGCTGCCCAATACGTCAGGAGCCAGAACCGCATCCGAAGCAGTCCGTATCGCAAGGATCGCCAGGGAAGCCGGATATGGAAAATTCATTAAAATAGAAGTGATCACGGATATGCAATACCTTATGCCGGACAATCACGAAACTCTTTTGGCAACACAGATTCTGGCAAAAGAGGGGTTTATTGTTCTCCCCTATATGATGCCGGACATTACCGTGACCAAACAATTGTATGATGCCGGGGCTGCGGCGGTAATGCCCCTTGGTTCCCCCATCGGCACCAACCGTGGACTTGAAATGAAACCCATGATCAAGCGAATTATTGAAACCAGTAAAATCCCCGTGGTGGTGGATGCCGGTATCGGCAGACCGTCCCAGGCAGCGGAAGCCATGGAAATGGGTGCGGATGCAGTGCTTGTCAATACCGCCATTGCCACCAGTAATGATCCGGTCCTGGCGGGCAAAGCATTTTCCCTTGCCGTAAAAGCGGGCAGGATGGCCTATCTTTCCCGCCTGGCGGACAAACAAGCGTATGCCCAGGCGTCTTCGCCCCTGACCGGATTTTTAAGGGAGTGACACAATGTCTTTTATGAAATTGATAAACAGGTTTGAATCTTTTGATTATGACGGATATTTCAAAACCGTTACAAAAACAGATATTCAAAAATCTTTGAACCGTGATATTCTTGAGCCTTACGATCTTCTCAACCTTTTATCCGAACCGGCCCGGGAATTTTTAGAACAGATGGCTCAAAAGGCGCAGCAACTGACCCGCCAGTATTTTGGCAGGACCATCGGGATTTATGCGCCCATGTATATTTCCGACTATTGCTCCAATCACTGTACCTATTGCGGATTTAACTGTGCAACCCAGTTTAAAAGAACCAAACTCTCCCTTGCGGAAATTGAACAGGAATCAAAGGCAATTTCAGACCTGGGTATCCGGCATATCCTTATTTTAACAGGAGAAGCACCTGCTAAAACACCCATGTCTTATCTTGAAGATGCGATAGGAATCTTGAAAAAATATTTTTCATCCATTGCCATTGAAATCTTTCCCATGGATGAAGACCAGTATCGCATCCTGAAAAACGCAGGTGCTGATTCTTTGACCGTGTATCAGGAAACATATGATCAAGATCTTTATAAAAAGGTCCATCTGAAAGGAAAAAAAACAGACTATAAATACCGGTTATTAACCCCTGAAAGGGGTGCTGCCGCAGGATTCAGAGCCGTAAATATCGGGCCTTTGTTCGGTCTTGGAGACCCTGCACCAGAAGCCTTTTTGACCGGTCTTCATGCCAAATACCTGGAGCAGGAGTTCCCTGATGTGGAGGTCTCCTTGTCCCTTCCCAGGATGAGACAGGCAACCGGTGCGATCAAACCCAAAAACATATTGTCAGACAGCCGTTTTGTCCAGTTCATGCTGGCCTGGAGGCTGTTCATGCCAAGAGCCGGGATCAACATCTCCACAAGAGAGTCTGCCGATTTCAGAGACAAAATCATTCACCTGGGTGTCACACGTTATTCTGCAGGATCAAAAACCGATGTGGGCGGCTATTCATTAGAATCCAATGATGCAACAGTCCAGTTTGATATAACCGATACCAGGAATGTGGCCCAAACAATTGAAATGATCAAACAAAAAGGGTATCAACCTGTTTTCAAAGACTGGGAGATCTTCTGATGAAAACAGGAATTGCCGGTATAGGCGGGATTGGATCAAACGTGGCCAGACACCTTGCCCAGTCCGGGGTCAAAGAGATCAAAATTGTTGATTTTGATGCTGTTGAAGCCTCAAATCTGAACCGCCAGTTTTATTGTTTCTCCCAGGTGGGGTTAAAAAAGACCGACTGCCTGGAAAAAAATCTAAAAGCCTTATTCCCGGGTATGGGCATTGAATCGGTTGAAAAAAAAATCAAACCCGGAGATGCAAAGCAAATTTTTTCAGACTGTGACATTGTGGTGGAAGGGTTTGACAACAAAATCTTAAAAAAAATGCTCATTGAAGAATTGTGCGGAACCGGCAAAATATTGGTGTCGGCTTCTGGAATTGCCGGGGATAATATGGAAAATATCACAACCCGGAAAATGGGCAATTGCCATATTGTCGGGGATTTTGTATCGGACCAGGCAGACCATGCGCTTTTTGCGCCAAAAGTTACCATGATAGCCGCTGTCATGGCAGGGATTGTTTTAAGGCATATAAAGGAGAAATCACATGACTGAAACAAAACGATTGGATACAAATATTAACCGGTCTGTCAAAGGATCAAAACAGCTTCCTCATGGCATCTACGGCATTTTAGGAGAAAAATTTTCCCTTGGACTGAGCAATGTGCAAGTGGCAAGACAGATGGTGGATGCCGGTGTTGATGTGCTTCAGTATCGCGAAAAGCTAACCGATAAAAGCCTGAAGCAGATGTATGAGGAATGTTGTGAAATCCGGAAAATAACACAGGATGCAGGGGTTCCTTTTATCATCAATGATCATGCCGATATCGCCCTGATGGTGGGGGCTGACGGCATTCACCAGGGACAGGATGATCTGCCCGTAAAAGAGCTTCGAAACATCGCCCCTGACATGATGATCGGGTGTTCCACCCATTCGCCGGAGCAGGCAAAAAAAGCCATAGCAGACGGTGCTGATTACCTTGGTGTAGGCCCCATATTTGCAACCCAGACCAAGGAGGATGTCTGTGATGCAGTGGGATTTGACTATCTTGAGCATGTTGTAAAAACCCATGACATTCCCTTTGTAGCCATTGGCGGAATCAAGCGGCATAACTTAAAGGATATCCTGTCAAGGGGTGTAAAAACCGTCTGCCTTGTCACGGAAATCATAGGCGCCCCGAATATCACAAAAAGAATCAAAGAAATCAAACAGATATTAGGAGAGATAAAATGAAACAATCTTACACAACCCAGATGGATGCCGCAAGAAAGGGAATCCTCACCCACCAGATGAAACAGGTGCTTGAAAATGAAGCCATTTCACAAACCGATCTCATGGAAAAAGTGGCTTTGGGGCATATTGCCATCCCAGCCAACCGGAACCATCTTAACATTGCGGCAGCAGGTGTTGGACAAGGGCTTAAGACGAAAATAAATGTTAACTTAGGAGTATCCAAGGATGTCTGTTCATTTGATGCGGAGATGAACAAGGCAAAAATGGCCATAGAGTTCAAGGCGGATGCTGTCATGGATTTAAGCGTGTCCGGCGATACCGAAGGCTTCAGAAAACGTCTGGTCAGTGAAATTCCAGTGATGATAGGTACTGTCCCCATCTATGACACCCTGACCCGTACCGGCAAACCCACTCAGGACATTACCATAGAGGACTGGTTTGAAACCGTTGATATCCATGCCCGAAACGGCATTGATTTTATCACCATCCATGCCGGACTTACCAGAAAATGCGCCACAAGCATCAGGACAAACCCCAGGCTTTGCGGAATTGTCAGCAGGGGCGGAGCCATATTGTTTGAATGGATGGAAAAAACCGGCAATGAAAACCCCTTTTACGAACATTTTGACCGGCTTCTGGACATCTGTGAAGCCCATGATGTCTGTATCAGCCTCGGGGACGGACTTCGACCAGGTGCCATTAAGGATTCAACCGATGCTCCCCAGATCGAAGAACTCATCACCCTTGGAGAATTGACCAAACGGGCATGGGAAAAAAATGTCCAGGTTATGATAGAGGGACCGGGTCATGTCCCACTCCATGAGATTGAAATGAATATGAAACTGCAAAAAAAACTGTGCCATAACGCACCTTTTTATGTTTTAGGACCCCTTGTGACAGATATTGCTCCAGGTTATGACCATATTACATCTGCCATTGGCGGGGCACTTGCGGCAATGCACGGGGCGGATTTTCTGTGCTATGTCACCCCTGCCGAACATTTGCGGCTGCCCACAGCTGATGATGTAAAAGAAGGAATCATGGCGTCAAAAATTGCAGCCCATGCCGGGGATCTTGCCAAGGGAATAAAGGGCGTTGAAGAGCTGGACCATAAAATGAGCAAGGCCCGGGGAAAACTTGATTGGGACGGTCAGTTTGATTGCGCCATCGACCCTGAAAAGGCCAGGGAGTATCGAAAATCTTCCCAGCCGTCCGGATCTGACAAAGATGTATGCACCATGTGCGGTGATTTTTGTGCTGTAAAACGAGTTGAAAATCTTTTATAAAAGTCTCTGTATAAATTTTTCAAGACTTGCTTATAATCTTAAAACTTATCCTAACCTTCCTGAATTTATGGAAATTTCTTCATTGTGGCTGGCTTTGACGGGTTGACCACAATGAAGATTGATTAAAAATAACGATAACATCTCTTTTTTACAAAACGGACAGAATGCTGTTGCCAGATTGTTGTTATCCATAATTGATTCTGCTTTAAAACTCATCTCAAATTGAGTTGCTCCCGGATAACTGCAACTTTTGTTTTTACAAATGAATTTGATTCCCATTTTATACTCCTTTGTTTAAATTATGAATCAAAAAAAGCTTGCCAAAAACAGCAGCTCTGTTGCATAGATTATCTTCCTTTGATGTTGTGTCAGTATTCGGACTTGATAAGAATTTGATGTGTTTAGCGAAACTATCATTTTTATGATGCAATAATAGTTCCGCTAAAAATTTAAAAAAATTTTATATTTTCTGCTCAACCTTGTGAAAACAAGGAATACAAAGATTTTTCCCGTCAAACATCCGGACTCTCGATTCCATTGTCATCTCCCCGCAATCATCGCATTGAATGCTTTTCAGTATCCGGGCTGGCCTGACCGGTGGAACATCTACATCTTCCGTCAAAAAAAGATCTTTCAGATCCGCCTCTAAAATCCGTTTGATTCGATCTTCCCTGTCTTGATCTCTGGCAAAATCATCTTTGAACACGGCCCTGAAACCTTTTTGGGTGTCCCTGTCATAAAATGTAAATGCGGATTTTCCAAAATCTTTGTGGATCAGATTCCCCTTGCCAAAAGAACATCCGGTCAGAAACTGGATGGCATCTACGCCGCACATATCTGTTTCAGTGACGCATACTGGTTCTTTTGTATTCCGTATATCCAGCTTTTCCATTGCCAGTTCGGATGCCCGAAGCCCTATGGCCAGCCCCGGACAACTATGGCCATGAAATTCAATTGTTTTTTCAATCACCTCTTTTTCCAATGAACATGCCATTATACTATCTCCTTTTTATTGATTTTGCTGTTGCTTGCGGTAACACATAAAATCCATTATACATTTGATGATCGCAGAATGAAGCAAAAAATGCATTTCAACTGTTATTTTTCTCTGACAAAATAAATTTCTTTAAAAAGGCAATTTCATCAGTCCAAAGTGTATTGTCAGGTGTTTCCAATATAAGGGGAATATTGTCCCATTGAGGAGAAACCATGATGCGCCGGAAAACCTCCATTCCCAGGTTGCCCTTACCCAGGCTTTCATGCCGGTCCACTCGGGAGGCATATGCCTTTTTTGTATCGTTAAGGTGCATTCCCCTCAGATATTGAAACCCGATGATATCGTCAAATTGCCGCCAGGTATCTTCAAATCCTTTGGCTGATTTCAGGTCGTATCCTGCGGAAAAAGCGTGACAGGTGTCAATGCACACCCCGATTCGATCTTTGTCCTCCACCCCCTCAATCATCTGTGCAATCTGTTCAAATGAAAATCCCACGTTGGTCCCCTGGCCGGCCGTATTTTCTATGACAGCCGTCACCCCTTTGGTCTGATCCAGCGCCAGGTTCAAGGATTCTGAAATGGTTTTCAGGCATTTTTTAATACTGGTGTCTGTCATGGCTTTTCCCTTTTGCAAATGGCTGCCGGGATGGAAATTCAAAGAGGTCAACCCAAGTTGCCTGCACCGCTGCAACTCATCTATGAATGCAGCCCTGGATTTTTCCAGGGCAGATTTCTCCGGGTGACCCAGGTTGATCAGATAGCTGTCATGGGCCAGTATCCGGTCCGGTGTATAGCCGTATCTGCTGCAATTTTCCCTGAAAGAATCAATGGACTCTTCTGCCAGTGGAGGGGCATGCCATTGTCGCTGGTTTTTGGTGAACAGGGCAAAAGCCGTTGCGTTGATGCGGTGGGCGTTTACCGGGGCGTTTTGCACCCCTCCCGCGATACTGACATGGGCACCTATATATTTCATGAGTTTTCCTCTTGCTGGTTATCAATTTTATGCTCGATATACTTATAAATGAATAACAGTTTTTTATCAATGATCCGACCTGCCGTAAATTGAGTGAAAAATCAATTTAAAATCAACGAAATATCCAAATTTCACCGCATTCCCATAAAACGCTACGGTATTAATTGCTGGTTGAATAAATGTTCTCAATTGTATGTACTTTTTGTAACAATATTACATTTATTACATAGAATAATAAAGTTTCTTAAATAGCTGTAAATACGACCAATTAAGACTCTTGTAGGATTGTAAAACCGGTGCATTTATTGCATGAATCATTACAAAGAAATGATAAAGCCAAACCCGTTGAGAGGCAGGGGCGGAAAACCACGGATCTTAAAGAGACAGCCGGATTGCCTATGGGAGGTGACTCGGCTTTTTTTTTTGTTAATTTGGAAAACCAAAACAGGATGGCTGGATGCCGAAATGCATTAACAATGAAAAAAGGAGGAAATGATTATGACGTTTCAAAAAATGATTGCAACCATGATGTTCCTGTTGTTTGCATTCGTGGTTTTTTGAGCAGGCACGGGTGCGGCTAAGGACAATGAGCAACCAAATCCACTTACACTAAAGGAACAATTAGGCAAGGAACTATTTTTTGACAAGATTGCAGATCCGGACTGGGTTTCCTGTGCAACGTGCCACGCACCGAATGTGGGCTGGACAGGCCCTTTCCCCGGCATTAACCTTGATGGAGCGGTATACAGAGGGGCGGTTCCCCAACGCTTTGGCAACCGGAAACCACCCAGTGCGGCGTATGCTACTCTTAGTCCTGTTTTCCACTACGATGAAGAGGAAGGTCTTTTTGTGGGCGGAAACTTCTGGGATGGCCGAGCAACCGGTGAAGCTCTCGGGAATCCGGCTGCTGACCAGGCATTGGGCCCTTTTTTGAATCCGGTGGAGATGAATAACGCCAGCAGACAGGCGGTATTGGAGCAGATAGCGGCCTCAAAATATGCCTCGCTTTGGGAAATAGTCTGGGGAGAACCGATCAGTTATGAAACCGAAGCGGATGTCGACAAGAACTATGACCGCATCGGATTGGCGATCGCTGCTTATGAAGGTTCACCGGAAGTCAACCAGTTTTCTTCCAAATATGATTATTATCTGGAAGAAGAGGCTGATCTGACGGAACAGGAAACATGGGGGCTTGAATTATTTGAGGGAAAGGCGATGTGTTCAGCCTGCCATCCCAGCGAACCGGGACCAGACGGGGAATCTCCATTGTTTACGGATTTCACGTTTGACAACCTGGGTACGCCTAAAAACCATGCGAATCCGTTTTACAATATGGATGAGGTCTTTCTTGATGACGGCACCCCGATCAATCCCGTTGGGGCAAACTGGATCGATCCCGGCCTGGGTGGCTTCCTTGAGACCCAGCCTGAATGGGCTGCCGTCGCGGCGGAAAACATGGGCAAACACAAGGTTCCGACCCTTCGAAACGTTGCCAAAGTGCCGGATGACAGTCTTTTCCCAAAGGCCTATCTGCACAACGGGGTTTTCAAATCTCTGAAAGAAGTGGTTCATTTTTATAATACCCGCGATGTCGAAGACTGGCCGGCACCTGAAGTAGCTGACAATGTCAATACGGATGAACTGGGTGATCTTGGATTGACCGATGAGGAAGAGGACGCCATCGTGGCCTTCATGAAGACGCTTTCCGATGGATATGTCATTCCCAAAGTAAAAAAATAATCCCCTATCCGGTAGTACAATGAAATAGCCGACCATCCCCTTCCTGATCTTTGATTCGGTGGGGGATGAATCGGGATTTTCAGTCGAGTTTCCCTGTTACCGCCTGGCAAATCTCCAGAACAGCCTGGGATATATGTGGCCCCTCAAGACTCCTGACCACTAAACAAATTCTTTTATCATAGAAGACGACTGGACAGAGGGTTGGATGTTCAGAGTGTGTGGATTCCATCATTCTTTTTGTGCTGAATTTAAAAAACACTTTGTTTTCAACAGAATTTTTTTTATTATCATCCATACATTAACCTGCAGGATTTAAATTTATCTATTATTAAAAAACAAAGGAAAAAAATGAAAAACCCGATTGATAATTATTGGAAACTTAAACTTGAAAATGTAAAAGAGGCCCTTGAGTCAAATAATTTTGAAGTGTTTATCACGGATAATTCAGCAGACGCCTTAAAACTTGCTTTGGAAACCATCATACCGGCAGCCAATGTTAAAAGCATATCATGGGGCGGTTCCATGACGTTTATAAAAACAGGCCTTTATGAACATCTTAAAGATCAAAAAGAGTTCGATATTCTTGATATCTTTGATAAATCCCTGTCCAATGAAGAAAAAGCACAAAAAAGACGACAGGCGCTTTTAACCGATCTTTTTATCACCGGAACCAATGCCCTGACCGAGGATGGATATCTGGTCAATCTTGACATGATAGGCAACAGGATTGGCGCAATTACATTCGGGCCCACAAATGTTCTAATCCTGATCGGCCGCAATAAGATCGTGCCGGATATAGAATCCGCCATGGACCGGATTAAAAACTATGTGGCACCCGCCAATGCCATGCGCCTTGATATGAAAACGCCATGCGTTAAAACCGGGGCCTGTTCCGAATGCAGCAGCAAAGCCAGGATCTGCAACTCATGGATCATCACGCAAAAATCTTTTCCCAAAAAGAGAATTAAAGTGGTACTGATAAACGAAGATCTCGGGTTATAAGAAATAAAACGGCCGCCTGTTAACAGGTGGCCTTCCCTTTCTTATGTTTCAGGCATTGAGCAACCCTGAACAATAAAGCATTATATGCTCTGAATCGGCGATCTTATATATCTTTTAATATTTGTATGAGACTGATTACCCAATCAAGACAGGGCTCATCAATTGGTGCTTGCTCACGTCTTTTTTGACCAAGATATTCACAATATATTTGAACCCATTTACATGAAAGGTCTTTCTCATTGGTGAAGTTACTTGATAAGCATCTTTTATAAATTTGGCTTACCCATGCACTAAATGTTAAAACTTGAAAATTAACAGAATATAAATTTTCAATTTCTTCAATTCTTTTGTTAATTTCTTTTGTTCGATCAATAGCCGCAGTCGTAACAAATCCAATTGTTTCAACATAGTTATGATTTTCCAACTTTTCAACGGCTTCCTCAATCTCCTCTCTTAAATAGCCTTTGCCATATTTTGCATCCCATGATTCAATAATGTCATTATTTTCCAATAATTCAATATCTCCAATATTCCCATGTTTTTTGTTTGCCGACCTCATCTGTGACAAAGGCTTTACTTCAACATCACCAAATGCGCCTGTTGAGACAGCTGCCTGCATAAGAGAGTGCATGCTGATTTCTAATAATCGAGCAGCATAATCAGAAGATTCCGAGTGTTTTTCAACAAGCGTAATCACTGCATTTTTTTCGGCAAATTTCTTACATTTTTTCTGTGCCATCTCTATCAAATCATTGGTTTTATCATTAAATTCAGATGCTGCATTTAATAACTTGGAAAGTAAATATTTTAAGGATTCAATGGGTTCGGTTTTTTCTTTTTCCAGCTCTTCAACAAGATTTAACCATTGATCTCTTGCACCACGAAGATTTGCCTTGTACAAATATGTATAAGGATAATTCTCAGCAAGGCTTCGGGTCATCATAAAGCCATCAGCGTTAAGCCTTAATAAATCATATTTCCTTAAAGCGGGTGTTACAAAATTTTTATCCAATGTTCGCATTGAAATGCCTTCAACCCATGAAAAAGAACCACGATTTGAACTGCCTTTATGCAATCGAACATTTTGCTTTGGAACAATTGATTTCACACAAAGCTGCATTACCGAAAGTCCAATAAGAGCTCTACCCACTTGACTTGTCAAAGAATCAACCAATTCATTAAGGCTGTTTTGTGCAGTTACACTAACCTTCTCGATATCTGCTACAATTTTATTCTCTCTCAAATCACATATTAATTGATTAAGAAATCCGTTTTGAAAGATCTCTTTAACATGCTTAATTCGCATCTTTGCTTCATTCGAAACTACACCCTCTTTAAACTCTTCAATACAATTATTATCCGAATGATATTCACTTTTATTGATAAAAACCCTCAGATGTTTTTCTTTTTCATTATATTTCATATTATAATTCCGTAAAACGCTGAAGGCTTCTTTCATTAAGACTTGGAAAAACATAAGGAATAAGTATCATATTGTTAGAAATCTGTTTATTTGTCTTATCGTTTCTAATTTCAAACCCAATTTTTTTAAGCTCCTTTAATACAAGAATTAGTGTTTCTTGAGGAACTCCATAACAATTGGACAATTCAGCAATATGTAAAATTTTGCTTATGCTATTGCCTGCGCTAACCTGAGATAACACTTTCCAAAACGGCTTGTCCATTAAAGAATCGTCAAATAATTTCATATTAACAATATAGTTTTGCCTATAGTGATAATACCCAAAAAGTTGAACTAAATCGTCTTTATGGCAATGATCTTTCACAATCTTCTCTAAATATTTCCACAAAGCTAAAATAGATCTTTTGTTATTTGAATAGGATTGCATTTTAATAGTCTTGATTCCTTGAGTTGCAAGTAAGGAGTCATTAGACTGAATCTTCAATTCATACTTTTTAATAGTATGTTTATCAGCTTGGATGTCTTGCAGTTTCAAAATCCATTCATCATTTTGAGCCGTATATTGTATAAAATAATCTGCTGAATCACTTTTTGAGGATAAAATCAATTGAAAATCATCGGTAACCCTTACATATCCGATACGTTCACCAACATATTTTTTTTTAACTTCATCTTTTGGCAGGCATGAGATCGCTTGAGCAGCTTTTTGAGCATAAATTTTTGTTACGTCACGTTTTCTTGCCCGAAAACCCAATTTAAACGAATCAGGCATTAAATCAATTTCAAACGGTAGTGAGATATCAAAAACTTGTTGTAAAATGCTCAACCCTAAAATTCTTGCTAATTGTGGTGGTACGGAATTACCTATCTGATGGATTGTGTTTTGCCGATTTCCTACAATTTTATAATTATCCGGGAATGTTTGCAGACGTTTCAATTCCTCTATGGTGAAAGGTCTATTTTCCCAATGGAACGGACCTGTATATTGTCCACCCTGAGCTTTAATCGTCCTCACAGGAGTTCCATGATCAGCTTTATATAAATAGTCTGAAAATTTAGACCGCCAACCGAAAATTGGCTTGGGATGGCCTAATTTTTCAGTATAGAAACTATAGTTAAGGCCGGGCGGGATATCATTTAACAAATGTCCATGCCTTCCACCAAGCTTGAATACCGATATTTTTGAAGCCAAGCCATCAACAGCCTTACCTGCAGTGTAATACCCACGCTGGTCAGTGGAATCCGGGCCATGGGTAGGAAAAGGAAATTTATACGTCCCCTCTTTTAAGCCTACAATGATAAGCCGTTCCCGAAATTGTGGAACACCATAATCGGCCGCATCAATAACTCTCCAATACAACTTATAACCAACATCTTGGAAAGCCTTCCGAATTTCCTTCCAGGGCTTGCCTCCCTGGGCCCCTACTATTCGATAAACATTTTCAAAAAGAAAGCCCCGTGGTTTTATCTTTTTAAGAATGCGAACATATTCTTTAAAAAGATTTCCTCTTTCATCATCCGTGCCGTTTACACCAGCAGCTCTTGCACCAGCCGCTGAAAACGTCTGGCATGGGGGACCACCTATAATAAAATCAATATTGTCTGGTTCAGGATCATATTTTCTAATATCCAGACAGATAATATTTGAATCTGAAAGCAGTCTATTTGCTTGTGAATTTTCCAAAAGAGTAGCGGCAAAATTTTTTTCTATTTCATTACATTCAACTATTTGAAAACCGGCATCATGGAAACCTATATCTATACCGCCTGCGCCGCTAAACAGACTTAAAACCCTAATTGGTTTTCTTTTATTTTTTGAATTCCATTTGATTATAGCATCTCCGAAATCGTCAGGCCACGCAGGTTTTTCCGAAATGCCTAACACCTCCAAAGCCTTGGAAAACCAACTATTGTTTGATGCTATTCCGACTTGTTCAAATAATGTCATTTGTTTCAATATAGGCATTCAAATCCTTATTTTTTTAAATTAAAAAGCAAAAAAGATATATCAAAAATTTAATTAAATAGCATCTAATTCTTTGAGCTATAAGACTTTGAATATTTCAAGGGAGGAGAGTCAAATTCAGGGGATTTGATTGTTTTTATTCTGACCGAGAATGAACATCTGCTTAACCTTGACATGGTCGGCAACAGGAGGCTGCTACTGGAGTTTCACACACACTTGGCCATCCTGCTCTTAAAACCTTTATTGCAAAAACACTTTCCTGTCTTAAATTATATTTAAAAGCAAGCAAAAAAGGCTGCATCTTAATAAGGCTAAGGATAAAAACCATAAAAAAACGAGAGGGGGATTTTTGGATATTCTGCTTTCCGGGATCAGTAAAACCTTTGATGACAATAAAATCAAAAGGGTTATTTTCAACGATATGACAGCCTGTTTTTCCTCGGGCCGGTTTTTTGTGATCATGGGAAAAAGCGGAGTGGGAAAAAGTTCGTTGCTCAACCTGATCAGCGGAATTGATGTGCCGGACAAAGGAAGTATCCGGGTTGACGGCACCTGTGTATCCGACATGAACGACACCCAAAGAACCTTGTTCAGGCGAAGGCATATCGGGTTTATTTATCAGTTTTTCAACCTGATTCCTGTACTCACTGTACTTGAAAATGTTACCCTGATCTGTGAACTGGACGGCATGCCGAAAAAAACCTGTCTTGACCGGGCAGCCTCCCTGCTGAAAAAAGTGGAGCTTTTTGACCGGCGAAACGATTACCCGGACCGACTTTCAGGAGGAGAGCAGCAAAGGGTTGCCATTGTAAGATCCCTGGTCAATGATCCGCAAATTATTCTTGCGGATGAACCCACGGGAAACCTTGATGCAGAAACCGGTCAGGTTATCCTTGAACTGATTTCAGACCTGGTGAAAAACAGCGGAAAGACCCTTGTTATGGCCACCCACAGCCCGGAAGCCGTTTCATATGCTGACCAGGTTTTTTCTGTTCTGGGCCGGACATTGGTGCCTCAATACAATGAATTGATACACCCATGATCCAAAAACCATTGATAAAGACCTGTTTTCGCCAGAGCCGCAACAATATGTTACGGACCTTTCTGCTGATATTCGGCATTGCATTGGGGGTTGCCGGCGTCATCGCCATTGATATCGCCAAAACCAGTGTGAGCAAGTCTTTTGAACTGTCAACCGCTGCCATAACCGCACGATCCACCCACCAGATTGTGGGCAGCGATTTCAAAATCCCCCAGTCTGTTTTTACGCAACTTAGAACCAATCTTGGAATTAAACGATCCGCACCGGTCATCTCCACCCACGTCAGTGTCAGGGAACTGGATCAGCAGACCCTGACACTCATGGGGATCGACCCTTTTTCCGAAATGTATTTCAGGGATTTGACGGTGCAGTCCCGATCCGGGTCCTGGACATTTGGCAATGATCTTTCAGGCCTTTTAACCCGCACCTCAGGGGTGCTGGTATCAAAAAACCTTGCCGCGCAATATGGCATCAATCAAAATGACTCCCTCACCCTTTCATTTGGATCACGGCAGGTTCAAACCTTTATTTCAGGCTTTCTCAACAGCAGCGATACCTCAACCAACATGGTGTTTCAGGGGCTGATCCTGGCGGACATCTCCCTGGCCCAGGAAATTCTGGGATTTGGGGATGAGATCACCCGTATTGACCTGATCCTGGCAGACACATCCCAGGCAGAACAGATCCAAAAGATATTGCCCAAAGGTGTTGTGCTTGTGGAAACAAGCCAGCAGAACCATATTGTGCGCCAACTGTCCCGGTCCTTTGAAACCAGCCTGACCGCATTTTCCATGCTGGCCCTGTTCATGGGAATTTTTTTAATCTATAACACCGTGTCCTTTTCCATCACCCGGCGCAGGCAATTGAACGGGACCCTCAGGGCACTGGGCGCAACCCGGGGTGACATTTTTTCAACCGTAATGATCGAAGTGATGATCTATGCACTGGTTGGCTCTGTCCTGGGCACCTGCCTGGGCATCCTGCTGGGCAAGGGTGCGGTGCAGGCCGTGTGCAGCACAGTATCTGACGTCTATTTCGTATTAACGGTAAGCCAGACCCATATCACCGCCTCAACCATTGCAAAAGGCCTGCTGGCCGGCATCCTCTCTTCTTTTGTTGCATCTATTTTTCCAGCAATAAATGCCGCACAAACCCTGCCCATTACCCTTATGCAGCGGTCGGCTGCGGAAAGCTCACTGAAAAAACACCTTCCCTTTCTCACCCTTGCCGGAAGCCTGATCATAGGTGCAGCAATTTTGATTCTAACCGTTTTCACCGATCGCCCAGGACTTGATTTTATCGGGGTGTTCCTGATCTTTTTCGGATCTGCCCTGCTGGCACCAATAATCATACTGCTATCGGTCATGGGATTGCTTGCAGTGTTTGGCCGGTCATGGGGAGTCATGGCAAAGATGGCATTGAGAAATATTGTCCGGTCCTTAAGCCGAACCAGTGTCCTGATAGCGTCTCTCATGGTGGCTACCTCCGTATATATCGGCATTGACATAATGACCGGCAGCTTCAGGTTCTCCATAATTGACTGGGTGGACGGCCATATCGGCGGAGACATCCATGTGTCGTCTTCCGACACACTCAACAGAGCCTTAAGCCCTGAACTGCTCAAAGATATCCAGGCTTTGCCGGAAGTGGCGTCGGTGTCTGCCTACAATATTCACCGAAATTTTTCCCGAACATCAGGTGAAGTTCATATTTTTTCCTATCTTACAGATCTGTCAACCAAGCACTGGTCATGGACAGCTGCAGAGGAAAGCCAGCTGCCTGATATGCTGGAAAAAGGATGGATCTTTGTTTCTGAAATCTTTGCCCAGAAAAACCATATTGAATCAAAGTCCGGGGCCAAGGTGATTCTGGAAACCCGAAAAGGGCCTAAGTCCTTTAAAATAGCAGGCATTTTCAGGGATTTTTTCATGGGCGGAGGCAGGATTGTAGTAAGCCGCAACGTCATGAAACAGTTCTGGGGATATGAAGACATCACGTCAATGCAGGTGTTTTTAAACCCAAATACGGCAGTGAATCCCGTGATTGAAACCATCCGGTCGTTTATTCCGGAAACTGCCGGTATCAGGGTTGTGTCCGGGGCTTCCATCAAACAAAACATCCTTGACGTATTTGACAAAACCTTTTTGATCACCTCAGCCCTGCAGGTGCTGACCGCCATTGTAGCCCTGACCGGTATTTTAAACTCGGTGATGGCCATGCTGCTTGAACGGACAAGGGAACTGGGCATCCTCCGGGCATGCGGTGCAAAAACCCGCCAGGTCGCCAGTCTGTTATTATGGGAATGCGGGCTGGCAGGTTTCATATCAGGTGTAATGGCCCTGCCCCTGGGTGTGTGCCTTTCCTGGGTCCTGATCAACATTGTCAACCGCAGGGCTTTTGGATGGACCTATGACATGGTGATTTCGCCGGAAATCTTGATCCAGGCCGTGGCCCTGTGCTGCCTGGCCACTGTTGTGGCCGGTATTTTTCCCGCCATCCGGGCTGGCAGAACAGATATCGGAAAAGCCCTTCACATGGAGTAAGAAATGATACGCTGTTGTCCATCACAGATACTTTTAACACTGATTTCATGTCTCTTGCTGCTAACGGCTTTTGGATGCAGCTCTCCGCAGGAGCAAGATCAAATTAGTATTGACCGGATCAATATTATGCAGGCCCTTTCATCCACTGCCGGAGGGGAGTGTTATGATAAAGCCGATGCCCCCAGGCCCATTGGCTTTCCAAAGGACGCAGGTTCCCATGACGGGTTCAGGACAGAATGGTGGTATTATACCGGAAATCTTAAGAATGACCAAGGACGGCATTTTGGATACCAGCTGACCTTTTTCAGGCAGGCCCTCTCCTGTGAACCAGTGAAAGGAGCCTCAAAATGGCGAACCCGTCAGCTTTATTTTACCCATCTCGCCGTGACCGACACCCGGTCCGGCACCTTTTATTCAGATCTTCGCATGAACCGGCAGAGCCTTGGGATTGCAGGTTCGCAACAAAACCCCTACACGGTTTGGATAGATGACTGGCGTGTCCGGCAGGTCAATGACCGCCTGGTTCTGACGGCCAGAGGAGATGGGATATTGCTTGAACTGGTTTTAACCCAAGAAAAACCCGTTATCCTGCAAGGCAACCAGGGGCTTAGCCGGAAAGGCCGCAAACCTTTCAATGCCTCTTTTTATTATTCACTGCCCAGACTTAAGACAAGCGGCACCCTTCAAGTCGGCCCGGATATACATAAGGTTGACGGCAACACCTGGTTTGACCACGAATGGAGTACCAGTGCCCTGGACGCTGACGTGGCCGGATGGGACTGGTTCTCGGCCCACCTGGATGACGGACGCGATTTCATGGTCTGTCAAATCAGAAAGCCCGACGGAACACCCAACAATTATGGCTTCGGCAGTCTCTGCTTTCCTGACGGCACCTATGAAATCCTGAACAAAGATGATTTTACTATTCAAACAAAGGGGTATTGGACCAGCCCGGCAACAGGCAGGCGATATCCGGGAGCATGGGAGATCACCCTGCCCGGCCACGGCATTAAAATGGCCGTCACCCCCGTGATCCCGAACCAGGAACACATCCATATGTTCCCCTACTGGGAAGGGGCGGCCCGATTCTCCGGCAAAGAGATAAACGGCTTTGGATATGTGGAGTTGACCGGATATTAGGTCAAATCCTCTCAGGACTGGTGAAAGAAACTTTCTCTCTAACCTCCTATATAATGTTGAGACCAAGCGGACTTGGCCATTTTATAATACAATCAAAAAATATTATTCAAAAAAACACTTGATATTTTTGCAAACTTCTATATGTTTCTGTCGATAGAAACATATGGGCATGGGTGTCATATTGGAGATAATCTGTTTAAAAAAAATCGCCATTGACATGTTTTAAGACAGTGTGGACACATGGTGTTACAGGTCGTGCAACGAAAATGTTGATTTTTACTTTGTCGTTTGATGAACAGAATTGTTCGTTGTTCCCACCATATTATAGATTCTGTCAAACTTTATAAAAGTTTGGCCCCCGGCAGGGCCGCCGGAGGCGCTATTTCAACGTTTTTGTGATAAGGAAGAATAAATGGCTGAGAATAAGGCTTTAATGGTTGATCCGATGAAATGCACAGGATGCCGATCCTGCGAGATGGCCTGCTCTTTGTACAATGAGCAAAAGTGCAGCCCGGCTCTCTCACGGATACGGATAACAAAATTTGAAAGAACCGGAGTGAGTTTTCCCGGCATCTGTTTCCATTGCAGCAAACCCCAATGCATGTCGGCTTGTCCCACCGGAGCCATTGTTCGGGATAAGGTAACAGGTGCTGTGGTGATTGATGAGGAGGCATGCATGGGGTGTCGTCAGTGTCTCCAGTCCTGCCCCTTTGGACAAATCGGTTTCCATCCCGAAAAAGAGGTGGCCTTCAAATGCCACTTGTGCGGGGGGGAGACCATATGCACCACATTCTGCGACTCGGGTGCCCTCATGTATGTTTCCGCTGAAGAGTACATGTCCTCCAGGCGTCGGCAGTCACACCAGAGACACATTGCGGAGGAGGAAAATTATGCAAGGGTATAACGGTAAAAGATTGCGTATTGATCTGACCGGCGGGAAGGTCACGGTGGAAGAGATATCAAAGGAACACTTGAGAAAATGGCTCGGAGGACGGGGCCTTAACTCGGAACTTCTCTACCGTGAAACAGAACCGGAATTGGATCCTTTTTCACCTGAAAACCGGCTTATCTTCGGCGTCGGTCCCCTCACGGGAACCTTTGCCCCCTCCAGTGGCAGATGCACGGTGACCTCCAAATCGCCGGCACAGGACCCCGCCGGTTTCGGAGATGCCAACATGGGTGGGCACTGGGGTGCGGAACTCAAATATGCCGGATACGATCAGCTGGTGATTCAGGGAAAGGCTGACAGTCCGGTATATCTTTATATCAACAACGGCCGGGTTGAAATACGGGATGCCGAACATCTGTGGGGAAAAAACATTCCTGAAACAGACACGCTCATCAAAAACGAGCTGCAAAACCATGAACTCCATATTGCCCTTATCGGGCTGGCCGGCGAAAACCTGGTTCGTTATGCCTGCATCATTAATGATGTGTACCGGGCTGCGGGCAGGTGTGGCATGGGAGCGGTCATGGGTTCCAAAAATCTGAAAGCCATTGCTCTTCGGGGGACCAATCCGGTTGAGATTGCCCGGCCCCGGGAGTTTTTCGAAATCTGCTCCCGGGCCCGGAAAAAGATGCGGCAGGATGCCATGGTTCAGATGCTCAACGACCAGGGGACACTGCTTCTCACCACACCGGCAAATCATGACCAGGGTTGGTTCTGCTGGAAAAATTTTCAAAAAGGGCATCACCCCGATGCTGATCTGCTGAACGGTGAGAACCATCGGGATCGATTTCTGGCTCACCGGGAAGGGTGCTTTGCCTGTTCCATCGCCTGCGGAAGGTTCAGCAGGATCTCCAAGGGAGAATATGCCGGTGAGATAACAGGGGGGCCGGAGTATGAAACCGTTACTGCCATGGGGCCCCGAATCGGTTTGTTGGACCCGGCTTCGGTGATTCACAACAACAGACTGGTCAACGAACTGGGTATGGACTCCTGCTCCTGCGGGGGAGCCATTTCATGGGCCATGGAGTGTTACGAAAAAGGGCTGCTCACCAAAGAGGAGACCAATGGGCTGACACTCAGGTGGGGTGATCAGGAGTTGATCGACAAGCTGGTCCGGATGATTGCTTCCCGGGAAGGATTCGGAGATATTCTGGCTGAAGGGGCCCACCATGCGGCCAAAAAGCTGGATTGCGGGCATGAATATACCATGAGCATTAAGGGACATACCATGTCCCAGGACGATCCCCGGGGCCTGGGTTTTGCCTTTGGCATCGGTTTTGCCACCGGACGGCGGGGGGGAGATCACCTCCAGGGACTGGCCTGCCTGGAACTGACCGGGGCCTTCTATCCCGGCCTGGTGGAGAAAACCCTGGGAGATAAGGCGGCTGAAAAACCCCTTTCAAAAGTGAAAAAACCGGAAATGGAAAAATATCAGGAGGATCTCAAAGCGGTGGGCGACTGCCTGACCCAGTGCAGCTTTACCCACAGCTGGTCTTTTGCCGTTCTTCCGGAACATATGGCAGCCATGCTTTCCGCAGCCACCGGCATGAACTTTTCACCGGAAGAGCTGCTGCAGATCGGAGGCCGCATTGTCCATCTGGAAAGAGCCTACTGGAACCGTCTGCTGGTGGGACGGCTGGAGGACAAAAACCCCCGGCGTTTTACCGAGGAGCCCATGCCCGACGGCCCCAACAAGGGAAGCCTCTTTCCTGAGGCGGAACTCATTCCCCTCTACTATCAGGTCCGGGGCTGGGACCCTGAAACCGGTTTTCCCACCGCTGATGTCCTGAACGAATACGGTCTGCCGGATATTGCCGATGAGCTGGAGCCTTACCGCATCAAATACCTTGAATATGTATAATTTTTAACCCCGGCAGCCCTGCCGGGGCCAGAGGCTTGACAAAGTCAGCACCGAGTTCCTGGCGAAACAGCCGCCAGGAACTCCCAAATCAACCCTTATTGTTATGGACACATAAATTAAACCTTTTTGTATGGGTTCTAAACCAATGGAAGATTGGCATTAGACCAGGCAAATATTCCGCCGGCCAGGGACTTTAAATTCGTGAACCCTGCTTCTTTAAAAAAACTTGCTGCAATGTTGGATCTATAACCACTGCCACATTGTAAAATGATTTCCTGATTTTTATCCATATCAGGTATATTACCCTCTAAAATATCTGTAAGCGGCAGGTGCCTGGCCTGATGTATATGACCACTATCCCATTCTGCAAGAGTACGGACATCCAGAATTTTTGGACAATCAGGACCAAGCAGAAGCTGTAGTTGCAGTGGTGAAATCTGGGTCAATTGCTCTACGGGACGACCGCTCATTAACCAGGCATTAATGCCCCCTGACAAATAACCTATAATCGCATCGTAGCCAATGCGGTGAAGTTCTGTGGTCATCCGGTCATAGGCTTCCCGGTCATCCACCACCAGAAGAAGCTCTGATTTTGGATCAATAACCATTCCCACCCAGTTGGCCAATTGTTTTTCAAAACCAATGTTGATACTGCCGGGGATGTGAAACCCTCCATACGCAGCACTGCCCCGTGTATCCAATATCAAAGTGCCTTTATCTTCCATCAATTCTTGGAAATGCCTTGGCGTCAGCCTTTTGTCCATGGTACACGCATCCAGCAGGTCGGCACCTTTCCTATTGGTGGCAATAATGTGGGCAAAACTTTTAGGCTTTACGGGAAAAGCAGATGTAATATCGTTTTTAAATTCCTCAAAAGAATTAAAGCAAAGCATGTGGTTGGCTTTTCGTTCATACCCTAAGGTGGAGCTTTTTTTAGCACTCATGCCTCTACCGCACAACGAACCTTCAGCATGGGCAGGATAGACTTCCAAATGATCAGGATAGTTGGCCAGGGTTTTATACAGGCTGTTATACAGATTCTCTACTTGTTCATCGAGAATTTCAGCACCAGGGAGATCCGGCCGTCCTATATCACCAACAAAAAGCAGATCTCCTGTTAGGATCATCTGGGGTTCACTGGATCTGGATGTGTCCGTCACAACAAGGGAAATTGAATTCGGGGTATGTCCGGGCGTATGCAATACCTCAATTTTAGCCGCGCCCAAAGTAAGGATGTCACCATGTTCGATATTTTTATGGGGATAATTGATCTCTACACTGTCATTAATATAGATATCGGCACCAGTTGCTGCACTTAATTCCTGATCGCCGGAAACATGGTCGGCGTGCAGATGGGTATTGATAATATGAGTGATATTCATGCCTTCTTGAAAGGCAATCTCCAGATAATCTTGAATATCTCTTTTTGGGTCCACAACCATCATTGTTTTAGCGGCTGGACAACCGATGCAATAGGACTGACACCCGAGTCCTACGACAGAAATTTGGTTAAAATACATTTATTCACCTCTCCTAATAGTATTTTTCAAGTTATAAATATTCCAAACAGCTGATATTAAACATCACAAATTTCATTTTAAAAAAATTTATAAATCAAATTAGATCAATAATGCAAATATCAAGCCATAAATATACAATTTCCTGGAATGTCAAAAAATTATCAGATAACTACTTGCAAACCACTAAATTTATATGAAAGAATTTCCATCCTCTTGAAATTAGTGCCTTACTCCTCAGTTTCTGTTTAAAAAAAACAAGAAAATGAGGATAGGCCATGAAATTTCAAAACAATATCAGCGTTTGAGTACAAATAATAAAGCAAACTGGTCGCAATATAAAGACGTTGTGGTTGCGGCTTTGCTAACTATCGTAAAATAATCGACCAATAATGATGTCGGGTTTGTGCATTAACAGGCTGTAGAGTCAGTCCTTTCAGGGGAAGGGTTGAATTATTTGGGATATGAGGGGGGGGGGGAGAGGGGAAAACACAAAGGCCTTAATTCCCCTCTTTTGGTCTCTTACCCTCCAATTTGTAATTTCCCGTGCCAGGCGCATCTATTACAGAAGGCCTCACTTTCATCCGTTAACTCTGGCAGGGTTGAGCTATCAAGGTCAGGTTCGAATGAGACATTACCGTTCCGGATGGTAAAAGTATAGATTTCATACTCATCATCCGAATCTTTAACATAAAATTTATCACATCCGCATGTGGGACACTTCATAGTATTCTCCTAGTGAACAATGTCATATAGTACAGAATCGGTGGTATTGATTTTTACAGCTTTTCAGCGATAGCTTTAGCATAATCGTGGCAAGCTTTCACTCCTTCATCGTTGCTCATTATCTCTTCGGTGAGATTCAGAGGGCCAAGGGTTGTGACATCCATTTTAAAAACATGCTGCATGGTGTCAAATACCATAGGAGCGGCCTCACCGCTGTGGGTGTGAGATCCAAAGGCACCGGCAATTTTTCCTATTAGATTTGCTCTTTCCGCCTTGAAAAGAAATTGTTTCATTCCGCCGGTCATATCCTTATGATATGTGGGACATCCGAAGAGATATGCATCATAACCTGATATATCTTTTTCATCCTTGAGCGTGGAAATTTTTAAGGCCTCAACCTGATTGTCTGACATTCTGAATCCTTCTGCAAGGTAATCGGCCATTTTCTGCGTGGTACCTGTCCGGCTTGAATACGCAATCAATACTTTTTTCATTATACATTCCTTTTCTTTAAAAATTAAAAACAAACAGTTTAGATATTTTTGAGCGTTGAATATCTCTATTACAAATTACATGCCAAGAGGGAATAAGCCCTGTTGGCAAGGGGAACCGGATCAATGCCGTAGTTTGATACACTTTATTGAGGCACAACTGTATCAATGAGTATCAATTCAGTATCTTTTTTAAACAGAGCCTGCCGCTGGAACAGATAATGGGATCAAATAAAACAGCAAAGCAGATTATAGGTTGTATATGCAACCTTGTTGGATGTTAAGGGCGGAAGAGATTATTCCGTTTAAGGCACAGGTTATCCTCGGCCGAAAAAAAATGTAAAAATTTAAGAGATTGATTCCCAAGGATCATTTTGGTATTTTTCAACCAGGCAATAGGGTCAGACAATCTATTGAGATACACAAACACCCGAATCTGCACTGATTGACGTCAGCTTTAGAGAGAGAATGAAACAAAAAAAGAATGGATAACAGCATTTATTGATTATGAGAGTGTGTATATGGGAAAAGATCAATTAATATAGCATTAAGAGTGGCAAAATGATGTTAAAACAGAACCTTAAACAATTGATACATGAAGCAGAAAGGCTTGGAGCAAGTGCTTGTGCTGTCATATCGTCCAAAGAGATTCAGGTTAAAGATGACTTGGCAGCACTTTGTAATGGAGAATATACCTGCCCAAATTATGGGCTTGCATCAAGTTGCCCACCTTTTGTTAAAGGCCCGGCTGAATTTAGAAAATGGCAGTCACAGAGCAGATATTCAATTACAGTAAAAATAGAATTGCCGGCATCAGTAATGTTTTCTGATGAACGCAAAAGTGTGATGCAACTGCTTCATCAGATTGTAGCAGCAGTAGAGCAAAAAGCCATCAAAATAGGTTTTGGAAAGTCAAAAGCTTTTGCCGGAGGATCATGCAAAGAATTATTTTGTGACGATCAAGAAAAATGCTGCGTTATAGCAGAAAACAGACCCTGCCGTCATATAGAGTTTGCTCGCCCATCAATGTCAGGTTTTGGTATCGATGTCATCCAATTAATGAAGTCTTCCGGATGGTCAGCTCAAAAAGCGAACAACGCGAATGTATCAGATAAAGATGCCATAAGCTGGGTTGCAGGCCTAATAATTCTTGCCTGAACCATATGAATTTATGGCATGGTTCAAATCAGAGCAACACTTTTTGTGAATCGTTTTTTCACCGAAAAAAAAGGCTTAAAAAAAATTAAGGTAAAAATTTAAAGAAAATTTTATGAAAACCATTATCATCACATCCACAGTCATACTTGTCAGTCTGGCAGTCCTTTTTTCCTTTCCATCATCTTATAAAATCAAAAATGCTGATCCAATTGGGGAAACCATTGTTTGTTTCGGAGATAGCCTGACCTATGGTACTGGAGCAACAAAAGGTATGGATTACCCGTCCCAGCTATCCAGATTGATTGATATTGAAGTTATCAATTCAGGGGTGCCGGGAGACACAACTGAAAAAGCACTTAATCGTATTGATAAAATAATTAATATGAATCCACGTATTGTGTTGATCACCATAGGAGGTAACGATCTTAAAAACGGTGTCAAAAAAGAAATTGCTTTTAAAAATATTGAGCAGCTGATTCATATAATACAAAAAAACGGTGCCTTAGTAATCCTTGGTGGGATTGACGTTCCTTTTTGGGGACGAGGATTTGGAAGGGGTTATATTGAATTAGCAGAAAAAACCGGTTCGGTTCTCGTTCAGAATATTTTTAAAGATATTTTTGGAAAGCCTCGACTAATGAGTGATTCGATCCACCCTAACAATCAGGGATATACAATTATGGCCAAACATTTTTACAAGGCTCTAAAGCCATATTTATAATGCCAAAGAAAACAATTTAAGGAGGAGTTCCAAAAATGTTTCAAGTCGCTGCCATTCAGATCACACCTATTTTAGGTGATATTCAGGCCAATTTAAAAAGAGGAATTCAGTTTATGAGACAGCTCGGCCAGGAAGCCGATCTAATAGTTTTTCCTGAACTCTGGACCACGGGTTACTATCTGTCCAGGCAGGCGTTTCAACAATTGGCTGAAACAAGAGACGGACCTTCCATTAATCAACTCAGAGAAGAGGCTCGACGCGCAAAAGCCGTGGTGATCAGTTCTTTTGCAGAAAAAGATTCCGAAAATCAATTGTTTATTTCAGCGGCTATTATCGATCAAAAAGGAGAGATATTGGGTGTTGTGCGTAAAAGCCTTTTATGGGGGCGCGAGAGCGAAATATTTAAAAAGGGTGAGATAAAATACCCCATTTTTGAAACAGAACAGGCAAAAATAGGGGTGTTGATCTGTTATGAAATGGAATTTCCTGAACCATCACGGCTGTTGGCATTGGAAGGCGTGGAACTGATTATTTGCCCTTCCGTATGGAGTGTCTCTGCATCGCGGCGTTGGGATATCCAATTGCCAGCACGAGCCTTGGACAATACCGTCTTTATTTTAGGCGTTAATACCGTTGGTAATAACAGTTGTGGAAAAAGCAAACTGGTTGGCCCCATGGGTGACATTCTGGCAGAGGCTTCTGATGCCAGAGAAGAGGTTCTGTTAAGAGCCGTTGATATTCAATCCTTATATTGGGCGCGCGATGAGAATCGGTATTTGGAAGATTACCGGACCAAATTAACACCAGGAGGAAGCACTATACCAACTCCCATTATTTAACCTCAACCCACCCAGCCTTTGAACTATGCTGAGTTGTTAGTGGTCATTCTCATCATCAATTTCCTGATAAAGCTTATTCATGCATTCCGGACATATGCCATGGCTGAATTTTGCTTCTGAGTGGGCATGGATATATGCTTCGATCTGGTTCCAGATTCCTTGATCATCCCTGATTTTCTTGCAGTAGGAACAGATGGGAATAATTCCTCTTAGTGCGTTGACCTCCTCCTTTGCAGCCTTCAGATCAAATTCAACTTTTTGAAAATTGAGTACAATTAAGCCAATGATAATAAAAATATTTCCACTGAAGAAAACCACTATTGTAATGCCGTAAAAGCCTGATGCGTTCATATAATCAACTATAGCGCCTTCAATGAAAACTGAATGAATAACTCGTAATACATTCCAGAAAGCCTGGATAACAAAAACAACTTCCAAAAAAGTGTTTCGATCATTGATCAATCTTGGAACATACATATGGACAAGATATCCAGAGTATCCATAAATGATTATAATTATAGCTGAAATAATAATTATACGCGAATTCACATCTGGAGAGTAATAGGTGAAATAAAGGAATAATATGACCGTTAATATGGTAAGAGATGTAAAAAGCCATATTCTCCTGGTACTATTTGTAAAAAGTTCTAAACCATATGCGATAAATCCGAACCCTGCTATTAAAAGCATGTTCGCAACAATGATTGATATAAAGTCAGGCAGGATAGATCTCAAACTCATAAAAACCATTCCAAAGCTATATAGAATGGAGGCGATTGTCCATTGAGTAAATCCGTTGTATGTTTTACGGGTTGTAGAAATGTAGATCATACAAATGCAAAGAACCAGGCTTATGATACTGGAAATAAAAGATAGTGTTCTTATGTCAATTACAAAAAGCAAATACCAATCCTATACCGATAGCCTTTATTATAGATGTTGCCGGGTCTGCAGATACAGATCAAAACTTCACTTTTATTAACCCAAACATAAACAAATCCTCTAAAATCCGGAAGATTATCTCCAACCTGACACAGGCACAACATGTTATGCATCTGTATCAGGTACAACCAAATGAAGGCAAGAAAAAAAATCTTACCGTGCAGCAATGAAGGATCTACATAAGTAAAATATAATTTAGAATCGCTTATCTTTATAACCATTGAGATAGAAAAAAAGCTGCGCTATAATTATTTGAGATAATCTAAAGAAGCTGTTAACTGACAAATTAGGAGAAATAATGGATGATTTATCAAACCCGAATGAACCACTGGTCCAGAAATTAAGAACTATCGTTCGCATTGCAATCAGATTATTGGCCATTCTGATGACCACTGTTATCATTTGGGGTGTGGCCGATGTTATTTTAGTAATGTATCAGGAACTGAAAGCTCCACCGTTCATGCTGCTTACCATCTCAGACATTCTGGCGTTGTTCGGTGCTTTTATGGCTGTTTTGATTGCCGTCGAAATACTGATCAACATTCTTATTTATTTACGGGATGATGTGATCCATGTAAAGATTGTCATGGCCACAGCACTGATGGCCATTTCCCGAAAGGTCATTATCATGGATTTAACTAAAATTTCAGCTGAATATGTCCTTGCCATAGCGGCAATGACGCTTGCCATGAGCGTCGGCTACTGGCTGGTTGTGGTCAAAGGCAACGAAGATGGCAAAATCTGTATTAGTGATATAGAAGAACAATGGAAGAATAAGTCATGACACGATTGAATAAGCTAATATGAAATAAAAATCAAAAAAGATGGATTTCTCGTGTTTTTGAGTTTATCAGAAAACAACCTCTTGTCGCGGTGACAAGAATATAGAAACTGTCAGTTAAGGGGAAGGATCTGGCCCACATCCATTATGTTGAAGCGAAACAGATCAAGATTATTTTTTCGGATATGGCGGATAAGATCCAGGCCCGGGAACCCGGCAGGCTCGCTGCCCAGATGAAAGGTTCCCCACTGGGTAGGAATAAAAAATCGCGCACCAAGATCTTCAAACGCTTTGACTGCCTCGGGGATGTTCATGTGCTGGTATTGCATGAACCACCTGGGGTGGTATGCAGTGATCGGCATAAACGCGTAATCAATATCCGGATATTTGCGCCCGATTTCCCGGAATCCTTTAAAATAACCGGAATCACCTCCAAAATAAAGGGTCGCCTTTGGGGTTTTCAGAAGCCAGGCTGCCCAGAGGGAACGGTTCCGGCCCTGGCCGATTCTCATGGACCAGTGCTGGGCCGGAAGACAGATCAATGTTGACCCTTTCCCGGTGTCCACTGCTTCCCACCAGTCCAGTTCCCGCACGTTTGTTTTGTCCATGCCCATCACATAAGTTTTCAGCCCCCTGGGAACAAATACTGCAGCATCCCTGGGAAGCTGTTTCATGGTTGACCGGTCCAGATGATCATAATGGTTATGGGAAATCAAAATATTGAGATCTTTAACAATCTCATTCAACTCTTTCAGACTAAGGGCGGGAGGTGTCAACCTTGCCGGCAGCAGGGCCCGCTTGGAAAAGACCGGGTCCGTTATCCAGTAGACCTTGTCAATCCGGATCAAAAAGGTGTTGTGCCCGATCCAGAGAATAAAATCGCCCCGGACCTGATCAAGACGTTCTGCCGTATCAGGAGTGACCCTGGGCAAAAAATCTGTTTCCTCACTGGTATAATGAGTTTTTGAAAACAGCTTCCATCCCAGTACATCCAGAAAACTTTTATCCCCCATTTCCATCCAGGGAGTATAAAACCGTCCCTCATTAAAATGGGGGGCATACAGATCCTCAACCCGGGTGTCTTCCACCTTTTGTTTCCATTGGATTTCTGAAAAAGATTTTTTATCCCTTGAAGAACACGAAAAGATAACAAAAACGATCAATAGAACAATGCCCAGTACGGCAGCACCAAAGAGTTTAAACGTTTTCACGACTCAAGTTCCCCGGTATCACAGGTGACGATTCCCAGATATCCGTCCACTGTCACCTGGTCCCCGGTCCGGATCAAGCCGGTAATGTGAGAGGCCCCGGTGACACAGGGCAGCCCATATTCCCTGGCAATAATGGCCCCGTGAATCAACATTCCGCCGCGTTCTTCGATCACGGCTGCAGCCAGGGGAACCACAAAGGTCATGTTGGGGTCAACCCCCTGGCAGATCAGAACCTCTCCTTGCTTAAACTCAAGCAGGTCGTCCTGTTCCAGAATAACCCTGGCACAGCCCTTTGCAATCCCCGGTCCTGCCGGATGGCCCACAACCTGGCGGGCCTTTAACCAAAGATCCTTTACCCCGGATGCGGTTTCTTTTTCGGGTGACGGAACCGGCCCCTCAAGGGGTGAAGACAATGCAGGCAGTTCCGCCAGCCGTTCCAGGTCAAATGGATATGCATCCGGGTCTGCCAACCTGTTCCGGCCTTCCCGGACAGCTTCAAACAGCCGGGCTTCAATCCGGCCCAGGTGAATATTATCATCATCCCGCAACCGGTAACTGGCCCGCCCCAGATGCAGGATATCTTTGGCAAACGCCTGCTTTTCGCTATAAAAACAGGCCAAATATTTTTCCCTTAGGGCATGGATATCGGTCTTATCATTTTTTAAAGCGGGCGCTGAAGGCCGCCGGGCAAATTGAAGGATAATCCGTATGATGGCGGTATTCCCCTGGTAACATTCACTGGCACCAGAGGTCTGGCAGGCCAGGTCACCGAACTTTGAGACAAACTCTTCCAGAAGAACCATAAACAGATGATCACCGGCCGGTTCATCCCCGATCGCCAGTGTCTCATTCAGATCAGGGTCCTGACGAATTACATCGGCCAATTTTTCCAGCAGCCGGTTCCTTTCAATACTTTTCAGACCGGTTTTCTCTAATAATTTCATAAATTCATAAGGATCTTCCGGCCGTACAGCATCATTATAAACCTGACCAAACAGCCGGATGCCGTGGGCAAAAGGAATGAAATCCGCCCAGTACACCTTAACCCAGTGATCATAGATCTCCTGCCGGGTTTTAATTTCATTGGCAAGAGCCGCGTTGGTCATTTCTGGCAGATGGATCTGCCCCATTTTATCGGCTGTCAGGATCATTTCCGGAATCAGGCTATTTTCAATTTTATCATGGAGAGTCTTTAAATTTTCATGGCTTCTGTGAAGGCTTAAGTACCATGCCCGCTTATCATCGCTGTCCTTAAACCCGCTGCTGGTAACGGGCCTTGCCTGCAGCACCACCAGCCTGTCCCGGCTGAAGGCCCACTCCATATCCTGGGGTCTGTTGAACAGACGTTCCGCCTTTATTCCTGTTTCCCATACCTGCCGAATCTCTTGTTCGTTCAATGGCGGTTTGTTTCGCAGATCTTCCGGCAAAGACTCAAGACTCACTCCATCCAGTACAGGCAAGGCATAGTGATCCCGCATGGGTTCAGTATGCTTGAGAATATTTCCCGAAAACCGGTCAATGATCCAGCGATCCGGATCAATATCGCCATCCACAAGCCCCTGGTTCAACCCATAGACCGACTCCAGAACCGACTGGGCCGAATCCGACGGGTTGATGCTGAAAAACACACCGGACCGGTCAGAGGGTATCAACTCCTGTATAACTACGGCCATTGAGCTTTTACTGATATCCAGGCCCAACTCTTTCCGGTACAACAACGCCGCATCCGAATACAAAGAAGCCCAGACCAGCCGGATGTGTTTCAAAATAGCATCTGTGCCGCTGACATTTAAAAATGATTCATGCACTCCTGCAAAAGAGGTGGACTTGCCATCCTCTGCCGGGGCAGACGATCTTACCGCAACCGGAGCTGTCCCGCAATGAGTGTGAATTTCACGGGCAAGGGATTGACCGAGGCGGCCGGGAATGGGGGTGGTCAGAAAAAAATTGCGAATGCGAAGCGATACATCCCAGATCTCTTCCCACCTCATCTTTTCAATCGCTTTGCGGTTGATTTCCATAAGGATTCGATCCTTGAGCCTGGTGCCTGACAGATAACTGTCATAAACATGGCATGGAACACAAAATGTTTTGGGCACCCGGATCTTGTGCTGATGAAGCCTGGCAAGGGCAAGGGTTTTGCCGCCAACCTGCTCAAGATCCCCGTCCGTTATATCGTAAAGCTGCAGAAAAGATTTCATGATCCCACCTTTATCTCAACAACATTCTGAAACCGGCTCACCATGATATACCGGTCCACTGCCATACTCACCAATGCGGTGGTTGGGGCTGCTGCAAAATCCTTGAGATGAGGATGCCGTTCAAGGTAGATGTCTAAAAGCCTTTTTTTATCATCGCCTTCAACCGTAGAGGCCCTGCCTGTGGCAGTGACTGATATGGCATTGTAAAAATCCTCGGCCAGGTTCCGGCTGTTATTGATCAACATGGCCACCCTGGGGCTGGCTGTCAGGTTATCATATTTCCGGGTGGTGCTGGGAGTTAAAAAAATGATCTGTTTCAGGTCAGAGGTTGAAGCAAATGCCACAAGGCTGGAATAGGGCTGCCCGTTTTTCTGCGTCGACAAAACCGACAGGGTTTCGGTGTCAAACAATGCTCTGATTTTGTTCAATGCTGTCTCTTTTGAAGGTTCCATAATAATTCCTCAACTTGTGGTTTTATATGAAATAAATTTTAACCTGCTGAAATTAAATATCTTTTATTATTTGTTGTGGCAGAGTGATCTGCCATGGCCGTTATATGAAAATCTTAAAAAATTCACACCGAGACTTTCAATATTTGTTGTGGGCAAACCAAACTGAAATAACAGATCTGCCCGTGTAAATTATTGATCAATTGTTTTGCAGGATCTGTTTATTTTCGGCGTAAAGCGTTTCGGCGATGACAACAGTTCCAGTCCTGCCGCTTTTACAATTCCCTTGAGCATGTGAACAAACACATATTGATGAAACGGGTAAAGTCCATACCAATATAAAATACCCGGCAGCCCTTTGGGCAGGAAACGGGAAAAAAGCGTCAAGTCGCATTGGTGACCGTCCAGTGGATCGACTCGAATCTCCAGCAGGGCCTCACCCGGTGTTTTCATTTCAGCCACGAGCAACAGTTTTAAAGGCGTATCCAATTCAAGAACCCGCCAGAAATCCAGGGCATCTCCCACCTGGAGGTGTTCTTTTGACCTTCGTCCCCGGTTCAGACCCACGCCACCGGCAAGCACATCAAAAAATCCACGAATCTGCCAGAGGATATCTGCGCCATAATAACCGGTCCGGCCTCCCAGCCTTACAATGGCCGGCCACAGAGATCGGGCCGTGCCGTTTACTCTTGCCCGGTAACCGCATTCAAGAAGAGTTCCGCCGGAATAATCAGAATCCCCGCAATGGGTCCATTCAGGATAGATCATGGCACCGGCATCAGTCCAGCAGGTATCCACCTGTTCCCGGCGGACACGGTCAAGGGCCCGACGAATAGCCTCACGGCAATCGATCAAATCCTGGGGAATAATTTTTCGGATGGATGTTTCCGTACAGACCGTGGGAAGGCTCAATCCTTCCGTCAGCGGTTGTGCAATGGCGGCCGGAACCGGTGTTACCAGATGAATCCACAACGAAGACAGTTTGGGGGTTAATACTGGAACCGCAATCATTACAGGTTTTGGCAGGCCTGCCACTTCGCGGAAAATCCAAAACAAATCCCGGTAAGTAACCACATCCGGCCCGCCAATATCAAAAGTTTTTCCACGGGTTTCAGGATGTTCCAGACACCCTTTCAGATAGCCCAGAACATTGGTAATGGCAATGGGCTGTGTGGGCATTCTCACCCATTTGGGAGTTATCATGACAGGCAGTCTTTCCGCCAGATATCTTAATATCTCAAAACTTGCACTGCCCGAACCCAGGATCATGGCCGCCCTCAGCACGGTAACCGGCACAGGTCCCTGTTTAAGAATTTGGGCCACTTCATTTCGTGACAGCAGGTGTTTGCTGATGTTATTGTGGGTGATATCCCCAAGCCCCCCAAGGTATATGATATGATCCGCACCTTGATCTGCTGCGGCCCGGACCATGTTTCGGGCGCCTGTCCGGTCCGCATGCCGGTATTTTCCCTTCTGCGATATCATGGAATGCACCAGATAGTAAACCGTGCCGCATCCTTTTACGGCACGATTCAGGGATGCTATATCCATGATATCCCCTTTCACCAGTTCAACAGACGAATGGCAGCCCCAGGAGCGGCCTGCCATTTTCTCAATGGAGCGCCCCATGGTTCTTACCCTGTATCCTGATTCCAGCAGCAGCGGCACAAGCCGTCCGGCCACATATCCGGTTGCCCCGGTCACCAACACAGGTTTTTGCTTTTGGAAACGGTCGTCATCAAAACCATTTGTCGGGTTCATTGCTTATCCTTTTTAAATTGCCATGGTGATGCAAAAAAATCGATAAATATCAAGAGAGAATCAACCACCAGATCGTAACCGCTATCATATTTTAAAAAATACAGTTTCAATAACAGTTAAAATCTATATAATGAATAGAATAATGTCAATAATCGCTTTTTTTAACCGTTATCTGAATGCATCATTCAAAAAACACAAAACAGGAGAATTCTATGCTTACCCCCATAAAAATCGGTATCAGTTCTTGTCTGCTCGGCAACAAGGTTCGATATGACGGTGGTCACAGTCATGACCGGTTCCTGACACAGACGTTGGGACTGTTTGCCGAGTATGTTCCCGTGTGCCCGGAAGTGGAATGCGGCATGCCCATTCCCAGGGAAGCGGTAAGACTTGTCGGAACCCCTGAAAACCCGAAGCTTGTCACCCAAAAGACAGGGCAGGATAAAACCCGGCAGATGAAAGACTGGATACCTGCACGATTAAAAACTCTTGAACAAGAAAATTTGTGCGGATTTATTTTCAAAAGCAAATCCCCGAGCAGCGGGTTGTACCGGATCAGGGTATATGGAGACGACGGCAAGGTGCGTAAAACCGGCACAGGCCTGTTTGCCAGGGCGTTTACACAACATTTTCCCAGGGTCCCGGTAGAAGAGGCCGGCAGACTCCATGATCCCGAACTTCGCGAAAATTTTATTGAAGCCATCTTTTCGCTCCAGCGCTGGCGGGATCTGCTGAAAAAAAACAGAACGCCCGGAGGGCTTGTTGATTTCCATACCCGGAACAAACTGCTGATTCTTTCCCACAACCAGGATCTGTACAGAAAGCTTGGAAAACTTGTCGCCCAGGGGAAAACCCTGGATATGAATCAATTGTTTGATGCCTATGAAAAAATTTTATTAAACTCCCTGAAGTTGAAAACAACGGTGAAAAAAAACATCAATGTACTGCACCATATCCTGGGATATTTCAAACGGAATCTGACCGGTTCGGAAAAACACGAATTGTTAACCATCATTGATCAATACCGCTCAGGATATGTTCCCCTCATCGTCCCCATTACCCTGATCCGGCACTATGTCATGAAATACGACCAGCCCTGGCTGAAAATCCAGACCTATCTGAACCCGCACCCGTTTGAACTGAAACTGAGAAATTACTTTTGATATCAAAGGCCTGCAAAATCGACTGTTTTTTTCAAACAAAATATGCATCAATTAATTTTTGTCAGCAAAATTTCGGCACTGCACTGGTTCAGTTTAATCAACCAAACCAGTGCAATTGAAGTTTCTACCCTCCAACATTTCCAGGAGGAAGGTCTTTCCAGGCCCGATCAACACCGCTGCCAATCGTTCCAAACAAATCATCCAGTTCATTTTTCATGGGTGACCAGTCAGACGGACACTCTGTTTTCAGCTGATCCACCCTCACCTGAGCAGTAGTCACCTCCTGTTCCAACTGGCCGATAAGCGGAAGGATTTTTTCTTTTTCTTTTGAGCCATAGGTGTCAGCAACTTTTTTCATAGCCTCAAGTTTCTCTTTCCAGGCTGTAACTTCGGCCAGCATTGCTTTGCAATAATCTTTTACTTCCATGATTTCTCCTTTCTTGACGGTTATCATATGACCGAACAATAATATTTTATCAATGTTCAGTATTATATTTCCTGCCAAACATTAATTTAGTGAAAGAACAGGAAACATGAGGTTAAATCATAAATCAATCAGGCTTAAACGTATTAAAGTAACAATATTTAAAAATTAAAAAGGTATGTAACAAACATCAGATCAGAATCGTAAACATCCAAGATCGGTAGAATATTTTTTTCCAGAAATTTTATATACACTTTTATGATTACATCAAAAAATCAATATGGGCAAGAAAAAATAAAAATTTAGCCCGGCTGTATAGAACGGCTGTAAAATCATCAAGGACGGTATTCCTGACAAAAAAACACATGAAATTCTTTCTGGCCCACATATGCTCATTTTTGCAGACTATAGCATATTTAATTCTTTCATGAGTTTTCGTATCGCCAGTTCCTTGGCCTTTGCTTCCACCTCGATTGTAATATCCATTGAAAGCCAGATTACAGGCAAATCGTTTTTATCTATATAGTCATGATGTTTTCGGATATTTGATGCTCCCCAGCCGTCCTTGGGTGACGAGATATGAAACAATGGTTCCCGGTCCCAGGTTTGAACACAGCGTTTTGTTGCCTGCTCTATTGAAAACCGGTCTTTCAAACACCTATGATGGTGTACATCGTAAACCAGAGGAATTTTCATATCATGACAAACAGGAAAAAGATCCTCCGGCGTATAGCTTTTGTCATCATTTTCAAGAGTCAGTCTTTTCCTGACCGGATCATCAAGGGTTTCAATCGTTTGGGCAAGCCGTTTGAGTGCAGCCGGTTTGTCGCCGTAAACACCACCGGCATGAATGTTGATTACATCCGCATTAACCCATTGGGCGACCTGGGTCTGATAATTAAGTTCGGCCACAGAACGCTTCACCACATTTGGATTCGGAGACGATAGAACAATAAACTGATCCGGGTGAAAGGACGTTCTTATATTGTTTTTAAGACTGTAAGCACCACAGGCCCTGAACGCTTTGATGATATGATCCGAACCGGGCAGATCATCAATATCATACCCCACATCCGGGTGGGTTTTTAACGGCATAATCTGGCTGTTAATCCGAAAGGCCCCAATCTTGTTGTGATAACAAAACTCCAGAGCTTTCAATAAATTTCGGGCATTGGTCAGGCACAAGTCTGACAGGCGTTTTTTTTGCACGTCAATAGAAAACTTTGAAAGGTATTTAGCGGTTGTTTTCCGAAATTTTATGGGGTGTTCTTTAAATATGCAGCACAGGCCGAATCTGATCATTTTTTTGTCCATTCTTCCTGGTTATTTGCGTGCAGCCATAAGCAATAGTGTGAATCATAGAGTATAGACGATTTTTATTTATTGTTGAAGTCTTTTAAATCGTGGCCATATTTTAAAGTACAATTAAATTAAACCTGCCACCCTTAGAAAACAATTTTTAACCAAAGGGGACGACATGATAGTATTAAATGAATCCATCCTTGTTCAAAAGCCCATAGAAAGCGTTTTTAACTACACCAGTGAGTTTTCCAACATACAGAACTGGGATCCGGGTGTGGTATCGTCCGTAAAAAAAAGCCTGGGAGATGTCAGTGCGGGAACTCAGTATGATTTGATACTCAAATACGGCCCGTTTCGGCCCAAAATGCAATATGTGGTGACAGAATATGAACCTTTTTCCAGAGTGGTTCTGAAGGGCAAAGGGACTTCATATTCCGCCACAGATACCATATTGTTTATCCAAACGCCATCCGGCACTCGAATTGATTATCAGGCAACAATTGAATTTTCCGGGTTTGCAAACATCATTGAACCCTTGCTTGTGCCTGTGATAAAGCGAATCGGAAAAATCGCAATCCAGGGGCTTGAAAAAACCTTGAACCCGGATTTTAATTTTCCCCGGAAAGGCAAAATGTTTTCTTCAGGATCAAATATAATTGATTATATTGCAGACCATACTATTTTACCCGGTATGATGATGTTCAGCAAATTTGGATATGCCATAGGAAAACGGTTCCGGACAAAGAACACTGATATTCTTTACGGCAAACGCGTTGTGATCACGGGTGGAACATCCGGTATCGGAAAAGCAGCGGCTTTTGAAGTTGCCCGAAAAAATGCCTTTTTAACCATCATTGCCCGAAATCGTGAAAAAGCCTTAAAAATTCAACGTGAAATAATTGAACAGACCGGCAATACCCATGTTGATTTTTTAGTGGCCGACCTGAGCTTGATGGCGGATATTAAACGTGTTTCCAAACAGCTTGCAGAAAAAAAGAAAACGATTGATATTCTCATCAATAACGCAGGAGCATTGTTCAATGAACGTATGGAAACAAAAGAAGGATTTGAAAAGACTTTTGCCACAGATCTTTTGGGCGTATTTTACCTGACTCAAAATCTGATTCCTGTTTTTTGCAAGTCAGGTGGTGCCAGGATCATAAATGTTTCTTCAGGCGGAATGTATACGCAGAAAATTGATGTCAACGATCTCCAGAACAAGATATTGCCATATGACGGATCAAAGGCATATGCAAGAGCCAAGCGGGGGATTGTCATCCTGACGGAACTTTGGGCAAAACGCTTGAAAAATAAAAAAATTGTTGTTCATGCCATGCACCCTGGATGGGTTGACACACCGGGAATCGAGTCTTCATTACCAAGATTTCACTCATTCACCCGCTCAATTTTAAGAACACCACAACAAGGTGCGGACACAATTGTATGGCTTGCTTGTGCCAAAGAGCCGGGGCTTTGTTCCGGCTGGTTCTGGCTGGACAGACGGCCCCGCGAAACCGTTGTTTTCCCCTGGACCCTTGGATCACAAATCAAAGACCATACACTCTGGAACAAGCTGGAAAAATTGACCCGGCGATTCTAAAAACAACATGAATTTCACTGGTTTTTAAACTTTTGCATTATCAATATCTATCGAGTTGGCTTCATCTGTGCATAGCCATTTGAATGCCGTCAATGGCCGAGGTCTTAAATCCGGCCTCACAAATACTCAGATAATAGATCCATTTTCTGATAAATGCCCTGTCAAATCCCATAGCCTCAACATCCTGACGGCACGAGATAAACCGATCCCGCCAATGGGCAAGTGTTTTGGCATAATGCAGACCGATGTGGTCAATAACGGTAATTTTAAAATCCGTGTGTTGGCTGATGGCATCATTCAAAACCTTCAAGCAGGGCAGATGGCCGCCCGGAAAGATATGTTTTTGAATCCAGTCGCGTTGCCTGCAATAGGTATCATATCGTTCATCCGGGATCGTAATGGCCTGGCAAACCATTGTCCCTCCGGGTTTAAGCAGTTTGCAGCACTGTTGAAAATACTGCCCTAAAAACTGCGGCCCGACAGCTTCGATCATTTCAATGGAAACGATTCGATCATAAACTCCTTTGGTGTGACGATAATCCTGAAATAAAATATTGACCCTGCCGGTTAATCCTTCTTTTTCAACCCGTTGACATGCTTTTTCATATTGGGCTTTGGATACGGTGATACCCGTTACGCGACACCCGGTAGAAGCTGCGGCAAAAACGGCAAATCCCCCCCAGCCGCAACCGATCTCAAGCAGGTGATGGGTTGAATCAACCCCGGCCATTTCCAGGATTTTTGTCATCTTTTGGATCTGGGCATCTTCCAGGGAGGCTGTTGTATCACGAAAAATACCGCTTGAATAGATCATTTGCCTGTCCAGAAAAAGTTGATAAAACTCATTGCTCAAATCATAGTGGGCTGCAATGTTTTGGCGGGTATTTTTGATGGTATTTTTGCGCTGGTCATGGGCAAGTTTCTCTCTTGTCCGTGTAAGGATGGAGGTGAACAGATTTCCATCGGAAAATTTATCCCTGTTGTGGATCAATACTTCCAGCAGCTTTACCAGGTCAGGTGTCTCCCATTCCCCATGCATATAGGCTTCACCAAATCCGATTTCACCATCCATGACAACCCTGGGAAAAAATCCAAAATCTTTTATATCAATCCGGGCCTGCGTATCCCCGCCTGACCGGCAAAACCGTATTGTTTTACCGTTGGGCAGGCGCATGGTTAAACAACCGATTGTAATTTTTTTAAACGCATCCACAAGAATTTTTTGGCAGATGGATTCGATCAGGCCTGGTTTTTGTTTGGACAGAGTCATGGAATTTGCTGGTGCAGGTTTCGGGTTAAAGGTTAATTTTTTCTGAAAATAAAGTTTATAGGCATGTGTGTAGATTCTAGGGATACTCAAATGAGGAGCAAAAGGGTGCTTTAAAAGGGTTTTAAAATGATTTTTACGCGTCAAGGGATTGGCACGGGCCTTTAAGACCGCTTCCATTATTTTTTTTTCTTTGTGAACAAGTGTGATCCTGATGTCGAGTTGTTCTCCAATATCGGAAAAACAAAAATCATAATTTCCTTCAATCCGGTTAAACGGTGACACATGGAATACTTTGGGTGTAGTATAACGCACAAGACAACCTTTTGACGGCAAGATTTTTTTTGTCAGCACATAATGATGGCGTTCGCCATAGGTATTATTTACTTCTGCCACAATACCGATGAGAGCCTTATTCTTTGAAAAACAATAATAAAAATTCACCGGATTAAACACATAGTTGAAATATCGGGCAGATGTGACCATGATCACTGATATAATGGATTCATCAATCCTGTATTGATCAAACAATTGATTCAATTTTTGTTTGATGGACTGGTTGCCCGAAGACAGGTAATCTTTGTTATGGATGGCACTTACACCGAACCGGTTAACCCCGAAAAACGGAAACCATTGATCAATTAGCGGCAACTCATCAACATCAAGTGCATACATATAGATTGGATAACACAAACGATGGTCAACAGGAGTAAACCTCCGATGTTCAATGGTCCCTGTGTAGATCCTGGAGTTCATAATTCAATCCCGAATTTTTTTCCAATTTCCAAAGCAGATCTGACGCCGTCTTCATGAAACCCAAACCCGAAATAACTGCCGCAAAAAAATGTATTTTGCGGTCCATTTAATATGGAAAGATCTTCCTGGGATGAAAAGGCTTCAAATGAATATTGTGGATGTGTATATTCAAATTCCCCTGTCACATGCCATGGTGGTATGGGAGTAATCGGGTTAAGGGTCACAAAATAAGAGCGGGTGGCGGTAAGTTTTTGCAACCGGTTCATATCATAGCTGACCGTTACAGGAGACGCAGCTCCGGATTTTAAGCTCCGTGTATAATTCCAGCTTGCCCAGGCCCTCCTGTTGGGAGGCATAACACGGGTGTCTGTATGCAAAATCGTATGGTTTTGTGAATATGTCCATGAGCCAAGCAGTTCTTTTTCCTTGCATGACGGATTTTCCAGAAGATCCAAAGCCTGATCTGCATGAGCTGCAACAACAACGGCATCAAATATTTCCGGGTGACGGTCTTTGAAATAAAGGGTGATATTATTTTTGTCTCGATGGATGGTATCGACTTTGCACCCTTTCAATGCCCTGCCCTTGAAACTGTTTAAAAACGCTTTCACATAAGTATGGCTGCCGCCTTCAACAACATACCAGGACGGATGACCGCTTACGGCCAAAAGGCCATGGTTTTCGTAAAACTGTGCAAATGTTCTGATGGGAAACCGCCCCATCTGCATATCAGACCCTGACCAGATGGCAGCGGCCATGGGAATGATAAATTTTTCAACAACGTCTTTGTGAAGACCCTTTGCTTCAACGTACTCGGACAAGGTTGCTTCAGCCAGAAGATTATTCAGGTAATCGTGCCTCAATGATTTTAAAAAGGTGATCATCTCAAAAACAAATCGCCAATATCGCGGGTTTATCAGATTTAGCCGCCGGGCAAATATTGAATTGATATTCCTGGTGGCATAATAGCAACCTGTTTTTTTACAATAGTAGCCAAATGACATCTGTGCAAGACGCTTGTTCACTCCAAGACGGTCAAGAAACCTGATAAAATTCGGGTATGTCCTCTCATTAAAAACAATAAAGCCGGTATCCACCGGGGTTCCTTTATCCGGCCCTTCCGGGATTATCACCGTATGGGTGTGCCCCCCGAAATAAGCGTTTTGTTCAAAAAGAGAAACCTTGTGACGTTTCTGAAGCAGGTAAGCCGCGCAGATCCCTGAAATACCGGCACCGACTACTGCAATGTTCAGATTGCTCTGGTTCTGTAAATTCATGGTAAATTGTTGTCCTCTTTATAAGAAGGTCTGATTCCATCAATTACAGCTTTAAATTTAAAAATATTATATATTTAACCGCTTCTCCATGAAAATTTCAATGTTTTTTCCTGTTTGCCAGCTTTTATTTTTATATGAAAGTCTTCAAAAATACAAACAGCGACTTTTATGTTTTGTTGTGGGCAAATCTGAGCGAAAGACCAGGTCTGCCCTTGGCAGTTATATTCAAAAGGACGGCAGGTCAGATACCCTGGAAATGATTTTAATACCTGCTGATCTCATTTCTTCCAATGCTGATGCAGTGGTGTCCAATGCAACTCCTTTACAAAGTTCCTCAACCAGGATCACCTTGAACCCGGATTTAAGTGCATCCATGGCGGTTGCTTTTACACAATAATCTGTAGCAAGCCCGTAGATCAAAAGCGTTGTTATACCATGCGACTTGAGCAAATCATCCAGCCCAGTGGCCATACCGCCATCATCGAAAAAGCCTGAATAAGAATCATATTTGGGGTTCATACCTTTTTGAATTGTGGCGGTAAACAAATTTTTATCTATTAAAATCTCGGTATTTTCAGCCCCCCGGACACAATGAGGTGGCCAGAGAACCTGGGTTCGGCCTTCTACATCAATGGTTTCGTAAGCAGATTTGTTTTTATGACTGGTGTAAAAAGAGATATGATTTTCAGGATGAAAATCCTGGGTGGCAAAAATTTTATATCCCTTGGATTTCAGTTGTTTTGTTGCGGATAGCACTGCGTCAATATAGTCCTGATCCGTATTTTGAACCGCAAGAGACCCTTTTTTGAAATGGGTGAAATCTCCCTGTACATCCACAACAATCACACCTGTGTGATCTTTATCCATTGAAACCTCCATCTGTATGCCTCCCTTAAAAATTTTCATGCCTGCACCGGCAATCATTTTATTTATCATATGATAAATCTTTTAACCTGAAAATAAAATAGGGTTGCTTTTTATTTAAATATGAAGACATTAAAGCATGGAGCGGTTTTTATTAATCAATGACACAGGGAGTTGCGTTGTTATGATCCAAAGTATTCTGGACAATGATCTTTACAAATTTACCATGCAGCAGGCGGTTCACATGCTCTATCCCAGGGCCGAGGCCCAGTATGAATTTATCAACCGGGGCTTGACCCCTTTCCCGGACGGATTTGCACAAAACATCAAAACTGAAATTAAAAAAATGGCAGACCTTCGGCTGTCTGTTGATCAAAAAACGTTTCTTGAAAAAACATGCTATTTTTTAACCCCAGTATACCTTGACTACCTTGAGTCCTATACCTTTGACCCCAGCGAAGTCATAGTCAACCAGGACAAGGATATGTTAAGCCTCAAGATCAAAGGCCCCTGGTACAGGACGATTCTGTGGGAAGTGCCCTTAATGGCCATTATCAGTGAGATATTTTTTAAAATGAGGGGCTCAAAAAAACTCAGTGACAGGGAAATAAAGGCAATCAACCTGAAAAAAGCAAAAATTTTGGGAAATAATGCTGTTAATTTTTCAGACTTCGGTACCCGACGGAGGTATTCCGCCAGGAATCAGCAACAATTGATTATAGACATGTTAAGCGTTAAAAATTCAACTCTGAACGGAACAAGCAATGTTCATTTTGCCCACCAGTTCAATATAAAGCCCATCGGCACCCTTGCCCATGAGTGGTTCATGTTTCATGCGGCCCTGCACGGATACCGGATGGCAAATCCTTGTGCCCAGGATGCCTGGGTAAAGGTTTTTCACGGGGATCTTGGCATTGCCTTGACAGACACATATACAACTGATGTGTTTTTATCCACTTTTGACACCTTTTATGCCAAGCTTTTTGACGGGATCAGACAGGATTCCGGGGACCCGTTTGCGTTCACAGATCTAATGATAGCACACTATGAGCGGCTTCATATTGACCCGTCCACCAAAACCATTGTATTTTCAGACGGTCTTGATGTGGAAACAGCTGTACAGATTCATAACTATTGCAATGGCAAAATCCGGGATGCATACGGCATCGGCACCAACCTGACCAATGATGTTGGGGTGACCCCGCTGAACATGGTTATAAAACTGAACAAATGCAGGGCTTCTTCTGACAAACCATGGCGAAGTACGGTCAAGCTTTCCGATGACAAGGGCAAACACACGGGTGATCCACAAGAGCTGAAAAACTGTATGAATATTTTCAATCTTTCGACCAAATAAACAACAGAAAACAGATACAACTTTTAATTCCATATAACTGCCACGGGCAGACCTGGTATTTCAACTTGTTTTGCCACAACAAAAATTGAAAGTCGCTGTTTTAATTTTTAAAAACTTTAATAGAAACTACTTATCACAGATAACAGCAAAAAAACCATACAAGAGACAGGTTAGGTGATTTGCACTACAAAACACTTCTCAAACATGAATATCAAAAAAAGTTTTGGTGACTATTGTTTTGAAAAGCAATGGCAATAATTTTTAAATTAAGATAAAAAGAATTCATATTAAAAGACAAACCCGTTAAAAAAAATCTATTTAAGTTTAGATAAGGACATAAATATGACCAATAATGATATTCTGCGCCGTATCCGCTATACCTTCGACTTGGAGGATTCAAAAATGGTTGCTATTTTCGGCCTGGCCGACCTTGAGGTAACCCGCTCCCAGGTCAGTGACTGGCTTAAAAAAGATGATGATCCTGCATACCGGGAATGCAGCGACATTCAGCTGGCAATTTTTCTCAATGGTTTGATCAACGAGAAACGAGGTAAAAAAGAAGGTCCTCAACCCGAGCCGGAAGAATTGTTGACCAATAACATCATTTTTAGAAAATTAAGAATCGCATTGGATCTGAAATCAGATGATATCATAGAAATTCTGGAGAAAGCTGATATGAGCATCAGCAAACACGAATTAAGCGCATTTTTCCGCAAACCCGACAATAGACATTACCGGGACTGTAAAGACCAGGTCCTGCGTAAATTCTTAAAAGGTATTCAGCTTAAATACCGTCCGGGCATATGGCCTTAATATACATTCTAAATAACTGCCACGGGCAGACCTGGTGTTTCATACTGGTTTGCCCACAACAAAAAATAAAAATATTTACCTTGGTGGGTTTAATCAATTTGTTTGACTATTCTTAACTCAACTTTCGGAGTTGACAAAATTTAGATAACGAAAAGTTACCATTTCTTTGGATTATCCACGATTAGTTTGCTGGATGGATAAAGAATTATAAATAATACAAATCCAATTTTAAACGCAAAAAGCCCTGACCATTGCAATAATGATCAGGGCTTTTTAAAGAATAATCCGGCGGCGTTCTACTCTCCCACACAGTCTCCCATGCAG
>NZ_FNLL01000034.1:0-5093 GCF_900105645.1 Desulfobacula phenolica | reverse complement strand
AGGAGGTGATATTTAATTCAATATCCACACATCACTGATCGCAAAACAAAACTGGTTCTCCCGGCAATGCATACCTGCGTGCAAAAAACAGCATTTTTTGCTTCAGACAGCCTTTAGAATCTGGCGAATAAATTTCAAAGATCGATTTTTCGAAAAAAGGACCGGTCCCGCCTAACATCCGTCTGATCAAACGCCTTACCCTAAAAAGCTATTTTCTATATATGGTGACCGGGCTTGTCCAACAAACGGTTCAGATTGTGGTTCGCTGCGCTCACACAATCTAACCTTATTCGTTAGGGTTTTGAAATATTTGTTGATCTTTGTGCGAAGTAATTGTATTTAAAATTTTTAAAATCTAACAAAGACTGATGTTCTTTGACATTTTTTATAACGAATAAAAGATACTTGGAAAAAATCTCAATCAACAATTGTTAATCTTGCAGATGACAATTTTTAACAAGCTTGAAATTATTCAACATTCCGAATATTCTTGCGATCATTTTTGTTGCTAACAAAATTTACGATTGCCAAGAATCTCGATCAGCAATTGTTGCTCTTGCGGATAACACTTTTCAATAAGCTTGAAATTATTCAACATTCTGAATATTCATGCGATCATATTTGTTGCTAACAAAATTTACGATTGCCAGGAATCTCAATCAACAATTGTTGCTCTTGCGGATAACACTTTGCAACAAGCTTGAAATTATTCAACATTCTGAATATTCTTCCGATCATATTTGTTGCTGACAAAATTTACGATTGCAAAGAATCTCAATCAACACTTGTTGCTCTTGCGGATAACACTTTTTAACAAAAATATAACTGGACAAAAAAAAATGAATAAACGATAAAGTATTAACATCTGAAATCGTTGCAAAAAAGACACAGAAACAACCCTAACCCGGCGCTGAACTCGGACGCAAAAGGTTTCCGCTCCTATCGTCGCTACAACCTTTTGCGCCGGTTAGCTTAGCGTTCTGTTTCATGACAACAGCTTCTAAATTCAGACAAATCTAAGGATTAAAATGGAAAATAAACCAAGAAAACTATGGGTTGCGGGTGTCTTTACTTTTCTTACAATTGGTTTGGGGCATGTATATTCGGGTAAAGCACAAAAAGGAATCATTTTATATTTGGGGCAGTATTTAGGCCTCTTAATTTGTATGGTTTTTCTATTTATCTACCCTTCATTAGTCGTGATTGTTCTGTTTGTATTATTGGGTTTCGCATACTTTCTCTACTCATTGATCGATTCAATTCAAGTATCTAAAAAGGGCAGAGATTCCTATCAGCTAAAAAAATACAATAGTTGGTATTCCTATTTGGGAATTTTACTGCTTAGTTCATTCATAATTCAGCCAACAATATCGAATTCTATTAAGAAACATATCATTCAAGCTTACAAAATACCGGATGGATCGCTAAAACCTACATTATTAATCGGCGATCAGATACTCGCAAAGACAGGTTTGTCTTTGAAAAGTGGAATCGAAAAAGGAGATATGGTCATTTTCCCATATCCACAAGATCCATCTAAGGATTTCATTAAACGTGTAGTGGCAGTCGGCGGAGAAACCATCGAAATTAAAGAAAAGAAGGTGTTCATCAATGGTAAACTAATCAATGAACCCTTTATCCTCCATCTTGATAATAGAATGATTCCACCCAATTTGGCTCAAAGAGATACTATGCCAGCTATAAAAGTTCCGGATGATTCACTATTCGTAATGGGAGACAACAGAGACAATAGCCACGACAGTCGATTCTGGGGTTTTGTTAAGAAATCCTCTGTAACCGGAAAGGCTTCTATCATCTATTGGTCATGGGATCGAAAAGATTTTAAAATTCGTTGGGATAGGATTGGTAAAACTATAAACTGAAACAGAACCAATCACTGGACGGGACCGCGAGCAGCTCAGCCGCCTTTTTCAAGTACCGTGGCGCGGCCCGTCAGCTCAACCGTTATACATCATCAAGAAACTAATATGATTTCAAAAAAAATAACCCTGAAAACAAACCTATCAAAAGATGAATGCATCAATGAGTTGGAACGTAGTATGGAACACGATGCTTTGTGGCCACAAGGAACATGCGATAATCCTATCAATGGTAAAATAAAAAAAAATGGTTTCATCATCTATAGGAATTTAAATCATATAAATAAATTACAAGACATTTTTAAGGCTACCATAACAGAATTGGATGAAGGTATTGAAATAAGTGGAAGATTTATTATGAATCCATTCGCATTTGCTATGCTAATATTTGTTTCGGTGTTCATCATGCTTGGCTTTGTGTTTTCATCCAAAATTGAAATTTCAGACTTTATTATACCGAGTTTATTAATTGGCTTTGTGTATTTTGCACAACGCAAATCAAGTGATGATAGAGCCTTTATACTAAATTTTTTCCGAACGAAATTGAAAACAACAAACAAATAGATGTATAACCAATCACTGGACGGGACCGCGAGCAGCTCAGCCGCCTTTTTCAAGTACCGTGGCGCGGCCCGTCAGTTCAACCGTTCGGTTTCAAAAATTGAAAAGGTGAAAATAATATTTTCCTATCCTTAAGACAAGTCATTATGAGGTGAAAATGGAAATCTTTGTAAAAGTCGTTACTTATATATCAGGAATTTTTGTTCCAGCTATTATCTCATATTACATTGCTGTGTGGCTGCAAAGTCCTGTGAATCTTGAGTATTATAAGGCTACAGATGACAATTATGGAGGAGATAGTCTTCTTGATGACAAATTAAAATTTTCTGTCACTAAAATTAGTTACATGGGTACTGAATATCAAACCTTGCGTGTTATAAAATTTTTAATAGTAAATACTAATTCTCAAAATCTTGAGTCTGGAGCACATTTTTTCTTTTTAGTTGGAAATGAATTGAAACCATTAAACCCTGAGCATGTTGTTGATTTAAGTTTTAAGGCGTTTACACCTCAAAAAGACCCAGTCATTATAAACAGGAAAGACAATAAAGACTGGGGAACAGGCTTTACTTTCAGTTCAGATCTTCCAGGAAAAAGTAACACTGAAATAACTATCGTTCTCAATGGAAAAAATAAAGACCTTAATAACAAAGAAATTGTACTAAAAAAAACGCCACGAAAAAAGGAACGCCTTCAGCTTATAACATCTCCAGGCAAAGCTACTCTTTCTATGAAGGCTATGCATTTTTATATTTGGCTTGCTAGTGTAGCGTCGCTTTATAGCATTACATGGTTGTTAATAAATATTTTTACAGGCAATTACAGTACTGGAGCCCAAATTGTTAACTGGGTGTCAAAAAAAATATTTGGCATAGGTTTCATAAAGTGAGACTGTAAATCAAATATACCGAACAGGCGGGTGAACCGGACAGCAAGGGTCTCATTCTTTTTAAAGGTTGAAAAACTTTTAAATGATGTGCTTTCAATTAACTTTTTTGGAAACCCTTGCTGCCCGTTACCCAAGCGTTGTGCGATGCAATTATATGCTCAAATCAATAATGATCGGGCGACTACCGAATTGCATAAAGTTAAAAAAACTGCTATTCTTAATAAAATTAACTGATGTAAAAATTAAGAACAAAAAAAAATAAAAAGATAATAATGCCTACGATATCAATGTTTTATGGAATCATTATACGAATGTATTTTGCTCCCGACGAGCATCCACCACCGCACTTTCATGTTTATTACGCTGAATACAAAGCAACAGTCGATATCCGCACATGTGAAATCATCGAAAGCAATCTTCCCAGAAAACAGAAGAGGCTTGTCATAGCATGGGCTGAATTGCACCAGGAAGAACTAATTGCAAACTGGCAATTGGTTATGAATGGAGAAAAACCATTCAATATTGAACCTCTTAAATAAGGAAATTATGTTGTGTATCCATCAGTAAAACAAGTTAAGCCCGGTAAAAATTACATTCTTTCAATAGTTTTTGATAACGGTGAGACTGGAATACTGGACATGAAACCGTTTCTTGACTTTGGAGTTTTTCGTAGCCTCAAGGATCATGAAATATTCCAACAAGTCAAAGTAAACTTTGATACAATTGAATGGCCATTCTCTATTGATCTTGATCCCGAATTTGTTTATCAGAAATGCCACAAAAGTCACTCAAATACGAGTTGCCAATAAAGGTAAAAAGTTCAAAAGAAAACACAGCCGTGGACGCACAACAGGCGGGTGAACCGGACAGCAAGGGTCTCATTCTTTTTAAAGGTTGAAAAACTTTTAAATGATGTGGTTTCAATTAACTTTTTTGGAAACCCTTGCTGCCCGTTACCCCAACGTTCGCTTTAGGAAAATATGGAGGGAAATATGAGTGATATATTTTTAAGTTGTTCAGAAAAAGACAAAAAAATTGCTAAAATAATATCTGACCACTTAGAAAAAGAGGGTTTAACTACCTGGTATTATTATCGTGATTTCATTCCAGGGGTAAAAAATCTCCAATCTACGGGTAAAGAAATAGATACATGCAAAGCTGTAATAGTATTGGTTTCAGAATCATCCCTAAATGAAGACTTTGTGTTTCCTGAAATATTATGTGCAGTTGAAAAAAATAAAAACCTGCTACCTGTATTGATTGGAATTTCGTTCGATGAATTAAAAGCATTGAAACCAAAATGGATTAATGCCTTTGGGTATACTGTCTCTATAGAATGGGATAGTACAAATTCATTTGATATTCTTGGTAAAATTACACATGGACTGAAAAAAATAACAATATTGAACAATCCTTTATCTGAAAGATTTCAACACTCCAGTAATAGTTTAATAGACTTAAATAAGGCAGAAACATTGCCAACTTTCTTCAACATTAGTTGTCCTGTTGATTTGGCTGTTTTCGTAGATGGTTTCTGTCTTGCGGAGATACGTCACGCCGATAATAGCGGAGATGCTTTGGTTGATACTACTGATTATGACATAAAAATATCACCAACTACACCTTTCACTTTTAAAGGGCGAGAATTTACTGTCTTACTCAATGCGAGTGATTTTTTAATTGGTAAAGCTGATGGTGATGATATTTTTGTTGGAGATAGCTTGAGCGACGATATAGTCGTCAGTGAATTTGAATTACTCGCT
>NZ_FNLL01000014.1:0-73455 GCF_900105645.1 Desulfobacula phenolica | reverse complement strand
TGTTATTGCCCCGGCACACTCTCCCCCAATACGTTTGAGAAGCATAAAATCATTTTTATCGGAAATTCCAAGTTGTTTCGCGATTAATATTCTAACGGCAGCTTCAGGTAACAGATTGGAAAAAAATGATTTTACTTTGTTATGTGGAAAAATTTCTTCCTGCATCGGCAAAGAAATTGATATTTGAAACGCATCAGGTGATGTCAACCATTTCTTAGAATATTGAAATGAAAACTGCCTCCTGTCATTAATGCTTAGGGAACCGACTCTGGTTTGTTCAAAAAAAACATTCAAGGTATCCAATATCAGCGATCTCCACGTTTAATGAGATGGAGTTCAAGACCAAGACTGTTTAATAATTCAAATACTTTTCCAAGTTGAGCAGTTGCCTTACCTTTTTCAAGCTCTATAATAAACTTTCTACCAACATCACTAAACTCTGAGATCTCCTTTTGAGTCAGCTTGAGACTTTTACGTTCTTTAAGGAGATGCTGCCCTAATTCTTTAGGATTATTAATTTTTGTTGAAGGTTTCAATTGGCCTCCCATATAAATGTTTCCGATAGGATACTTTTAGCGGCTTTATAAGCGAAAAGCAACAAAAAGTTTTCGATCAGGGACTTTTTGCTTTTTTTGATTGAATCAACTCTAAAAGTAACCGATCTAAAACTTTTAAGGCAAATACAACGCGGCGCAGCTGCCTGGAACGGGGGAGCTGAGGGGCCAGGCTTTTTAACCCAAAAAGCTCCAATAAAAAGTTAAATTTTCCTGAACCAGGAACTTCCGAAAAGGCTGAGCAGTAAGCCTGGTCCCTCTCCGGCATTTTGTTCAAGTAAGCGCTACGCGCAGGCTCTACCAGCAGATTAAGTATTGACACCAGCAACATATTCTTTCATAAAGAAAGTATTATTTTTTTTATAGTGCCAATATATACGGCTAATTGCCACATCAACCTATCTATCTGAAATTACAATTTCGAACCTTTTCCCTAAGTAATAGCAATTATTGTGCCAAGTTCTACCGCATTTCATGAACCAAGGCTTAGTGCCGAGCTGCGTGCCTCAGTACGGTTACTAATCCTTCATTTGTTGGAAGCATCCCCTCTTTTCCTTCAGCCGATTCGAAATAGCCTGCAATTATTCTTTTGCTATTTGCTTCCATGATTACTGTCCGTACTTTTCAACACGCTATAATCAAGATCAAAAACCTGTCGGGTTTTTAAAATCTTTATCAAGAAAGCTGCCTTCAATATTATTCGCCATTTCCATAAATCTGTTGGTGGGCATTGAAAATAAAATCATATCTTCAGGGACAAAATTTCTGGCCATCGGATCCATTAGCCCAATAATACATTTTGGATTTTCTTGAAAATTTTCATGATAGGGAGTTGTAAAGACAGACTGACAACCTGAAGCATCAGGTATCAAAACATTATCCACATTCGCCATCCTGTCGTAACTTGAAAGGGTTGCAAGCTTTGCCAGGCTGGTCATATTTGCCGGGAAAAGATTAACAACCTCAATCTGTCTGCTATCATCAATATTCTCAAGTTTTTCCATGTATAGATATTTGCCTTTTGGCGGGTGAATAAGGGTTGCCGACCACCTGGTATATTCTTTTGAAATTTCAATATTTTTGCAAAATCTTTCTGTTTCAGCGAGAAAAATACCTCCATCATCCTCAAGTTCAGTAAAACCAAAGTATTCTGCAGGACCTGTGCAGGCTCTATTATTATCATCCGAGAAACGGATTTTATTATTTTTTTTCATCATCATCTTCAGATACATGAACATACATACCCATTTATCCTTTCTAAAAACAAATGAATCTTCCATTTCCTCAGAAGAAAAGTACCAGCCAACAGCAGGATAATTAAAAGATAATACTTCTGAAAATTTCTTCAGGCTTTTTTTTACTATTTCTGATTTCATTATTTTCTCCATACAATTTGATTAAAAGTCCGATTCAGAATCTTTAGGCTTCCAACTGCGGCATCAGCGGACCTGACCACGCCACCTATGAGTTTTCGGATGGAACCACAAAATGTGCCCGGCGTGGTTAGGTGGCCGCTGGATGCATAGTTAGCAGACCCTCTTACGGTAAGATGGCAAATGCCCTGGCAGGGAAGCCGGACCCACCTTTCGGCTTCGGAAAAGCCACCACAATCAGGGTACCTATTTCCGGCACCTCATCCAAATTCTTCAGGAACTCAATTTGATAGTGGTTTTGCTTCAGTATGTATGTTTCCAATGAATAGTCATCCTTCGAGGTAGCAATGCCTGGATCAGTATCCGTTGTCTCGTGACCGGAAGCAGTGATCTGACGATCCTCATAGAGATATTTTACTACCTCAAGACTCCAACCAGGGTAATGGGCAGTTCCGTTGGCATCCTTGTTCTGCATGGCTTCCATACTGGGCCATCTTCTGCACCAGTCAGTGCGCATTGCCACAAAAGCGCCTTTCGGGATAGAGCCATTCCGCTTTTCCCAGTTCTTAATGTCTTGCATCGTGATTGTGTAGTCTGGGTTGCTCGCCACCTTCTCATGAACATCAATTACGACCAATGGCAGGATCATCTCTTTTGCACTAATCTGGTCCACAGTATGTAAGCCTTTCACGAAGTGAGCAGGAGGGTCTACATGAGTTCCCCACTGACCGACATGCGTGAAGGACTGTGCATAGAAGCCACTGCCAATGTCCCCACCCCCGGTTCATACCAGTACAGGATTTCGCGCCTTCCATCGGGAAAGCCTTTCCAATGGGGAATGCCAGGGGAGAAGGTCTGGGTGAGATCGACGAATCTCTTTGTCATTATCAACCGCCATACATCATTGAGAGTAAACTCCTCTGAAGCGACGCTGTATAATCCCGGAGCAAGGATCATCCACGTCATCAAAAGTAACGAACCCGCAAAAACCCTGAAAACTTTCACACCCTCCCCCTCCGAATTATTATCGAGAATCCATTTTTACACAGACTGCTAACGCAGAGCTAAGCCGCTGCGCCAACAGTCTTCGCTAAAAACGACTCCCGTTCACGCGGTCGGCTTGAGCTACAGGTTCAAGTAAGCCGCTGCGTCAATACTGGCTTTGCTGCCAGAATGAACTCGGCTGGAGCGCCGCTACTCTGCGCATCAGTTATTCCGGTATTCAGCATTTCTTTACCAGAACGCTGGTCCGGTCCTGGAATATTTTCAACGATATCAAATGGAAGCGAGAACAGACCTTACCGACTATTTTGAGTCTGGAGGAAGTCAGGAAGATTATTTATGCCCTTACCACTGTGCAAAGTCATACATTTTATTTGACATTATATTCCATGGGACTGCGTTTGAGGGAAGCCACAACCCTTCAGGTTAAAGATATCCTTTCCGACATGGGGCTTGTGCATATTCACGGCGGAAAGGATGCCCTGGACAGGACGGTACCCTTGCCTAAAATTACCCTGTTGACTTTACGCAAATACTATAAAACGCATCGCAATCCCAAAATGGTGTCATCCGATTTTCATACAAAGACCGTGAAAAGAAAAAATGGGAAACCATGTCACTGGATGCCATGGAGTTTATTCGAAGATTTTTGCAGCATGTTCTTCCCAAAGGGTTTATGAAAATAAGGCATTATGGATTTCTCAACCCCAGCAGTGCGCTGCCATAGAGAAAATTCGGGAACTTATTTCATTCATCCATGACATTATCGCTCTTTTCACTGAGATTCCGGAACCTGCAATACCCGGTATTAAATGCAGCCATTGCGGCCATGATTTAAAATCCATCTTTTTTGTAAAGCCTGAACCACGAGGCAAGCCCGGATAACTGCACGAAACTGATGATCCGCTAACCTTTCCCCTATAGATCTGCGGCTTCATGAACCATAGGATTGGCACCGAGCTTCGTGCCTCGGCACGGTTACTAATCCTTCATTTTTTCGGCCTTGCTTTGGTCAAAGATATCAGCATCAAGCCCCATTGCCTTGGTACGTTCCTTCCATTGTTTCCTGGCCAGAGCGCGCATGTCTTCAACATCATCTGTTTCATCCATAATTTCCATGCCAGTAAGTGTTTCGATTAAATCCTCTAATGTCACCACTCCATCAGTCCCTCCATATTCATTGACGACTATAGCAATGTGCTGGCGATCCTTAAGAAACCTTTCTAACAATGCGATCAACGATACTGATTTTGGAACAGCAATTATTTCACGCTTCAATGCTTTGATTTTTTCATTGCCTCGCTTCTGGGCGGCGTTAATTAAAATATCCTCTTTAAGAATAAAACCGGTTATGTCATCAATATTCGTCGAGTAAAGCGGCAGACGTGAAAAAGGGGTTTGGATAACTTCTTTCAACGAATCAATAATTTTCATATCCTCGGGCAATGCGGAGATTACAACACGTGGCGTCATGATATCGTTCGTTTTCAGCGACTCGAATCGGAATATGTTCCGGATAATCTTTGATTCCTTATCAAGAATATGCCCCGTCTCTACACCGACCTGAGCCATGGCGATGAACTCTTCTCTACTGAAAATGTTAATATCCTTTCCGTGTGAAATAAAATTTGTCAGTCTTTCCGAAATCCATACAATTGGATAAAGAACCACAATCAGAGTGTTTACAAAATATAAAATTGGACTTGCAAGTTTTGACCAGTAGATGGTGCCTAAAGTTTTGGGCACGATTTCAGAAAAAAAAAGAATCAAAAGCGTCATAATAACTGAAAACAGGCCAAACCATGTACTTCCAAATACAATTGTCGCTTTGGCCCCTGCACCGATCGCACCAACCGTATGAGCAATAGTATTTAGTGTTAAAATGGCCGCAAGTGATTGATCCACATTATCTCGTCTCAGGCGTTTCAAAAGTGCAGCATGCTTAGGTCGCCTTTTTTTCTGCCCCTCTATATATGAAGGCGTGATGCTTAAGAGTACCGATTCCGCTACTGAACAGAGAAATGAAATAATTAATGCAATTAGCACATAAATTATTAACAGCAAACCATCAGCACTCATATATTCAATGCTTCTTTCGTAAGAATCTTTTAAGCCAAAGACATCAGCTGAAAACGCTAATACCAGTGACAATACAAGGGCAAAAATCCAACTTGACCATTTTAATGACAATCTCATAGTAGTTGTATGTTTCCATATTGTGTGACCGAATAAGTAGTTGAGCGGTTGTCCGCATATCATTCGTCACGGGGTGATATTAACACACGGATAATACTGTGATGAAAAAAATACATCAACAACTGCTAAAGCAATTTGATGCACAATTAATAAACAATTAGGATTCCATCTGAGAATCAGAATTTTTCATAAGATGGTTTGTGCTATAGTCGAAGGCAAATTCATAATTTTTATGCTTTTATAAATTATATTTGGGGTCTGTAGGCAGCTAATTTTTCGCATAGCTTCGCCCTGTCGATTACTATATCTACATTCGAGATCTTTGTTGGTAAATAATTTTTTGTGCAGATTGTTTTATATAAAGGAGAAATGGAAAAATCAATAGGTAAAAACCCCTAGTTTTTTTAATGAATGATAGGATTGACAGGGATGAAAGCCTGCAAAAAACAAGATCATTGATTTTTTATGGGAAGAGATGGTATCTTAACGGAAAAAGGAGCTTTTCATGCAGATTGCCGAGCCTGAAATATTTCAAAAATCCCCGGATTATTTACTATTTTTGTGTTTGCCTGAACCCGACACATCCGGCAGTGATAGCTTGCATTGCACGGACATACAGGAGGAACAGTTATGGTTGAAAATGTAATTATCATGGGCGCCGCCGGGCGCGATTTTCATAATTTTAATGTTTATTTCAGAGATAATAAAAGATATAACGTCATTGCTTTTACCGCGACCCAGATCCCCAATATCGAAAACCGGAGTTATCCCCCGAATCTTGCAGGCAGCCTTTATCCGGATGGAATTCCCATTCATCCGGAAACAGACCTTGTTTTTCTGATCAAAAAATACAAGGTCGATCTGGTTTCTTTTTCTTACAGCGATATCCTTCACTCTGAAGTGATGCACAAGGGTTCCATGGTTAATGCGGCTGGGGCTGATTTTGTAATGATTGCAGCTCCTTATACTATGCTGAAATCAAGTAAAAAAGTTATCTCCGTTTCCGCCGTCAGGACCGGGTGCGGAAAATCCCAGGTCAGCCGGGAGGTTTACCGGATTTTGACAAAGATGGGAAAAAAAGCGATCATAGTACGTCACCCCATGCCGTACGGAGACTTGGAACGTAATGCAGTCCAGCGTTTTTCTTCCTTTGCCGATTTTGATACATACAACTGCACCATTGAAGAGCGCGAAGAGTTTGAGCCGGTGGTTGAGATGGGGGCGGTAATTTATGCCGGTATTGATTATGAAAAGATTTTGCGGGAAGCGGAAAAAGAGGCGGATATCATTATCTGGGACGGTGGAAATAATGATACGCCTTTTTTTCATCCTGACCTGAACATCGTGCTTTTCGATCCTCATCGGCCGGGGCATGAAATATCCTATCATCCCGGAGAGACCAATATGCTTATGGCTGATATTGCCGTGATCAACAAGGTGGACAGCGCCGACCCGGAAAATATCCGGGCGGTTCAAAACACCATTGAAACGCGCAACCCCAATGCCGTCATTCTTCATGCGGATTCCGTGATTACTGCTCAAGATCCTGGCCTGATAAGAGATAAACGCGTGCTGGTAGTGGAGGACGGGCCCACACTGACCCATGGCGGGATGCGGTTTGGTGCAGGTATCATTGCTGCACAGCGGTTTGGCGCGGCAGTGATTGTGGACCCTGCCCCCTGGCTTTCAGGAACCTTTAAAGAGCTTTTCAAGACCTACCCGGACATAGGCCCTCTGCTTCCGGCTGCGGGATACAGCAAGCAGCAGATATCTGATATGGAACATATCATCAATAAAGTGGATTGTGATCTTGTGATCCTTGGAACCACAAGTGATTTGACCCGGATCATTTCCATCAATAAACCCGCAATCCGTATCCGGTACGAGTATATGGACCATGGGGTTCCCACGCTGGAGATGGAAATCTCCCGGCACATGAATCAGTGGTAAAAAGGACTCATGATTGATTCTGACAATAGAAAACCAATCCTCCTTGTGGCCCTGGGTGGAAATGCCATGATCAAAAAAGGCCAGGAGGGTACTGCCGTCCAGCAGCGCGATAATCTTAAAGTGACTGTCAGGCAAATTGCCCGGCTTTCACAAACCCATCGCATCATTATTACCCACGGCAATGGCCCCCAGGTGGGGAATCTGTTGCTGCAGCAGGAGTGCTGTGATGCAGTCCCAAAAATGCCGCTGGATATTCTTGTGGCCCAGACTCAGGGACAGATCGGTTACATGATCGAATCATGCCTTGATTCTGAGCTGATGGCCCAGAACCTGAATTCAAGGCCTCTGGTAAGTCTGATCAGCTATGTGGTGGTGGATGAGAATGATCCGGCATTCAAAACCCCTACAAAACCCATTGGGCCGCTCTACACAAAGACCCAGGCAAAAACTGCGTCCTGGCCTTTTTGCAAAACCGCCAAAGGTTACCGGCGGGTGACTTTTTCTCCCAAACCAATCACCATTGTTGAAAAGCATGAAATAAAACAATTGATTGATATGGATTTTATCGTGATCTGCTGCGGTGGAGGCGGTATCCCGGTTATCCGTGAAGGACGCGCCTTCAGCGGGATAGAGGCGGTCATAGACAAGGATCTGGCCAGTGCGCGCCTGGCCGTGGAGGTGGGAGCAGATCTTTTTGTCATTGCCACGGACGTCAAAGGGGTTGCCATAAATTTTGGTCAAAAGAACCAGAAAATTTTGCGCACCCTCACTCTTGCGGATGCCCGAAAATATATGAGGGCGGGCCATTTTTCCGAAGGTTCCATGAAGCCCAAGGTGGAAGCGGCTGTACAGTTTGCAGGGATACCGGGAAAAAGAGCGGTGGTCGCGTTTTTAGAAGAGATTGAACTGGCTGTGGCCGGAAAGGCCGGCACCGAGTTTGTGGCATAAAAAAAACGGATTGTTAATTTGAAATTATGGTGTTCCTGTTAAAATATTTTGTAGTTACATGCAGTTGTTGGATTCCGCTCATGAATTGGAAAATTCAAAACTGAAGTTTGCCATATCAAGATTCCGGAATCCAACTTAATCTCCTTATTGCATTAAAATTCAAGTCCCATCATAAAACCCCACACATATTTGGGCATGCTGTATCCGCTGATTTCCTGGTAATTGGTACCGGTTACATTATTTACAAAAAGATTTAAATTATAATTCAGGCCGTTAAACTTGAATTTTTTTTCAAAACCTGCATCACAGACAATATAATCCTCAAGTTCATCGCCTTTCTGGGCATCCCTTGCACCGACATGTTTTGCACTGAGCTGAAGCCAGCCTTGAGGAAGGATTTCATATTTTCCCATGATCTTTACTTTGTGTTTGGGAAGGGTGGCAGGCAGGTAATATGTCCAGTCCTGTTTATTGCCGGTCTGAGCTACTTTATGTTCCTGGAATACATAGGACGCAGTGGCCCTTAATCTTTTTGAAAATTCAATGGCTGCTTCCAGTTCAAAACCGCTTAATTCAAGATGATCAATATTGTACAGGCAATTGGAAACTGCTCGTGATCCGGGTGACGTAATGCCGTCTCATGTTTTACCGGAAGCCTGTCCCTTGAAACAGCGCTTTCCCCGTCATGGTGATCGGCAATTTCTTTTGCCGACAGAAGATGGGCAATGGTCAGGATACCGTTGGGCTTTAAAATTCCTGCAAGTTTTCCCAAAGCTGCTTTCTGATCCCGGAAATGGGGAAAACAGGCAAAACAGATAATTGAATCAAAACTTGAATCCTCAAGGGGCAGGTCCATGACATCCGAACAGACAAAGGTGATCCTGTCATACCCATGGACCTTCCGGTTTTGTGTTATCATGTTTTCGGCATAATCCACTTCAAAAAGCCTGCCTTTTGAAGAAAGTCGGCTCAGGATATAGGGAACCAGCACCCCGCTGCCGCATCCCACATCCAATACCTTATGGTCCGGCTCAATATTTAGACTTGAAATGATTTTTTTTATCTTTTTTGAATGCCGGTCATGGATTCCGGTCTCAGGATCTTTGTAAAATTTATCCAGCCAGGTATCGGCTTTTTCATTGAAAAAGGTTTTTCTGGTCATATCTTGCATGTCTGTATCCATTTGTCACTCCTCACAGGTCCAGTCCATTCACTGGCAGGACCTGAGTTCTTTGGCGGTTTTAACATCAACCTGATAAACATTCTGATAAAATTCCACAAGCCATTGTCCAAGTCGGATGTCTTTAAATTTTTCCGGGTAGGCTGCTTTGGCCATAACCATGACATCAATTGGATACTCCAGTCTTTTTTCACAATTGCAGGGAGTCCAGGGCAGGGCGCAGGCCGCCTTGTTGCGGACCGCTCTCATGTCTTTCAGACTCTGGTAATAGGGGGCTTCATACAGCTCTGAAGGCGGATGATACCCCCAGGAAGTGACCAGTACGATCACATCCGGATCAAGGGAAAGCAGCTTTTCCGTATTGAGGATATTCCAGGCTCCTTTGCTGTCATAGGCATTTTCAGCATGGACAAAATTTTTGAGAAAATAGGTCTGAATGGTATCGATTCCTTTGACATGGCCTGCCCCTCCCTGACTTCTGGCTTTGGGAGAAAGTCCCAGCAACAGCAGTTTTTTCCGGTTTAAGGGCTTGATGTCTACAGTTCGTTTCCTGACCATCTCCACACAACTTTCAAGGTAATCGGCCAGTTTTTCAGCCTCTTCCTGCTTTTGGAACACCTGTCCCAATAATTTGATTTCATTGCTGATGGTCACAATGTCCGGTCGGTCAAAGGTGTTAGGTCCCTTCAGGACCACCAGGGGGATGTTTAAGGATTCCAGCAGGGAGAGGCTTTTTTCCAGGATATCCTCCGCAGCTGAAAGGGAGCATGAGCCGGTACGGATAAGGATCAGGTCAGGATTCAGATCGGCAATTTTTTCATAATTAATGCCTGCTCCGTATCGTGACACCAGGGGCAAGTCCATGAGCCAGGGGTTGAGATGGGTCACCGGATTCATTCCGTCCCGGGATCTCAATGGATTTGCCCCTGAAATCCGTTACCATAACAGCATTCTTTTGTTGGGAAAAGGCAGTGACTGTCAATGAAAACAGGGCAACTGCCATTACCAGGAGTCTATGCAGCTTTTTCATTTTATACCGCTTTTTCATTGTATGCAGATTTTTCATGGCTGATTTCTTCAATTTCCCATGAAAACTTCATGGAAACATGGTCAAATCCGTGAACAAAGCCTTCCTCTGTTTTAAAACATTTTTCCTCAAGATAGGATTCAAGAAGGGGGAGGTGTTCGGTCCGGATTAGGTCAAACCGTTTGCAATAAAAGTCTATGGCATCTTCCATTGAAGGAAAAAATTCATGGAAATGGTTGGAAAAGACCTTAACTTCCGGATAAATACCCATCTGGTAAAGCACCTGGAACAAAATGTCACTCTTGGGGCCGCCATGGTATTGTTTTTCAAACAACCTGGGCCACAATGCCTTTGGCATATCTTCCCAGCCAGGGATACCGGCATGCCAGAACAGGACCACAACACCCGAGCAGACCCGGTTCATTTTTTCGATGGCAGACTTGATATCATTCATGCCAAGGGACATGGAAGCCATCACCAGATCATAGGGCGGGTCAAGCTCCATATCCGGGTTCACATCTTCCCAGGTTTTTTCAATGGGGATGATATTTTCGATTCCTTTTTCTTCCATGAAATTTTTCATGACCGCATTCATCCCGGCAGAGGGTTCAATTGTGGTGACCGAGTTGACAATCCCGGCCATGGGAAGGGCAAGGCTGCCGGGACCTGAACCAATATCCAGCACACGTGATTTTGGAGTAAGGGGCAGGCCCTTGATTGTTTTATCAATCCGTTCCTGGTGATGCTCAATATGCTTTTTGGAATAAACAGCAGCTGATTTTTTATCAGCCCAGAAATCCTTGCAGCTTTTTCCGGACGAATTGTGCCAGAGGTCCATTTCATGTTTCCAAGCCTCATTCCAGTTTATTCTATTGTAATCCATTATGTTTTTCTCCATAAAAAAAGGCCACAAAGGAACGGCAGATTTTCTTCTGCCGGCCTTCATAGCCTGTTTTCGTTTTTTTAAATTATTTTTTTACAACACCCTTTCGGATGTAACACCCTTCTGGGTTTTTATTGCCTGTTGTCTTAGTATAGTTGGAATATCATGTCAACCCAAAACAGTTTGTTGCAGAGCTGAATTGTTGCAATTTCGTTACTGCCCGTTCGGCAGCGGCCAGAGCGCCTTCAAGATAACCGCCGTACCGGGTGTCGGTTTCCGTACCGGCAAACTGGATGATGCCGTCCCAGATGGAGGTTTTACCTGCCGGGGGATGATAAAGAGGGTGTTCATGCATCGGCGGCTGGTCGAACTGGGTGGCAGTGAATCGTTCGCGGGCCCAGTCCTGGTAGTATACTGCCATCGGTTGATCTGCCGGTTTGCCGTAAATGGCTGCAAGTTGGGAAAGAATTGCAGATGTAAGGCTTTGTGGATGATTGCGTTGTGCCGCCGGAATGCTTATAAATCCGGTCAATCCATAAGGGCCCTGATTGTCGTTGGACCCGTCATGAATTTCGCCCAGCGGACCTGTCTGGCTGAATGCCTGGCCAGACAAGCCGGTTTGCCGCCAATACGGTTCTTCATACAGGGCGCAGAATTTCGCCTGGCCCGCCATCCATGTACCCATTTTCAGCATTGCCTGGGTCAAATCATGAGACAGGTCAGGGGTAAAGAGGATGGTGGCAGCGGCAAGGCGTGGGGGCAGGGCGAGGATTATATTTTTGGCATTAAACCTGGCCTTGGATTCTTTTTCCAGTTCGCCAACACTTACCATGGCACCCGAGGATTGTTTTTTGATTTCAAATACAGGATGATTGAGCCGGATGGCATTTTCAGGAATATATTCAGATAGTTTTGTTACAAGTGCCATCATGCCGCCGGAAATTCGCCGGCAGGGGGGAGACATGTCATAACCTCTGACTGTCCTGACGGTTCCATCGGGAGTTTGAAACCTGCCCATACCCTCTTCAAACTGGCGATAGCTCTTGAGACCCAGAACTTGAATAAGGTGAACGATTTTCGGGTTTATTGAGGGCCAGTACCAGGAAGGGCCGAGATCGGAAAAAAATCCTTGATGTTCTGTGCTTAAAATCCTGCCGCCAACTCGCTCACGGGCCTCAAGAAGTATAAAAGATTTGTTTTTTTTGGCCAGCAGACAGGCGGCATAGATACCGCTGAGACCTCCTCCAATAATTATGGTATCAATTTTTTCCGTGTGCATTGTAATATTCCATTATAATCTCAACGTTTAAGCAGATTTTCTATAGGTTTTCAGATAGCAAAACCCGATCGTTTTTTCAACCGGGTTTTGCTTGGATAGAACATTGTTTGTCAGGAAGACTTCATGTTTTTGAGAACCTCTTTTACCTGGTTGCCGTCGGCAAGTTTTCCAAAATGCTTCATAACGTTTCCCATGGCCTGCATGGGACTCTTGTACCCGGAGAGGTCGACATTATCCAGTATCCACTGCTCGATCTCCTCGGACGTGGCCATTTGAGGAAGATATAAGTTCAGCAGTTCCAGGTAGTCTGAGGTGGTTTCTTTTTTAAGCTCAAGTACGGTTTTTTCGGATTTGACAAATTTGCGTATAATATTAAGGAGGTCGTCATCGGTGATCTCTTCAGGCTTCTTGACCCGGGTGGTTTTTTTACCGCTCTCCAGGGTAATGGAGACGGTGAGGCTGGGAAAAGATCCCATGATCAGCCGCATGGTGTCCCTAACAGCGGTATCTTTTTTAACCATGGCCTTTTTCATATCCTGGCGGATTTTATCGTACAGGGAGATCCCCATAGATGCATCCCATCCGTATTCGGTTTTAATGTCTGACATTGGTGTTATCTCTCCTTTGATGATAATTTTGATTTCAACAGTATTTTATTCTGACATCATACCACATTGAGGCATGCACTGCTACAGGGTTATCAGCGGTTCTATTCTACAACTGTAAAATCTATGTGTTTGAGTTTTTCACCGTTTTCGGTAATCACTTCAACCCTCCATTTCCCAACATGCTCAGGACGGTTCAAGGTGACATTGCTCCATGTGCGCATGCGGTGATAGCGTATGCTGAGGGGAACTTCGCAATACCGGCGTCCGTTGATATAATAGACATGGGTCAGGGTGAAAGGAGGGTTGTCTGCCAGTACGGTCATCCAAACTACCGGTATTGACTCTTCTTTGAGAGAAAAAACTGTTTTGGCACAGACATATTGCTTTTGGCTGACGCTGCTGCAGGATACTATTTCATGAATTTGAATGCCGGAAGTTATATGGCTTTGTTCAGTGTCACTTACTTCAGTATCAGTTATTTCATTCTGGTAGGTAAATTTTTTCAAAACAGGGGTGGTTTTGGTTATAAAAGTATTTTCTGAGACTTTTTTTGACCTGAATGTTGGTTCTGACCTATATGTTGGCTCTGGATTATTTAACACAATTGTTGCCGGCGGTTCTCTGAAAATCATCAGGCCGGCCATAATCAACCCTGCGCAAAGAAGAGGCAACCATAACTTGTATGACTGTCGGACCGGCTTTTTTTCCTCCGGTTTCTTCTCTTTATCTTTAATAATTTTCCTGATTTTTTTTATGAGGATCTGATCCTTCTCTTCCTGAATCTGCTTGTACAGGGCGCTTGTGTCAATATTTTCTTTGCCTTGTTTTGGTGCTGTATGTGTTTTTTTAAAATTATCCGGGATGTCGTGGTCCATGTTATGGCAATACCTGCTTTATACGGTTGTTGTAATTTGTTAAAATACCATGAAATCAAATGCGAATCAAAATAATCGATATGACAGTTAAAAAAATTCCAACAAGCCCGGCCGGTTTTATCTTTTCACGATAAATGATGGCGGACAGTACAATGGCGATAACAAAATGCATGCCCACAATGGCGGCAACAAGCGACAGGGGGCCGCGTTCCAGGGCGTATAAAAATGCATAAAACCCTGCAAAATTAAACCCGCCCATGACAACGCCAAGGCCCATTGCGGCCGAGCGTTTTTTCTCGGCCTTGTCATAGGACAAGGCCCTGGTAATTCCCAATGACCCGATCATTCCCATAAGATATGACAAGGCTATAAAGGCAAGTTTGTCCACATGCATGGCTGCAAATTTGGATGAAATGCTTGCCGTGGCACCGCACAGAAGTGCCAGCAAGATAAATACGGCTCCCCGCCGTCCCTGTTTTGTTTTTGTCGTGTCCTCTCTCATCTGCGTCGTCAGAACGATCATGGCGGCAACGGCAACCAGCAGTCCCAGGCCCTGGAACAGGGAAATTTGTTCTTTGAAATAGAAAATGGAAAAACCGGCCACCACCACCACGTTTAACCGGATGATGCTGTAGGCTATGTTTGCCGGGATATATTTGAGCGCTTCAATGTGGGACACGGTTGCCACAAGAAAAGATGCGCTGTTGATCAGAGACATGGTCATCAACCAGATGATATTGAGTTCATGGTGCTGCTGGAAAAAGTATACTCCCGTACTCAACAAAGTTACCGTGGCCATGAAAGAAAAGGTTACCCATTCGGTGGGATATTTTTTTTCTGCCGCTACCTTATAAAAAAAACGCTGAATGCCCATCAGCAGCAGTGCAAGCAGGGCAAAAAAGTACCAGGAGATCATGTGTGAAGCCTTAAGGTTAATATGTTTTTATTTTTATCAGACATGCTTGGGAATATAGACCGGAATTAAATCAAGTGCAATCAACTCATTTAAAATTATTGCAAAGGGTTTACACATTTGCTTTAAAGAACCATATTATTCAACAGACAGTTAAAATTATAGAAAGCCAAGGACCTTAAATTTTATGAAAAAATGCGTTTTTCTGTTTATGTTATTGTTTTTGCCGGTAGGCATGTCTTTACCATGGCCTGGATTTGTGCCTCAATTGTTTGCAGGGGAGGGCAGTGTGAAGATTCTGATCCTTGGAGATTCTCTTGGCGCAGGGCTTGGAGTGGAACCACAACAGGCTTTTCCCGCCTTGATCCGCGACAGGCTCAAACTCAAAGGATTTGACCATGTCAGCCTTATCAACGGCAGCATCAGCGGCTCCACAACAGCAGGGGCAGTGTCCCGGCTCAAATGGTTTCTCAGGATAAAGCCGGATATTCTTGTCCTGGCGCTGGGGGCCAATGACGGACTCCGGGGCTTGTCCATAAGGCAGATGACCCGAAATCTGGACAAAACCATTGTCCTGGCAAAAGAAAAGAGGCTTCGTGTGATCCTGGCAGGCATGAAGCTTCCACCCAATTATGGACCGGAATATGCCAAAGCCTTTGAAGCGGTCTTTGCATCCCTTGCACAAAAACACGATTTGCCCTTTATTCCTTTTTTATTAAAAGATGTGGCAGGCATCGCTTCCCTGAACCAGGCAGATGGTATCCACCCCAATGCAAAAGGTCACAAGATTATTGCAGCCACTGTATTTGACTGCATCCTGAAGCAATTATGAGTTTGAAATAATTATGATACCTGAGCAATTATTAATTTGGAGCAATTATGATTCTGGAACTTGAAAATATCTGTAAATCCTTTCACCAGCCCAGATCCGGTGCGATTGAGGTTTTAAAACAGGTCAGTTTTACCCTCGGCACCGGGGAAACCAACGCTGTAACCGGAGAGTCCGGCAGCGGGAAAACCACGCTGCTCTCACTGATCGCAGGACTGGACAGCCCGGATCACGGCAGAATTCTTTTGGAAGGTGAGGATCTGTGCGTAATGAAGGAGGACAGGCTTTCCCGTTACCGGGCCATGAAAATAGGGATCATTTTTCAGCAGTTTCATTTAATGCCCCATCTGTCTGCCCGTGAAAATATCAGCCTGCCGTTGGAGATTCTCAAACAGCAGCAGATTACGGAGCGGGTAGATGTTATGCTGGAAAAGGTAGGTTTGCAGGATCGTCAACATCATCTGCCCGGACAGCTGAGCGGCGGAGAGTGCCAGAGGGTTGCCATTGCAAGGGCTTTGATTGTCAAACCCTCCCTGCTGCTGGCAGACGAACCCACCGGCAACCTGGATATCAAGACCGGGGATAAAATTGCCGGTCTCCTGTTTGACCTGGTGGAAAAAGAAAATAAAACCATGATCCTGGTGACCCACAATTCGGATCTGGCAAATCAATGCCAAAAAATCAGGAAGCTTGAGCAGGGGAGGCTGGCCTGATGCTCTGGATACGCATGGGGGTAAGGGAGCTGATAAAAAACAGGGGTTTTGCTCTTTTTTTTATATTAAATTTGTCTCTGGGGCTTGCAGGATTCATTGCCATTCATTCTTTTGGCAGATCCCTGGACCGCCATATGGATGAAAATTTAAAGGAGATCTTAACGGCAGATCTGGTTGTGTCCTCCAACCGGGCCTTGACCCCGGAGGATCTGGCGCTGGTGGACAAGGTGTTTGAAAATAACAAGACCCTGGCCAGGCTGGTCAGCTTTTATACCATGGTCAAGGCTGGCCCCAACGCCCGTCTGGTAAAGATCATGGCGATTGATACTGCCTATCCCCTGTATGGTGACTTTTCTTTGGAAAAACAAACCCTGAAAGCAAATATCCAGAACTCCCCCGGAGTGTTCATGACCAGGGACACGGCCTATGCGCTTGGCCTCCGGGATAACACTGATGAAAATACCCCCCTTAAACTGGGCGATAAAATGTTTGTCGTACGCGATTATTTTGTCACCGACCCGGACAAATCCTTGACCGCTGTTGAACTGGCACCCAAAATTTATATGGGGATTGAACAATTGGAAGGCACCGGGTTGATCCGGTTCGGCAGCAGGATCAGGTATTCCCGGTTTTACAGGTTTGGCAGGGATGCGGATGTCCCTTTATTGGCCCAAACCCTTCGGCAGGAATTTGCCCGAGTCCATCCTGGTCAACCAATGGTGAATGTCCATGACAGCCGTGATATCAATCAAAGGCTTGGCCGGTTAACCGGATATTTTACCGGGTATATGGGGCTGGTCAGTGTGGTGACTCTTTTTCTGGCAGGCATTGCCACAGCTTATCTGTTCCGGGGTTATTTGAACCTGAAGCAGCGGGAGATCGCCATTTTGATGAGCATCGGTGCAAGACACCGGGAAATCTATCTGTATATCAGTTTTCAACTCTTTGTTCTGGGCACCCTGGCCTCTGTTCTGGCCATATTTGTCTCCCTGTTCCTGGTTCCTGCATTTCCCGTTATTTTCCAGGGGTTGATCCCGGATCAGGTGAGGCTTGCAACGGATTTTAACACCATTCTTCTGGCCCTGGGTCTGGGGATGACGGGCAGCCTGATTTTCTGTCTGCCGGTTTTTGTCCGCATCTTTGGTGTAAAACCAGTGATGCTGTTTGGCGGAACCCATATGACAGCCACAAAAAATTCCGTTAATCTGCTGCTACGGATAGCAAGTGTTTTACCCGGACTGGCAGCGTTTTTACTGATCTCTGTTTTTGCAGCCGGTTCCGTTAAAAACGGTAGCATTTTTGTGGGTGGATTTGTCCTGGCCCTGGCATTTTTATCCGCCGTGGGAAGGCTTTTGTTTTCAGGCTGCAAACATCTTTCCAACACCCGTTATCCTGTGGTAAAAATCGCCTTTCGGAACCTGTTTCGAAACAAGTGGGCCTCTTTGTCCTGTTTTGTCACCATTGCCATGGGCGCTTTTTTAATATCCCTTATCCCCCAGGTTCAAAAAGGACTGCAAAACGAAATTGTCCGGCCGGAAGGCTTGAAAATTCCGGTTTTTTTTCTGGTGGATATTCAGGATGAACAAAAAATACCTTTTATGGAATTTATCAGGAACCAGGATGCCAAACTTGTCAATTTATCCCCCATGGTCCGTGGACGAATTCTGACAAAAAACCAGGAGTCCTTTTATGGTGAAACCAGGCCGTCGGGTTCCGGATACCGGGGGCGTGGCCGGAGACTGGAGTTTAATTTTTCCTATCGTCCGGATCTGGATGTGTCGGAAACCATTGTCCAGGGACTTCCTTTGTCAAAAATCCCCTGGGAGTTTGAGTCGCAAACCCCGTTTGAAGTCTCTGTTGAACACTCCTTTGCCCGGCGATATGATCTTGAAATCGGGGATCTGCTGGGTTTTGAAATCCAGGGAATCCCCCTTCAAGGACGCGTGAAAAATTTAAGAAAGGTTCGATGGAACAGTTTTTCGCCCAATTTTTTTCTGCTCTTCCAGGACGGCGTTTTGAACACTGCCCCCAAAACATTTTTGGCAGCTGTCTCTCAAGTGCCGCCGGCAAAAAGACAAGACCTGAAAAATAAAATTGTCGATGCCTTCCCCAATGTTTCCGTCATTGATGTGACCCAAATGGCCATGACCCTGCTGGATATCACGGACAGGCTCTCTTTGTCCATCCGGTTCATGGCCTGGCTGGCCATTGCTGCAGGTTTGGTCTCCATTTTTTCCATTGCCCGTCATCAGGCCCGGAAAAATGAAAATCAAATCAATCTGTTAAAAGTGCTGGGATCTGATTTTAAGGCCATCCAGGCCATCAACCTGCTGGAATTCGGTTTTATTGGATTTACCGCAGCCTTGTTTGCCATCCTGTTGAGTTATGTTTTTTCATGGGCTGTTTCCTGGTATTTTTTTGACAGTCTCTGGAAGGTCAACCTGATCCTTTCCTTTTTGATTTTGGTGTTGACCACCTGCATCTGCATGGGTGCGGGCTTTGCCGCCTCCCGCAAGGTCATGAACTCAAAGCCGGTCAAGCTTTTGACAAATGCCGAGTAACGATTGGTTTCATGAAATTAAATAACCGCCAATGTGTTAGATTTATATTTCAAGGATTATTCAGATTTTCTTGATGTTATTGTGCTTATAAAGCACAAAGAGTGTCATAAGATTGGTGAAGATCATGCCTTCGGGGCTTTTTTGGATGGATTATTGACGGCTAAAATGATAAGTAGACTGAAATTTAAGAAACATATGCTGATGCTGAAAAACTGTTTCAGCATCAAAAAAGTAATTTAATAATTGAGATGATAAAATGGAAAGATTTTTAGTTATTGTTTTTTCTGCAGCTGTTGGAACGGCGTTTTTCTTATGGTTTTCCCGGGCTGTTAAAAAACAATCCATGCAGGAATATATACTGGCACACCAGTGGCTGTTGCATCCAAACTCAATTTGCTACTGGCGGACTGCCATGGCTGTCATTGGATTTGCCCTCTACTTTTTCACCTCTTATCAATCCGTTGCCATCTTTATATTTACCTTTGCGGCAATTCTTGATGGTGCTGACGGTGTAGTGGCACGGGGGTGCAATCTTGGATCCAGTTGGGGAGAATGGCTGGACCCCATGTGTGACAAATTGACTTATTTGCCGCCATTGATTGGATTTGCCTATGCAGGAATCATATCAATAGAATTGGTATGGGTTCTTGTGGCCATTGAATTTGTGGGCCAGTTTTTTGCCAGGCGGATTTTGACCTGGATCAAATTCTCCGGGGCAGCCAATAATTTTGGTAAAATAAAAGCCATCATCTGTTTTGGCCTTGTTATTTTATGTGCATTGATGGATAAAAATCCTGATATCATAAACATTGGCGATGGGGTTCTCATGGCCTGTCTTATCCTTTCATCCGCTTCCGTGGTTTTTAAATTTATCCCCAACCGGCTCTATGCGGATATTCTTTCTTCACTTAATTTTTGTTGTGGTGTCACCAGCCTTATCCTGACCCATCATCATTATTTTGCCTGGGCAATTTGTATCATCATTGTCGGACAATTGTTTGACTTGTTCGATGGGCGGATGGCTCTAAAACATGGTGGAACCAAATATGGCCCTTTAATGGATGACATTGCCGATTTTGTAAGCTTTGGGCTGGCCCCGGCCTTTGTGGTCGTAAAAACAGGAGGTTCATTAGCATGGTTTGTCGGCGGTTTTTTTGTTGTCGGGGTTGCATTTCGTCTCATACGGTTTGTCCGGACGGATAAAAACCGGAGCGATCTGCCCGAGGGGATATTCAACGGACTTCCCAGTCCTGCGGGAGCATTGATTGTTCTTGGCGCTTCTCTTGTATCAACTCCTGGCATATTGTGGGGCATTACCTGTGTCTCTATCGGCTTGATGGTGAGTCATATTCGTTTTGCCCATTTTGGCCGGGTTATCCTTAAGAAGATTCCTAAACCCTTGTTTTTTATGATCAGTGCAACAGTTATTGTTACGCTTTCTTTTATTTTAAAAACAAAAAATACCCAGATGTTCGGATATCTTATTCTGGGTTCTGTTGTTGTCTATATGGTTGTGGGCAGGAGGTGGGTACGCGCTTGACACGCATAATTCACATTAGATTCGCAATGGGCATGTAATATTTTATCCAAAATATTTTTTATATGAAAGTCTTCAAAAAATCACAACAAATACTTTCATGCTTTGTTGTGGGAAAACCAATGTGAAATAGCATGTCTGCCTAAGGCAGTTATTGAAGATTTTTCGGATAATTTTTGAAAACAAAAGGAGAAATAAAAAATGGGCAAAGCAAATATTGCAGTGAATGATCGCAAAATGACCAGTATGTTTGAACGGTATCTGACAGTCTGGATCACCTTGTGTATAGTTGGCGGCATACTGTTGGGCAAGGTTGCTCCTGATTTGGCCAAAACACTGGATGGAATGTCGATTAATGTTAAGGGCGCTCCGGTTGTTTCCATACCCATAGCGGTGTGCCTTTTTTTTATGATGTATCCAATAATGGTAAAAATTGATTTTGCCTCGGTCATCAAGGCGGGTAAAAGCGGGAAACCTGTTTTTTTAACACTTTTTATCAACTGGTGCATCAAACCGTTTACAATGTATGCCATTTCAATATTTTTTCTCGGATTTTTATTCAAATCATTTATAGGATCGGATGCGGTTGATCTGGTCAGATTGCCTTTCGGCCTTGATCTTCCTGTTGGCGCCCATCATGGTGCCGGGGTAGTTGTTTTGCAGGAAGGCATAAAAATGCTGCAGATTCCATTATGGCGAAGTTACTTTGCCGGATGTATTCTTTTGGGAATCGCACCGTGTACTGCCATGGTTCTGGTCTGGGGATACCTTTGTCGCGGGAATGACGGCCTGACTCTGGTTATGGTTGCCATCAACTCTCTTGCCATGCTTGTCTTATACGGCGTTTTAGGCGGTTTTTTGCTTGGCGTAGGGAAACTTCCGATTCCATGGCAGGCATTGCTTTTATCTGTGGGTATTTATGTGGCTCTTCCCCTTGTTGCAGGTTTTTTTTCCAGGAAATGGATTATTGGTGTCAAAGGTGAAACATGGTTTAAAGAAAGATTTTTGCAGGTATTAACTCCGGTCACCATAATCGCCTTGCTTTTAACTCTGGTATTATTGTTCAGCTTTAAAGGGGAGGTTATTACATCCAATCCTTTAACAATCCTTTGGATCGCCATTCCGCTTTTTATCCAGACCATTTTTATTTTTGCCCTTGGTTATGGTGCTGCCAAGCTATTAAAGTTAAAATATGAAGATGCTGCTCCTGCTGCAATGATCGGAGCATCCAACCATTTTGAGGTGGCCATTGCCACTTCCGTTATGCTGTTCGGTCTTTCATCCGGTGCGGCGCTTGCAACAGTCGTGGGTGTTTTGATCGAAGTTCCGGTCATGTTGATGCTGGTGGGTTTTTGCAAACGCACTGTCTTCTGGTTTGACAATTAATGGGTTACCCATTTGGGAGGGGACCACTTTGTCAGTTTAGTGTGAATGCCATGTATTTGATGTTCAATCCCTTTGACAGGGCAGTATTTTCGAAAGCGGAAACGATGTCACGGGCACCAGGCAGGTTGCAATCTGTTGCATGAATATTATCTGACGCTGCGACCACTCGCCCGCCAAATTGTTCAACAGATTTTCCGGTGTAGTCGTAGAACAGGTCACTGTCAGTCTTTAAATGCACGATACCTCCGGGCACGAGCAAATGTGCATACAGGTCTAAAAACAGAGGGGCGGACAACCTGGATTTGATTGCCCGATTCTTCAGGTGCGGGTCAGGAAAGGTGAGCCATATTTCGTGTATCGAGTTTTCAGCAAAGAATTCCTTGATACGCTCAATACGAACACGAAGGAAGAGGACATTTTCAAGGCACTCTGCAACTGCTTTTTCTGCGCCGACACATATGCGATGACTCTTACTGTCGATTCCCACACAAAGTTTGAGAGGATTGGCAGCGGCGAATGCAAGACTATGCTCTCCTTTGCCGCAACCCAGTTCGAGAATCCTTTCCATACCTTTGTAACGCTCATCATACCAAGGGTATGTGCAAGGCAATCTTGAATCGCCGAATACGGAAAAAGTAACGTTGGGCAGATGTTTGACTCGTTCGTATCTGTGAAGTTTGTTTTTTGCCATGATTATGATTTTTGTTTGTCTGTTGTCGGTGCATGGTACTTTTGTGAAAAAACGTGTGAGCATTTCCAAACACTCTGTTGTGTGTTGATATATAAGTCTTCTACTTTCTTTCTTGCCCAAGGCGTTTTTCGCAGGAACTTGAGACTGGATTTTAATGAGGGGTTGCTGATAAAACATCGGATATTTATGCGTTTGCCCAACTCGTCCCACCCATAATGTTCAACCAGACTGTTTACGATCTGCTTAAGAACCACGCCGTGTAATGGGTTGTTGGCTTGTTGTTTTCTCATGAAGCTTGCTGAAATTCCTTTTACGTCTAAATTCTTGTTAACCGTTATTGTATCATCTGTCTCAAGTATTATGCCATTGCAGTCGAACCGTTTGAATCAGGTGTGCAAAAAATACCAAAGCTCGATATCATAATTGATTTTAGCAAAAAAAGGAAGCAGAGCATTAAAAATTACCGGTCACATCAAAAAAAACAGCTCCCGGTTTTTGGTATCAATATTAAATTTTCTGGAAAATTTGATGGGATTGTGCTTTATTCCAGTCGATAATGCATTTGTTTGTATGTATTGTGGCCTTGACAGGAGCATGACAATGAAACAAAAAACTATTTTTACCAGATTCATTCAGTTGTGGGGAATTGTTTTTCTGATAGGCACTGGTGCAAGTATTATTGCCATTGATGTTATAGGTTCGTATCGTGTTGGCTGTTTTCGCGCCGATCAAATGCGCACAAATTACATTGCCCGTCAGAAACAGATCATCAAGCAGGAGGTTCTGCGTGTTGTGGATATGATTAATTATGAAAAAGAACAAAGCACAGCGCTGACAAGAACAAAGATCAAGACAAGGGTTTATGAGGCGTGTTCAATCGCTGAAAATATTTATCAACAGAATAAATCCAGCAAAACCGCACCTGAAATTCAGCAGATGATTATAGACGCTTTAAGACCCATCCGGTTTGAACACGGAATCGGTTATTATTTTGTTCATCATCTGGATGGTATGGTTATACTTTCTGGTGATAAACCAGGGTTTGAGGGATTGAATCTTTGGGATATGACGGATACGCGCGGTCAATATGGCTGCAAAGACATGACCGAAATTATAAATAAATCAGGTGAAGGATTTTATGAATATCACTGGACAAAACCCAATTCAGCCGGGAATGATTTTGAGAAAATCACTTTCGTCAAAAAAATCGAGCCATATGACTGGTATGTCGGTGCCGGTCTTTATGTTGATGATGTTGAAAAGCAGATAAAAGCAGACCTGCTCTCGGCCATCAGCAGAATAAGGTTTGGCGAACAAGGATATATATTTATTAACAGAATGAATGGGGATGTCTTGGTTTCAAAAGGTCATCTGTTTTCCGGAACGAAAAAATTATGGGAGGTTTTCAATAAAAATCCGGAAAATATGAAAAGCCTTTTCGATAAGGAGTACAACATTGCTTTAAAACCTGGAGGGGACTATATCTACTATTCGTTTGTCAAATTGAATACACTTGATAAGGAATCGCCTAAAGTCTCTTTTATTTATGGAATTCCTGATTTGCAATGGTTTGTCGGCGCCGGAGTGTATATTGATGATGTGGAAAATGATATTGCCTTGATGCAAGGTGAATTAAACAGCCATATTAAGGAGGATACGCTCTGCTTTATCTTGATTTCCATGGGTATAATCATTTTGTTTCTATTCTGGTTCAGCCGATTTAACCGCAGGCTTAAGAATGATTTCAATTTGTTCAGCTCGTTTTTTCACAGGGCCGCTTTTTCATATGAATTAATTGACAGAGATCTTGTTCAATTCGATGAGCTTGACCGGATGGCCGAAGATGCCAACAAGATGCTTTGGGAGCGTAAAAAGACGGAGGAGGAACTCAGATGCCTGCGCAATTATCTTTCCAATATAATTGACTCCATGCCTTCTGTGATAGTCGGTTTAGATCTTGACGGCAAGGTGACCCAATGGAACAATGCGGCACAGCGTATAACCGGCATTTCTTCTGATGCAGCACTGGGCCTTTCTTTGGAACAAGCCTTTCCGCGTCTGGTTTCGGAGATGGAGCGGGTTCGTGAGGCAATTAGGACACGGGAAGTACAAATTGATTCCAGACAGGTCAGGAAGGAGAACGGCGAAACGCGCTATGAGGATGTGTCGGTTTATCCGCTTGTTGCAAATGGTGTGGAGGGAACTGTGATCCGCGTGGACGACGTAACCGAGCAAGTGCGCATTGAAGAGATGATTGTGCAGTCGGAAAAGATGCTTTCTGTGGGCGGGCTGGCTGCTGGCATGGCTCACGAGATCAACAATCCACTTTCCGGCATGATGCAGACAGCTGAAGTCTTAAGCAACCGTTTGACCAGGAGCGATCTTCCTGCAAATGTCAAGGCAGCTGAGGAAACAGGTATAACCATGGAAGAGATTCAGACATTCATGGAAAAACGCAAGATCATCGACATGTTGGGCAATATTCGTGAATCGGGCAGCCGTGCTGCGGAGATCGTCTCAAACATGCTTTTTTTTGCTCAAAAGAGCGATTCATCATGGCCTTCTTACCATTTGGCAGACCTGCTGGACCAGATAGTTGAGTTGGCCGGGACCGACTATGATCTGAAAAAGAAGTATGATTTTCGACGGATCAAGATTGTGCGCGAATATGAAAATGATCTGCCACTTGTTTCTTGCGAATCAGGCAAAATCCAGCAGGTTTTGTTCAATATCCTGCGCAACGGCGCAGAGGCAATGCAGGAATATTCAGATGGCAGTCAGCAAAAAACACCTTGCTTTGTGCTGCGGCTGGTTCATGAACTTGAGGCTGGAATGGTGAGAATAGAGATAGAGGACAACGGCCCCGGTATGGATCAAAAGACCCGAAAACGTGTGTTTGAGCCCTTTTTTACTACAAAGCCCACCGGCAGTGGCACGGGTATCGGTTTGAGTATTTCTTATTTCATCATAACTGAGAACCATAACGGCAAAATGAGCGTTGAATCCATACCAGGCGAGGGTACGAAATTCATCATCAGCCTGCCGGTGAAGAGGCGGCGGTTATGAACCGTGAAACGGGAACAACACTTTTTATTTTTTTTATGAAAGTCTTCAAAAATCCAAACAGCGACTTTCAACCTTTGTCGTGGGCAAACCCGGATGAAATGCCAGGTCAGCCCATGGCTGTTACTCCAGAGAATCAAGAATTATACGAGTAAAATATATGATTTCTTTTTCAAGATTTTTTTTTTCTGAAGCATAACTCAAATTAAAAGTACAAAACGGGCATGAGGTTGCAATGGTTTTTGTGCTGATTGATTTTAAAAGAGATTCCGCAATGTCAATTGAGAGTTTTGGAAATACCGACCGTATACCTGCTCCTGCTCCACAGCAGATTGCATCTTCTCTGTTTTTCTCTGCCTCTTCTAATGTTGAACCGCACATTTTTAAAAGTTCTCTGGGTTCTTCTGTTATTTTTTCACCCCTTGCAAGACGGCATGGGTCCTGGTAAGTGATTTTTTGTTCAACTTTATTTAAAAGTTCAGGCCGTTTTTTCAAAAGTTCATAAATAATTTCAACTGCATGGGAAACTTTAAAGTCCATTTTACCCAGCAGATCAGGATAAAAATATTTAAAGCATTTTAGACAGCCGTTGCATGGCACAACAATATGTTTTATTCCAAGGTTGGAAAATTTTTTCACATTTTTTTCAAAATATTGTTTTGCAAGATCAGTTCTTCCTGATTCATAAAGATAGGTATAACAGCAGCCCTCTTCTTCCAGCATCATAAAATTAAAATCAAGTTTTTTTAATACATGATAGGTTGCATGTGCAGCATCCTTTACAAGGTATGCCGGAATGCATCCAAGATATAAAAGGGTATCGGATTTTTTTTGGATAAATTTTTCATCAAGCCAATCAAGTCTCTTGCCAGGATCACCTCCAACAGAATTGCTTTTTTTCTGGATTCCTTTAATTATTATTCCATGTTTTTCCAGAGGACCGATACCCTTGTTTGCAAGATTTGCTCTTGCTTCATGAACAAGTCTGGTAATTTTTATTTCTTCAGGGCAAACTGATTCGCACTGCATGCATTTAGGGCAATTGTAAATACTTTCTTTTCTGGCATCATCTATCTCTTTGTTGTAAAAAATCATTTCAGCTGTTTTAAGCCTGCTCATGGCAGAGAATACTGGTTCCCCTGTTATTTTGTAAACAGGACAAACTTCATCACAGGCTCCACATTCAGTACACTTGTCAAGTTGATCTTGCATGATTCACCTCTATGTTTTGTGATACAAAAATGTATAAAAGCGCTAAGTTTTTTTGTCCATTGGCGCTTAGCTGCCCATGCCTTTTAAAAAAGATTTTCAACATTTTTCTCATTAGGTGCTTCCTCAACCACCTTTGAAAAGACAAAACCAAGTATATATGCACTGGCAGCATCTAAAAGCACAAACATATCATACGGGCTGTTTTTTAAAAATAGAAAGTCTTTGTTGATTCTGATAGCAATCCACTGCAAATACAGATTCAATACAAATAACGACAATTTTGAAATTTTTTTGCCTGAGATCCTTTTTTTTACCATTTTTGATAAATTCCTTTGTTGAATATATCCCATTCAGCCTGTCTTCTCTTGGTTAAGCCTCTGTTGACGACACCCTGTGATTTGTTCCAGGCTTTCCAGGCCGCTTCCAGATTTGTGTAGGCGGTTGTCGCATAGGGGTTATTTACCATCTTCAGAACTGATGAATTGGTAAAAGCTGTTCGGCCGATATTAAAGGTAAGAATCACCATGGCGTCAAATTCATTTTGAGTGATGTCGGCGGTAACTTTTGTTTTAACCGTATTGACGTATGGGGTTAGATCGGAATGAAACAGTTCAAGCGCCTCATCCTGAGTAATGCCGTATTTGTATTTAGGCCACTCGGCATTTAAAATAAGGTGTCCGTATCCGATAGTGGCTCCTTTTACCCATTCAGTGATATCGTCACCGGTTTGATCGTCATAAGGCATGGTGGCTAACTGCTCTATGGATTTTAATAAGTCCATGCCCATGGGGCTAAATTCATGGTTATCCGAGTTTTTTGTCTCAGGTTCGGTTGCGCTGCCCACAAGTTTTGTAAAGGTTCTTCCATCAGGATCTACACGACCGTCAAAAAGAACCATTTTCAAAATTTTTTTCTGGAAAACCTCGATTCGGGATATTGTTTTGCTGCCCATTTTTCCATCAACTTTAAGAGGTGTTACTTGTCCTGGAATCTTTTGGGCATTTAAAAGTTTTTGAATAAGAGCAACATCTGCCGGAAGATTCTTACCGTTACGGCCTACGGAACCAATTATTTTATTCATACGATACATCTCCTTTTATGATTGCAAATGATTGGTTTGTATTAAATTTGTTTTTATTGATAAAAAATATCAATAAACAAAAAAAAAGCAGGACGCATGGTTCCTGCTTTCGATTCTGTAAAATATTTTTAGAAAAATTACTCCTGCAAGGTTTTGCCTTCCTTGATCAACTCTTTTGCAATGCCGCAGACAAGATCATTCCTTGAAATCAAATCCCTGTCTTCCTGCAAAGCCCGGACAGCGCCATATCTGACTACGTTAATGATGGCACCGCCGGACAATTCGTATTTATGGGCAATTTCTTCAAGCATTCCTTCCTGTAAGGAGTCAAAATGGTTGTTTAAGTGATTTTTCCACAAGGCATAACGCAACTCCGGATTTGGAATGGGAAAATACACAACAGACTGGAACCTTCTGGCAAAGGCTTCGTCAATGTTAGCTTTAAGGTTGGTGGCAAGGAGGACTACTCCTGGATAGTCCTCCACCCGCTGGAGAAGATATGAAACTTCCTGATTGGCATGGCGGTCATTGGAGTTTGTTGTCTGGGTTCTTTTGCCGAACAATGCATCGGCCTCGTCAAAGAAGAGTATCCAGTTCTTTTTTTCAGCCTGGTCAAATACATTGGCAAGATTTTTCTCTGTTTCCCCGATATATTTTGAAACCACCATGGACAGGTCTATCCGGTAGACATCAGCCTTTGCCCGTTTGCCGATCAAGCTTGCCGTCAGGGTTTTTCCCGTGCCGGAAGGTCCGTAAAAAAGGCTTCTGTAGCCAGGCTTGATAACCCGGTCAAACCCCCAGGTTTTCAGAATGGTTTTTCCATGCCTGATCCAGCTGTTGATGGTTTGGATTTCATCAAATACTTCAGGGGGAAGAACCAGATCTTTCCAATCAAGCCGGGTGGTGATAAGCTTGGCAGGAAAATTTATGTTGTAGTCAGGTTTGTGGGTGGTGCCGGTGGTAAGCCGGTTAAGAAAATCAATGGATATGACAAGCTGACCGCTGAACAGGGGTTCTCCGGTTCCCCGGTTTTCAAGCCTGAGAATATTATTTTTTGCAAAAAAATGATCCGCCTCAAACAATTGTATGATCTTAAACCTTTTTTCAAGGCTGTTGGCTGCCAGAATAAAGGAGACTGTTTCACCTGTGGGAAGAAACCCGCTGTGTGTATTGCCCTTCCATCCGCCAAATTCGGTAAAGGGCCTCTTGAAGTTCTGGTTATCAATAAAAAAAGTGTCCAGCACCTGGGGCCTGACATGGGGAATGAGGGCCAGCAGCAGGACAATCCTTTCCGCATCTGACATGGAAAATTCTTTTATGGTTCGGGCATACAAAGAGTTGTCTTTTTCAGGATCGTTTCCAGAATTAAGATCAGGGGCAGGGACATCTTCAATGGAAGTGTATTCACAGCCCTGTTCAAAATAGAGCCGGATACGGATATCCAGAATTTTTTGGAACCAGGCAAGCTCCCGTTCCAGGGTTTGGGCATTATTGTCACCAGGGTTCATGAATTTTTATTTTTTAGTCCCTAAGCGCTTATATGTGTTTTTGTAGAGATTTGTTCTGCCAGTTTGATGATACGATGGGGCGTTGCAAGTTCTATGTTCGCCTTGCTGAGATGAAGCCATACGCTTGACCAAGCCATGGTCAGATGTTCGTTTTTCTTGCTGTAGTCTTTGACGGCATATCTGACCGTATAGATGGCTGAAGAATCTCCCTGGCCTTCAAAAATGATCATGGGTTCCGGTATTTTCAATATCTCGTCCGGTTCCAGGATGGCTGTTTTAAGAACTTTCATGATCTGTTCGGGAGACTTGCTTGTCACTGTTTCCAGTTTGAAATTCTGCCAGTAAACGTCATCCTTGTAGCCGTAATTCCTGATGGCCGAGCTTAATACGACGCTGTTGGGTATGTTCAGAAGTGAGCCCTCCCGGGTTCTGATGCGGGTACTCAGCTTGGTGATGTCTTCAACCATCCCTTCGTCAAAACCGCAGATCTGTATCCACTGACCCGTCTTGATTTCGTATGCCTTTATAATCGAGATACTGTCGAAAAGTTTTGAAATATTGTCTTTGATCAGAAACCCTACAGTTACGGCTACTACGCCGGATGTGGTCATCAGATGGGTGATGTTCTGGTCAAACACAAAGGTGACTATCCCGTAAACTGTGGTCAAATATATAATATAAACCGGGATGAGGCGCATCACCTTGGGAGTAGCTTGCCCTGTCTGCTTTTCTATGGGTTTGTGTATGAACGTATTTAAACCCAGTTGAATAAAAATTGCTGGAACAATCCACCATAGTATATCAAAGGTCAGGATGGCGTATTTCAAGTTCTGGATTCCAGGATCTCCCGCCATTTTTGAAAGTAAAACAATTTCCGCTGAAAGAAGCAGTAAAAAAACAAACAGGGCCTGGAAAAACCAGATAGATTTGGCAAAACGGCTGAAAGTTGTCTGAAACTGAGAAATGACCAACATAGAGAGAACAAGAAAGCTGATGGCGGTCAGCCACAAGGCAACTCCGCCTGAAAATTTCCTTCTAAGGCTGAATCGGTCTTCCTTGATAATGATTTCCATATTGAACTGGGAGCATTCGATAAACTTGTTCTGGAGATCCAGGTATCTTAGATCTCCTCTGGAATTTTTCAGGGCATTGTTTAGAAAAAAATGAGCATCATCAAGTTTCCAGTCATATTCTGGAGACAGGACGGCATCCATTTTCATTTTTTCAACGAAACCGCTCTTATCCGTCAGCTTCATGCCTACAATATCCGTGACATAGATCAGGTTGCTGCGGCTCAGGTTCCGGTGGCGGAATTTGAAGCCAAGTTGCCGGTATTCTTCAGTGACCTGTCTGTCGCTATCAAAGTCGTTCCGAAAGTTGGCCCGTACATGATAGAGCAGGGAAGTCAGTCCTGCTTTTTCCTCTTTTTTAATAAAGGTGGCGGTGATTTTATCTTCTGACTTTCCAGGGGTCAGGGCTGTTTTCTTCGAGCTGTCTGGGGGCGGCATCCTGATATTTTCGATTGCATTCAGAAAGATGATATCCTGGGCATCAAATTCACCTTGATAGCGGAACCAGATATGGAAATCCAGGAGTGCCGTATTTTTTTTGAGGTTCAGCTCATCAATGCTGCCCATCTCAAGGCCCACATAAACCACATTGGTTTTATATATATACCCTTTTTTGTAGGGCAGAATATAACCCTTGTCTAAAGCGGCCCCGATATCCGGGATCAGTCTGGAGTTAAGGACTGGCTGCAGCTGGGCCTGTGCAGAGGTGATATTTTTGTGTCTGTAGATGCCTATGGTGATTGGTTTTGGACAGTCTCCGTTTTTATCGAAATAGTTCAGGCCGGTGGTGCCTGCTACGGCATCATTGATGAGGGTCATGGATGCCAGATAGTCTCTTAGCTTTATGCGGTCGTTTTCAATGGTTTCGGGCTGTCCTGTGACCCCGGTTTTCAAGATGGCCTGAACAATAACCATAGCGGTATCATAGGCGTAGGCAGCCTGCCAGTCAGGTGTTTCCCGGTATTTTCCCCAGTATCGCTTTTTGAAAATCTGTGCTGTCTCATTGGCGGTGTCGTAGATAAGAGGCACTCCCATATAAAGACCATTGGTGTAATAGCCAGGTTCCGCCTTTTCCAGGGGGTACTGGTCAAACCCTTGTTTAAAGTTCTGGGTTGCGAAAGCGGTAGGTCCTATGACCGGGTTTTCGATTCCCGCTTCCCGGATCAACTTGATGATTTTTATACCTTCCCGGGCATGAGTGCCGACAAAGATGGCAGAGTTTTGTTCCAGGTTTTTTTTTATGTTATAGACCATCTGTTTCAGGCAGCTGTCCAGGTTTGGATCTTTTGCCCGGAAAGCCTTGTCATAATTTACAGGGAGGTTAATTTCCTTTGCCTCCTTTTTGAAAACCTCGGCGATTCCGGAACTGTGTTCTTCATCTTCGCGGATGATGTATATAGATGTTTTTTTCAGTATGTTTTTCACATAATAAGCGAGAAATTTTCCCTGAGAGCTGTTGTTGAAAACAGTTCTGAAATACCATTTGTTTTCCATGGTTAATTTGTCGCTGGTTGAGCTTGGGGTAACAGCAGGGATTTTATGTTGCTTATAGACAGCACCTCCGCTGATAGAAATGGCGCTTGAAATATGACCGATTACTGCGACAGCACGTTTTTTATGAACAATTTCAAGGGCTTTTTCTCTTGCTGTGGTTTTATCGTTGGCATCGTCATATATATCCAAAATTATTTTTCTGTCTTTTATCCCCCCTTTTTTATTTATCCTATCCACATAGAGCTGAATTCCCTGAATATGTGATTTGCCGGCAGCTGATTTTTGAGGAGCTACTACAGCTATATGAATATTATCTTTGTTTTTTCTGAAAAAGTTACAGGCTTTCCCGTTAAACAGGTATAGAGTAAATAGGGACAGGATAATTAAGAAAAGGATCACGATGGTTGAAAGTATATTTTTTACAGGTTTCATCAACTCATAAGCTCCGTGGCTGAGTGTTAGTTGATTGGAAGGTTTTTTTACCCGCAGTCTTCAAATATAATGATCCATTTTGAAAATCGGCAGATAAATTTATCCGGCATGTTTCATTCCAAAGTTTATAAATTTCAAGCAGACCGTTTTGGGAGATTTTGTTCCGGTCACTTTTTTTCAAGCTGGAAATATCTCGTATTCCGGCCTTGTAGTTTAAGCGAGATGACTGTTTTATGACGGCAAGACCCTGGGGCATATCAAATATCTCCGGCTCTTTGGGAAAGAAAATATTGGAACCCTTTGTTCCAAAGAAGGGAAGTTTTTCCCAGTTTTTAACCGCCTGGATATGGAAGGGGATATCAAGCCTCCAAAAAAGTTTTCTGATAACGGTTTCCGACGACTCATGTTTGAAGGTTTCAAGGGTTAAGCAGGTGGAGGGTATCTTGTTTTGTAAGGCATAGCACCGGATCTTTTCGACGGTGTGAAAGGCCTGGATCATAAGTTCTATCCTGGTGTTTTGCCCCCACAGCGAGTTACACGATGCCCAAGTATGGAGAGGATCCCGACCGATTATCACCAGATGTATTCGATCCTTTGGCAACCCAGCTTTGAGAAGGATTTCCAGGGGATTGAAGGTGCATTCTGTCTGTGTATAAGGTCCCAGGGTCTCTTTTAAAAAAAGATCTTTGCATGGGATTTGGGGTAAAGTGCATGGATGATTTATACCTATCATCTTCCAGCGCAGGGTGTTTTTAATCTCCTGAAAATAGGAGGGGATGCCGACAGCCGCAAACACGCGCATCAGGGCTGTGGAACCGCTTCTTACAGTGGAGATGGCCAGGATAATCCTGGAAAAGGATGACAGATTGAGGTTGATCAGATCTATGACATCCTGGTTTAAAACAGGGTGTGTCTGGTAGCTTTTGGGTTTCATAATGATTTTGTTTTCGCACTATTCAAAATAAGTTTCAGTGGCTCGGCAGAATGCTTCATAGATATCCGGCAGGACAACCCCGCGTTTTAAGATGGCTGATTTACGCATGGCAATGATAAACTGCCGGTTGGGCACGATCGGAATCTCTGCCGGTGTAATATTTTTTTTAAGGATTTTTTCGGCCATATGTCCCGCTGTTTCTCCTTGTTCGTAAGGGGAGACCCCTATTGACAGCATACAGCCATCTTCCACATTGAACGGGTTGAGTCCGATAATCGGGACAGGGGAGTTTTTCTCGCTCCATGTCATCACTTCTTTCGGGGGCACCAGTTCATGATCTGTTTCAGATCTTGAAAGCTGACGGTAGTTGGTGATGAAGACATAATCGGTTTTGTCTGCGCTTGAAAGCACTTCCTCCTGCCACTGTGCATAATTTTCTGCGATGAATGAACCGGTATAAATCAGGGGGTTCCAGTCAAACTGGTCGATATATCTTTTATCGCCAAGTACCGAGCTGGATGAGTCGAGCAGGTATCGGATCCGTATTTTTTTTTCGGTGTGTTCAGGATTGTCTGCGTTTTTTTTCTTTTCGATAGCTGCAATAAGTTCTCTAAAAGCATGGCACGGTCGATTTTCCAGTATTCCGGTGACATTGGCAGCCTTGTCGTATCCGTAAGGCTCAATAGAACCGTTTATGCCGGCAAACACGATCTTGATCCTCGGGTGGTTAACGTAATATCTGCCTGCCAGTTCCTGAGCCAGATTATCGATGATGATCAGCACATCCGGCTCCCATTCCTTGATTTTTTTGCGTGCGATGATCCCCGCACGCTGGAGCCACATCCGGTCTTTGTGTTTTTTTGTACTCATGTAATGCCATAGAATGGAATAATCATGATACTTGTTAAGTTCCCGCCGGAGTCCCTTATCCACATTCCGGGTCCACGAGTAGCTGGTGTCGTAGCTATGCAGAACCATGATCCTTGGTTTTTTGGTGTTGAAAATGATGGCGGTCGTGACAAGAGCCAGCAGTAGGATGATACTCAAAACCAGGCTGATTTGTTGCGTCTTCATAAAATTCCTGTTCCGATCCAGAAGGGGATTGATGCATAGATGGCCAAAAGTTTGACGACAAGCAGCATGCCCCTGAAAAGAGAAATCTTTTGCTCACTGAATTCGGGTTTGTCTCCGCTTTTATCTTTGTACAGCCCAATATGAGGGGACTGATAATTAAAAAGAGATGTTTCTGAAATGATCAGAATGATAAAACCGATCAACCAGGGACTGATACCGCTGGCATCGGCAAGGGGCAGAAGAGCTGTTGCAAAGATGAAGTTGGTTGTCCCCATGGGTAGAAAAAAACGCGTGACCATGATCATGGCGCACAGCATCAGAATAAACATTTTGAAATCATTGCGCATGTATATTCCCAGCCAGTCGAGTCTGGCAATCAGCAGCCGGTCGATATGCAGGTGGTTCATGGTGGCGATAATTCCGATAACACTGCCCAGGAGAAACAGGAATCCCCAGTCGATTTTTGTTTTGAAATCTTTGGGCGAAAGAATCCCCAGAAACAGAAGGACAAGAAATACCGTAAAGGCGATAAACGGGATCTTGATCTTATGGAGGGTGGTGGTGCCTATGCCTACTGCCAGCAGGATGATGCAAAACAGGGCAAGCCATTCCCGCCATGAAACCGGTCCTAAGCGTTTAAGTTCATTGCATATCGAATTCCGGTTCACGGTGATTCTGCGGTAGGAACGAAAAAAGAGCCCGGATAGGATAAAGTAGCATACAAGCATGATCATGCCGGTTAATGAAGCGGCATAGGTCCATTGAAGAAATTGGAATGACCACTGGTCCTGGGCTGGGAGCAGTCCGAAGATAAACAGGTTGGCCGGGGCTCCGGTGAGAAAAACAGCCCCCAGATAGGTGATGCCGTCCAGGCCGCCTGTATAGAGCAGAGGGGCTGCTTGGTTGCGGTCTTCAGGTATCATGCTGTTGAACATGTTGCCCAGCACGGGAGCCGCGATAGCGGTCCGTCCGAGTATGGAGGGAACAATGGGTGTAAATAGAAGTCCGGTTAAGAACAGGGCGGCCTGATACCCGAAGGTGTTACGAGGAAGAAGTTTGATCATCCACAGGGTGTAGCGGTAAGTGAGACCCGATGAACTCACCACGACCCCCAGTCCCAGAACACTGAAGGTCAGTAGAAAACCGCCTGAAGAAAATCCTGAGAGGACAACGTTCTGGGGAGCAACATCGAAGAGCAGAATCAGCAGGACGGCAAACAGGGGGGCTATAAAGATGGCCAGAAGAGAAAAAATCCACATGATTAGAGAGATAGAAATAATGGAGATAAACATGGCGGTGTTGTTATCCAGCCCGTTTTTTCTGATGACAAAGAACAGGGCCGCTGGAACGAGGATAGCCATTATCCATCCAATGGGATTATCGGTTACCATAGAAGACATTTGATCATTTGTTTGGTCGGGCTTTGTTTGGGTCTGTAGTTTCATTGTGATTTAAATACTGCCTTTATAACAGTCTGATAGATTAATTTTATTGTTTTTATTTTTTAGGATGGCTTAAGGGATTTCCCCCTGCTTTATTTTCTTTACATATCCTAATATTGCGATGCCGACGATGACAAAGATGAGTAAAAATAAAATCAAATTCCCTTCCGCCAATTTTTTCCAGGACGGATCAAAATACAATAAGGAAAAAAAGACCCAAACAAACAGAAAGCAAACACTCATAAACCACCAGAAAAAATTCACAGATAAAACTCTTAACCTGCAGGAAAACGCACGAAACAAAGCGTAAAGCATAAAGATAGCCAACAGTAAATTAAACAGAATGCGAAATCCCCATCGGTGCAGGCTTACAAAATTTTGATAGCCGGAAATTGGTTTTGCACCGTCTTTGCGATAAAATTTTGTTAGATCAGCATTAACAACATCTGCCAGAATATCTTTATTTTCATCTTGTATTTTATTCCACGGCAAAATTTCCTTTACACAGGTCATAAGTTCCACGCCGCTACCCTCACTGACGGGGAGGGTCCAGAGGCCAATCCCCCCGAAATTATCTTCCATATATAATATGTCATCGATAAACTGTTGTTCATTGTCACCGGTGTGCTTTATGATCGGAATTGTTTTTCTAAGCATGTTCCTTCGCTTCATACCCGTAAAAGAGCTTTCTATATTTTCCCTCAGTGTTTTTTTAGTGTTTTTTGTGTTAGCCCCGATAAACACAAGGAAATGATCCACATCATTTTGATCGTTGTAATCATTTTCTTCTTTTTTTTGATCCGGGACAAATTCATCTAAAATGCCAAAGTCATAAAATCCATTATTACAATCATATTTAATATCATACAGGGACAGCATAATGTTCAAATGGTAATCCTGGCGCATTTTTTTAAATTCCGCTTTCAGCTTTTTGATAAATTTTATAAATAACTGCCAATCATGATCATCGTGCTTATATCCAGGATATCCTTTAAAATAAAGGGTTACACCGTCTACTATCGTGGGCGTCGGACTGCTGCCAAAGGAAACGTATGGTTTGATCTTGGAAAAAGTATGGGTCAATTTAGTATTAACTAATTTAACGATATTGGTAATGAGGTTGTCAAAAAGTTGGGACTTTTCTTGAGAGTTCAATTCAGTCCATTTTTCCCAGTCATCTTTCTGGATGACCACGTCCACCTTGGTTCTATGTTTGTGGGCTTTATGGACAAATTGGGCCTGTGCCGGCTCCAGATGCAAGCGCTCCTTAATATCGCCTTTATCATTAAAGGTCAGGGCATAATAACCGATTCTTGACAGCACACCAAAATCCAGCTGCTGCTCTTCACCCGCCATCCAGAACGGATAAAACCCGTATATGATGCCGGAAAGATCATCAAGTACGCAGCCACATGTCCCGTTGTTCCATTTTATTGATTTTGTTTCATCAAACGCGTATTTTTTTTTGGTTTTTTCTGCAATCAACTCTCTGTATTCACAAGACACGTCGATTTTTTCCTGCAGGGCGTTCAACAATAAGTTTTTGTTTGCATATTCAACATCTTTAATTGCTTTGAGCTGCTCTATTATGTCATTTTGTATCTCCAGTTCCTCCAGATCCTTTATGTCCTGTTCGTTTAACAGGTAGTACATCCCGGGTTCATTTTTTGTTTCATCGGGATCATCGCAATATCTTTGCAATGCATCTTTTGTCAAATCGCCCAATTTCCCATCTATTTTACACGGATCATAACCTTTTTTATCGAGCGTTATTTGAAGTGTTTTGATCATCTGACTGTCGAAGTCTTTTGATCCTTCTTCCGATAATAATCGGTCGCAATCAATTAATAATTGGTCGCAATCTGTTTGGGCTGCCTGACATACACAAACGACTCCAATACCTACCGTCAGAAATATCAAAATCGAAAATAAAGATACGCAGACCCCGCACCTTTCTATTTTTTTTAAAATAGATGGAATCATCATACTTTTCCCTAAACGGTTTCCTTTCTTTTTATGAGTTCTTCTGTGATGCCTTTTACCAGATCGCTGCGGCATGCAGCATTAAAGCCAAAGTCTTTGAGAGTGGTTTCAAACAGTCTGTAAATGTGGCGGAAAGAATAAGTCTTGTTTTCGGTTTTGTATCCGAATGCCGCTGAAGCCGTCAAGCAATCCGTTTCAGGCAGTTCCACCGTCCAAGGCCGGAATTGCAAACAGGCCGATGAGTTTCTTGCCGGGCTTCATTAAACAAAGCATCTATCGGGAATAATCTTGGATATCATCTATGCGTTTTGTGTTTTGGCAACCTCCTGAACAAAACCTCCAACAATCTCATTTATGTTGGCATGATTTTGATTGCCTTCTTCCATAAGTCTTTTGTGAATCTGCGATGCGTCCGCTGTGATTTTATTCTGATACCGTAATAATTTTTCATTATATTTATCAAGAAACTGTCTTTCGATGATGATCGGGTCAAGTACAGGGTCAGGTATTATCAGCGCCTGTACGGTTTCCACCAGGCGATTGAGTATGTTATAAACCAGGTTTGCAGAGAATCCTCCAAGCAGGGCAAGCGTAACCCGCAGCATCGCCTTTGATGACACACTATCTCCGGATGTTGCTGTGGTTTTTGCCATTCCCTCGCTGAGTTCACCAATGTCAAGGGGGATCAATTGAGTCAAAATAATGCCCGAGATCAATCCCACAATCAGACGAACCCAGTAAGAACTTTCATATTTCGGGTCAAATGTCCCGGAGGCTATATATGTATTGGCCTTGTATAGTATTGTAAAAGAAGCCCCAAGAGCGGCAGAAGCAAGCAAAATAGCCTGAACCATAAGCAATTTGCTGCCATTAAGCTCAAACATGCTTTTTACAACCTGCTCCCCGCTGATATCGCTTGACAGGCTTATGGCAATCAAGGACACCAGTGAAATTATTGCCACAAACATCATTTGACGAATAAGTGGAACCTTGCCCACGAAAAAAAACAGACTCTTTCTTGCGGTTTCATCGGCAATCAGTAAAATCGTTTGGGGTTTGGCAGGTTTGACTATTTCTGATAACTCATTATGAATGGTTGTCAGTACCTCGGCCTTTCCTGCAGCGTTTGTTATTTTGTCCGGCGTTTCTTCCTCTGATTTTTCCTCTGTCTTGCGCTGTTCAAATTTAAACTCTTCAAGCGCCCGGGCAATATCCGGGGAAACGTTTAATCCATTGGCAAAAGCATAGTCCAACATTGCAATACACTCTTTTTCAAGTTTGGTTACAAATTCAGCTTGACGAACATCTGAATTGCTCATGGTCTTCTCCTTTGTTATGTTTCTTCAGTAATCCCGGCAGGTTTTATACCAGGGTTTAAATTGCAGTTTTTTGTGGAGTCATCATCGATAGAAAGCTTTTGTTCTGTTTTTTTTATGCACAAACACTGTAAAATCATCTTCCAGATAATCTTCGACAACTTTTGTTGCTGAACTCAATGTTTGGCAAAAGTCGACAACAACGTTTTTATCGTGCCCGGTCAACAGGGGATGATCCGGGAATTTGTTCTTATCCAGCATATTAAAGCCAATGCCTTTGCGGGCTGTTTTAAACAGTCGGTCAATGGTGCGGAAAGAATAATGTTTGTCTTCGGTTTTGTATCCGAATGCCCCCGAGGCCAGCACATAATCCGTCTTTGGCAGTTCCATCCTGGAAAAATCACCGATCATAAAACAGGTATTTGCTCTGCAGGCAAAACTTTTGGCTGCGGTTTTGACAAACTCCGGCAGCAGGTCAATGCCCCTGTAAGTTACGCCTTTGAAACGGGCATCCAGAAACGTCAACAAATCTCCATAGCCACAGCCCGGATCCAGTATTTCACAATCATCAAGATTCCCGATGGATGCCAATACCTCAAAGCGTTTTTGCTGACTGTTGACATGCTTCCAACCCAGCGCGCCGGCAGAACCTGTCGCAAACCGCTCCTGCCGGTGGCGGTGAAAATGAATCAAGGTTGCTTTTTCGATCAGATGCATTGATTTAGGTTTCATTACCGTTTTTTTATTTTTGTTTCAAGGCTCGATCCGTTTTTTTTCAGATATCCAGGTTGTCCAGATGAAATATCCCGGCATCCCATTGACCGGCTCCATTTCAAATCGTTCAGGTTGTTCAACAAAAAGGAGATACTGTTGTCCGGTTCGAATATCAGTTTAAGCCGATATTGTCGATTATGGATTGTTTTTTCAATACGGATAATTTTTCCGGTTTCAGGATGCATTAAAGCCATGGCCGGTTGTTTTTTTTAAAAACTCTATTTTGGTTTAAATATGGGATATCGGGTATTACATCACTCAATTTTTCAATGGGTAAGTGTCTCATTCATACTTTCACAGAGGGTTCGGATGAAATTAAATAAGTTTACGTTATTAACGTTCTGAATAAATATCTGTTTTAATGGTGTTTATTTTATGTTATAGGCATTTTTTATCAGATACGGCACTTTTTTTAGCTCATTCGATTTAATGTTTTGATTAAACTATAGTTTAATCGCTTCAATAACCTCTCCATTAATACCTGATGCAACAACTAGTTGTTTGCCATCTGGCGAACAGATTAAAGACTTTACTTGAAGTTTAGTATGAATAACTTCAACCTTCTTGTCTATTTGTTTTAGATTAAAAGCAGTTATTACGTTCCCACTTCCAACATATAAGTTCCCATTTATGGCATGAAAAGTTATTCTGGGACGTGGCTCTGAGTCCGAAATTTTGAACTTTTTCTCAAGATTTAACGAAAAATCAAAAAGTAGAATTTCAGCCCCAATTAAAGAACAAGCTATTTTTGAATGACGAAAATCAATGGACAGTTCGAAGCATGAAAAAGCTTTTTCGAGGTGTTCTTGAACCACCGGACCGGATGTAAAATCAAAAATTTCAATCCTATCTGTTTTCACTTTTGCTAATTTATCCCCAATGGGTTGACACGATTGAACGCATCCAGTTTCATCAACTTCGAATATATCATAAGTAAGTTTATCAGTACTTTCATCGATAGTCCCATTCCACACTTTTAAGGGCGCTGTTGTAGCTTTATCTTCGATTAATTTAAGAGGGGATTCCATGACTTGAAAAAACAATTTGGTTCCAATAGAATTCCAAATAGCAAGATCAATTGATAAATGATCTTCATCAAGACCAACTTCACTACTCACTATTGATAATAGGTTGAACTTAGGGAGAATCAGTTGATTGGTGTTCAAATCATATTTATATACTCCTGCATGAAGCAATTGTGTGAATTCACTCTGATAAACAGGGCCTTTTTGGAACCCTGGCAAAATAATTAGCTTGGGATTGCTTATGGCACTTTCCCAGAGATAAAGGCGTCCTGTGGAAGCCGCAAAAATGTATTTACTATTATTGGAGATGGCCAAAATCTGTCCCCATCCGCCATTTAATTGAATCCTGGATTTGTTTTCTCTTGACATTTATTTTAGTTTAAAACAATATTTTTTTCAAAGGCATTTACACATAGGCTCTTATTGTTGGTTATTTCCGGAACTTTTTTGTTTTCGCTTAGAAGTTTTTGTCTCAGATGAAATAGTGTTCAAGTGAGTTCAATATCTCCTTTTTCAATAAATGCTGTTCCAACCCGATCACCGACATAGGTATACTCGATTGCCCACCAGTCATAGTTAGTTCCAACAATAAAGACCTCAGCATTTTTGGCAAGCTCACCAGCTTCGCCAGATCCTTTATCAGGCTTTTTATAGGCTTTGGTATTAGGGTCTTTTTTGATCTTACCTTTTTTGGTGACGGAGTCTATGTAGTGCTTGTTGCTGGCATCACCTTCTAATTTGATGTTTCCGGTTCTGGTATCAGGGCCACGGTCAAGGTCTATATCTGCGCCTATATCAAGAACAGGGGCCTGCTTTTTACCTATTTTGATGAGTATATCATCTTCGGTACTTAAGCCGTTGAGAAGAGCATTTACACCATCTCCAGGATCAAAAGCATCTTTACTCAAAGGAGGGTCCTGATCATCAAGGCGATCGGTCAGGAATTTTCTACAAGCAGCTTGGTTCTCTTTAATAACACCTAAAAGCGCCAGGGTAAGTTTACCTTTATCGCTTCCTCCGCTAGCTAACATAGCAGGTATCTTAGTAGCGATGTATGGTATATCTACAAACTCTTCTGCCGTAGAACAATCAAAATGAGTGCCCAGTTGATCGACGAACTCTTTGTTAGGCTTCACTGTTTTATCAATCATAATCCAGATCTGATAAAACACCAAAGGAATATAGTGTCTATTAGACCAATGATCAGCCGCTCTCATGCCTTTAAATAAGGCATCAGTCCAGACGCCAAGTTGCTTGCTATAAATAAAATGCCGGGGTTTACATTCTGTTTCGCTTTGCGCATGCGAGATCTCTCCTGCAAGCAATGACATGTATTTGATTATTTGGCCATCTTCCCAGGCATACCTTATTATCATATCATATAAGGTCTCGATAACTCGGTCCCTCCAATCTGTGGAGTTTTTAGCTATTCTCCTTCTCATAGCTGCCTTTAAGTTATCACGTTCGCTGTTTTTATCAGAGGCCCAACATTCTAATACTGCCCTCAGGGCACCGGTTGGTTCTGTTCCGTGCTCAGCATATTCTAATTTGGGAGCGGTTAACTTAGGATCTGAAGCACTAATAAGGTCTAAGCTATCCTGTGCATCCAACATATCTAGACGACCATGTGAAGCATTAGATCCACGTACGGTGACTTCGTTTGAATCTTTTGCTTTAGCACGGCTTTCCGCAAAACTCACAAGGTTGGCGTGGTTTTCGATGTATTTGCGAATAGCCTTTCTTACATCACCCACACTTGCTTGATTTAAATTGTCACCAATATAGTTGGAGTTTGTTAAGCAGGCGTTAAACATTATTCTGCGATGAGCTTGACGGGCGGGAAGGTCTGGTCCGAATATAGAGCCAAACCTTTGTCCAAGTGTGGGTTTGATATCCATGTTGTCCAAGATTTCGTCAAATAGCTCTTGAGCCTTGGCTTTGTCGTTTACGAGGTCTACAGCGTTTGAATCTTCTATCAGCTCTTCTTTCGCGTTCAACTCTCCACCGTTTTGTAATTTACCGGCTAGCTCAATGCTTTGAGCACCACCATGTCCAGCGATCATGACCTGATCTAATTTGTTGTTTTTTCCGTATTTGGCAGCAAGTGGCTGGATTTCTGATTTTACCGAATCTAAAGTTTCCTTACCCTCGATCATAATGGCGTGGATGTTACCATTGGTGACCACAGCTTCAAGTTTTGGGTCACGTACAAAGGCACCATTGTGGTCAATGGCGGTATGTAGTATTAGTGTTAAGGGTTTGGCTTTACTGGTATCTGCATAGTTAGCTCTCAGCTTATCAAGTGTTGCTTTTGTAAAACGGTGGTAGTTCCTGATTGCTATCGATAAATCACCGGCATCATAAGTTTTTGGATCTGCATTGTCCAATACTTGCATTTGTGTGTATCCTCTGAAGTCCCTTCCATTTTTAGATTGAAAAAGGGGAGTGGGGTTGACGTTGGTGTAGTAATCAACCAGGTCATCCGTCTTATCAACTTGAATGATTAAATTGAACTCAGTTTCCGGCATGGCACCTTTAAGGATTGTAGCACCAAAGGAGTCATTTAACTTTTTTAAGTTGCTTCCTATCTTTATGGCTTTGTCAACATCAGAGGTTCTGGCAATTTTAATTGGTGTTGATTGACTGACTGATCTGCTGTATATACCTATCTTTTCGAAAAACTCGCTTTCGTCCCCAACGATATCAGCTTGTGCTTTTAAATTCTCTATTGTCATACCTCCACATGGACCTAGGTTTCCGGCTCTTCCGAACATGAGCATTTCACGAACTGTTTTTCTTTCGGTGGCTGATATACTATCGCTGGCATGCCAGTCTACTTGCTCTTCTGCATAGTAGTGCATTGCAGATAGTGTCATAACCTTAAGCGCATTATAGTCTTTGTAACTGCTAACGGCCTCGGTGAGTCCTCCTTGGTTGTTATAATCATTTAAGCGTCCCTTTACATCACCGCCTGTCATGTGTTCGAGGAAGGTGTCCCATTCTCCTTCCACATCGGAACCGGACTTAGCCTTAACCCAAGCTGCTAGGTTGGCCTCCATTGTAGCACCAACAGCTGTTTTCGCTTCGTTATATGTAACACGTTGAACGGTGTTCGCTGTAGTGCTTTGAGAATTACAAGTAGGGATGGAGTCTGCATTGACTTTCATCTGCAGCGACTTAGCACCCATTATATCAGCTTCCTTTTCTAGACCAGCATCGTCGTTGATATTGACCTTTGATTTAAGCTGTTTAGTTGGTTTTACGCGGCCTTGTTTTTGTTGCACCACATGCCATGCCTCATGTGGTAAATGCTTTTCTTGTCCGGGCTCTAAATGAATATCTGTACCCTGTGCATAAGCATGAGCTTGCAGTTGAACAGGTTTGTCAGAGTTACGGTGTACTTTCACATCATCTAAGGACATCCCAGAGAGGTTTTCCATACCTGTTTTTAAATTATCCGGTAAGCCCGTTTTGTTTGCTTTTTTTTGGATGGGTTGTTGTTGAGCAGAATGGTTATCTGACATTGCCTGTAATTGAGCCACTTGTTTTGCTTGAGGACTGTCATTGGCCATGTCCTGAAAAGCTTTCAATTGCATTGCTATAGGGCTATTATTAGCCATCTCTTGCAGTTTTCTTTTTGCAACAGCCTCTGGCCTGTTATCAAAAAATTGAAAAGTAGACTTACCACCGCTCTGCATCTGAGAGTTCACAGCAGAAACTGCTTGGCTTTTATTCTCTTGTGTTTGATCAGCGTGCGTATTCATAATCTTTTCTTTTCAGTTTTGGTCAATTGCCTATAACAATTGGGCTAAAAAGCGTTTTAATGATTTTTAGGTTTTGTTATGGGCTATTTTAATAATTCTGCAAATGTAAGCCCCTGGTATGCAAAGTTGTAATTACCTAAATCGTCATTAACCCCTATCTTCAAAACCTCAGTAGCTACTTTCTTACCTTTTAGTTGATACTCTCCTTCAATACCGAAGGCAATTGGTTCTTTTGGTAATACATTAATTGACTGAACTATTACCATTGGTTTATCTCCAGAAATCTCCCCTTTTTTCCATATTTCTCTAAATAAATCACCAACACTAAGACTAATATTAATTGCATACTGCTTATCATCTGTAAACGGAATCCAATTAGTATTGTTCTCCGCAAAGTCAGGCATAGGATCTGTCCCTTCTTCCTTTGGTCCTTTAGGTATCAATTCAAGATACTCTTCGTCTTTTGGAAAACTCCGATACCATTGTTGAGTAGCTCGATGAAGTACTAACTCGCCTTTTAAGTACTTTTCTAACACTCCAAGTTCATTGGAAGACAGCTTGTGGTTAGGAGCTACAATGATTTGTGGATTTTTTAACAATATTTCGTCCACTCTACGTTGAGTTTTCAGTTCTTTTTCCTCCTTAGTTCCCACTGAAGAAGGTGTATTGCCTCGCTGAATTATGCTTTTACTTGAATTGTGAATTACATTATTTTCTTTTTTCTGAATAGGTTGGTAAAGAGAACGATTATCTACGAACCCAAAACCTTGGTTCACACCACTTTTCTTCTGAACAACAGTATTAGCAACCGCCCTACTTTTATTCTCTTTCGGTTTCTCTACTTGTGCATACATATCTCAAACCTTTTAAATTTGTTTTTTAGTGGTTGTTATAGGCTGTCTTCAGTTGCCTATAACAATTATAGTACCGGCATGTTATGGATTTTATTTTAGTTATATCATTGAAAAAGGTGTCTTTATTCTGCCGATCCGGGTGAATAAAGACACCTTTTTTTAAATATTCGGTTTTATCCGGCGGCTTTGCTGCCGAGGATGTCAGCCTCTTTTTCAAGGGAGGGATTGTCATTGACCTGCATTCCGTTGACCTGGGTGGTGGTGTTGACCCTTCCCTCAATGCCGTTTCCTTTTTTTAACGCCATTTAACGTAAATCACCCGATCCATCCAGGGATGCCTGATGGTTGAAAAACTCCAGGGGAGTGAATCCAAAAGCATGTCAAAGGTCTTGGATTCGACCTTAAGGCGCCAGCAATCGTTCCGGTCCAGGGTGAGTACACCATTCCGGGTGAGAAAAGATTCCCTGAACCCAGGAATGGAGGTGTTGCCGATGGCTTTCCAGTTCTGGATCATCCCTGAAATAAGGCTTTCTATGATTTCTTGTTCATGGGGCATTATTTGAAAAGGCTCATCCTTTGGCGTCTTGGGGGGGGCATTGCATAAAATCCTGTTCAATGCCAGCAATTGCCAGGGGGTGTCCGTTGTCCGGTCTGTCATGTATTGGAGAAGGCGAACTCCCCGGCGGGCAGCCTGGCTGTTTTTAAAGCGTAAATTTTCCATAAGCCCCAGGGACTTGAACAGTTGAGGAAGATAGGGGGCGGCAATGACCAGTCCGCAATTGCCCGGATACAGGGTTTCCATGACATCTTCTCTATTTTCCGGTTTTGGCATTTGCAGGGATTTGGGCCGGAGCAATGGACTTTTTTGGGGCAACCGGGGTGTTTTAATCTGATCAAGAGCTTTGCCAAGGCTGGATACAACCTTTATGGCCTCAATATATTCCTTCTTGGCCGATGGCGGGAAACGGCGTTGAGACAGGTTTTTTTCAATCCGGTCATAAAACGCCTTGGTACTGTATTTGGGTATTTTTTTTGCCATATGCTTAAGAAAACTATGAATAAAAACTGTTTCATCAAAGCAATGCAACAGGTTCTTTTCTCTGATGCTCATGAAGATTGCCTGCCATGCATTGGTTTCCATTTCTTGACCGTCACTTAATCCGCAGGCGCTGCCGATGCTTTTTTTCAAGATATTTGTATATCGCGTGATCAAGACAAAATCCCTGGGCCTTAACAGATATAGAATCCGGTTTAGCAGGGCAGGGCGCAGGGAGGTCATCAAAAGCACGATAAACTCCAAACGGTGCAGGTGCTTTTCAATAAAGCCATGAAGCAGAACAGGGTTTGCAGTCAGCAGGCCACTGATTTTTTCCTGGAAAATGCGGTTCCGGGAACTTGTCTTATCTCCTGGGGGCTCCGGCGTTTTTTCATCCAGTATCCGGTCAAAATCAATGGTATTATTTTGGAGCAGTTTTTCAAGGATGGCGGAATAATAGGCGGTTTTATTCTTTGCCTTTGTCTCAAATTTTTTAACCGCATTGATCAGGTAAGAGGTTTCATTTCCCTTTGCAGGCAGAATTTGGGTTAAAAAAGACATGACCAGAACCTGGGCGCTTTCTTTTTCATCCCTTGTTTTGCCGTCAAAAATCAAATCCGTCTCAAGGGCCAGGATAACATTTCCCAGTTGGTGCTTCACGGGATTTTGGGCCGGGCTTTTCTCAACAAAGGCTTTAAAAAGATCCACCTGTTTTTTATATTTAATGCCGGTGTGGCGGGCCAGTTGCCGGATAATTCCGGCCATAAAATTTTTCTTGTTAAATCCACCTGTTTTTTCATGGACAAGAAAATCAAGGACAAATTCATGCAAAAGACGTTTAAAAGCGGTTTCTCCCTGATCCAGGGCAGTGGTCTGTTTAAGGAAAAGACAGGATTCTTTTATGGCGGCGTCAATAAATTCGTACTGGAAGGGCTGGATCAGCCGGATCATGCTGGTGATACGCGTTTGGGAAAAAGAGGCTGCGATTTGTTTTCGCCTCCCGGCTTTTTTCAGGTAAAATCTTAAAAATGACACGGCATTGTCAAGGTTTTCAAACCCTTTTTCACCCAGCAGCTCAAGACCGGCCTTTATCCCTTTCAGCTCCAGCACCGCCTTTAAAAGATAATAATGTTCACGGTTTTTCCGCAGATCCAGGACCAGGCGGATGATCAGCTGGTTGAAAAAACGTTCCCGTTGGCCTGAAATCTTTGAATTTGCAGATACCTCCAGCAAAAGATGCCTGCAAAATTTTTGTTCTTCAAAAGGGGGTTCAAAACGCAATATTGCTTCCCATAACAAAAAATGTGCTGTTTTTTCAGAACCGGAAAAAAGCCGTGAATAATAGGCCTGGTTTAAAATGCCTGTATATTTTGTCATCACGGCATGCCTGCCCGGGTGCCGGATATTCAAAAGACTGCCAAGCATGGGGGGGGACAGAATACGGACCAGTTTTTTGACCGGGCCGGGAAAATTACGGTGCTGATCCAGAAACCCGGCAATGGATTTTGGATCGGTCATGATCAGGCGCTCTATGATTTGTGATGACTCTTTTTCAACCCGGCCGGTCTTGTCAAGAAGATAATTGAAAACAAGGTTTTTTTCACGTTGGTCCACCGGATCTTTTTGCCGTTCCGGGTCTTTTGTCTCCTGCTCAAGTTCCAGGAGAAATGCCAGGATCTCTTTTCTTAGCGGACTTTGATCTTTTACGGTCTCAAATACATGGATTAGTGAAAATAAAAAGTCACTGGTCCGGATATTATAGTGCCCGGAAATCTGCCGGATCACGCTGGATAAAAAAAATTTTTTATTGAACCGGCTTCCTTTTTCAATGAAAAGATAGGCCAGTATGAATTCCGCAACCTGTTTTTTAAAGTTGCCGGGATTGGCGGTACGCATGGTTTCCCAGGTCAAAAGGCGTTCCGGTCTGTCCAGAAAATAATCAATGAATCCATGGTTGAAGGGCTCAAAAAGAAGGATCAGTTCCCTGAGCCGTTCTTTGGGAAACAACCAGGCAATATGCTTGCGTACAAAAGGGTTTTTGCCCTGTTTTAAGAGCAGTTCCCTGGTTCGCCTGCCATGGGTGGCAATAAGGGGTATCCAGTATGGATCCATATCCTGGTGGCTGCCTGTTCTGATAATTTCAATGAGTTTGGCTGCCATAAAATCAAAAGATGACGGACGGGCTGTTTTTACGGACTGGATTTCCCGGCGTAAGGCATCCCAAAGACATGACCTTAATTTTGATGCCATCTCCTGTTCAAAATTTCGGCAATTGATTTTTCCAAGATCCACCAGCAGTTTTCTGATGCGTATATGATCATTGCCCGGGGATATTTCATCAAACACCTCTTCCATGACGCGTGCCAGATCATGCTGAATAAAACCATGCAGGTTTTGCTGATGCAATAGCGCATCCATTGGCCGTTCAAAATGGATGTCCGCAGTCATATGGTGTATGCGGTGGCGGGTGTTCATAGAAAACAGGTCGTACTTTTCCGGGATTTATGTTTTATGAGAAATCGGACAATCCTGTTGGCAAGTTTTTGGGTTTCAGGGCATGAATTTTTTTCAGCCTTCTTTTTTTCAAGCCAGTCATGGTAAAGGATTTCAAATTCAAGCATCTGCTGAAACCCAAGCCAGTAAAAATCAACGGCAATATGTGCCGGGGCATTGATACGCACGGTTTCCTCTGCCAGTTGCCTGAACCCTGGATTGGCACACCGGGCTGTCCAGGAAGGAAACACCGCACTGACCCTGAAAAAGAAAAAATCATCCGGTGTTTCAGACGGGCCCCGGGAAATATCCTCCGGCCTTAGCAGAAGATGCTCGACAAGGTGCATGCCCTCACTCATGATATTCAGGGTTTTGATAAAACAGCGCAAATGATTGGCTGATCTGATTGCCGAATCTCTATGCCTGTGCGACGACAAATAACACCACCTTGACTTGGCATGGGGTTTGAAAATGATCTGCCAGGTGTCGTCTGAAATCTGGCCGATCCTGTAATTATTAAAATCCAGCCCGTTTTTCATGGAAGATTCATTTAAAAAATGGCTTTTCAGAAAAATTATTTTTTTAAAAAGACTTTGTATGTCAGTGTCGTTCAGGTTTTTTTCCCGGTGCTTAAATTCTATTCTTTGAAACGGTGTTTCTATTCTTTCCGCAATGTCGCCGGGTGTGACATACTGAATTTCAACGGTTCCATGGTTGAGTTCGGAAAGGTTTGCATCGGGAATCAATTCCAGGCCGTGCCGGGTAAAGGCAATGGTCAGGGATCTTGAATGGTGGAGTTGAAAACCCAGCAGGATGCTTGTTTTTAATTTCAATCCCGCAATATTTTCCGTATTCCATGAGGTTTGCCTGTAGTTATAGCCGGATGCCCGTTTGCTGCTGATTTCGGGAAGATATGTCAGAAATTTGATTTTATTTTTGATAAACCAGCGGGCCAGGCCTCTTTCTGAATAATAATAGTTAAACGCCCCCAGCGAATTTTGGGTGAATTTTTCTCCGTAAAGGGCAAGCAGATAATCCAGAACACGGTTTCTTCGGTCATAAAAATTGTCGTATTGTTCAATGATCCGGTCCAGTTTTCGGCCGCATGCCTCCGGGCCGTCAACATAAAGTTGTTCAATCTCAGGAGCATTGGTATTGTCCAGCAACCTGGAAAAAGAGGTTCTGTCAAGATCAGGGTCCAGGGAAAAAATATCCGGAATATTTCCAAGGGTCTCAAGAAAATTGGCCATGGGTTGTTCAAAAAAAAGCAAATAGGCTTTTAACTGCTTTGCCTTTGCTTTTTCATTTTCAGGATAGGAGGGAGGAATGCCGAACCGGTTGATGCCGTATGAATTGGGAAACTGGTCCATAATGGAATGGTATTGTCCAAGATCCCTGAATCTGCCCGAAGGCAGTCGCCGGCTTTTGACAACTTCCTCCGTTGAAATCCCCAGCCTCCCATGGGTGGATTTCAGCCGTTCGTATTGCCGGGTCAATTCATTCAGGGAAATATCATATTGCCGAAGACGTTTGGACAGGGTCACAAAGATATGATCCTCTTCTTCAGGAAACTCAAGACAGAGGATTGAGCCGGATTCATCCTGTTTGATAATATCATAATATTTTTCATGGGTTTGGCAGTCTTCAAGAAAAAGCGAGTTCACACTGACTACCCCTTTAATAGACAGGATCAGGGCCGGCAGGTCGGAAATGTTGACAAAGGCCTGTTTCCGGGCGGCAGGGGTATCAGCCATAAACCCGTGTTCCAATAGCGGACCTGTGAAAAATTCATCCTGGGTTTTCCCTTGCTGAATAAGATCATCCCGGGAATTGTAAGTTATGCCCGGTGAAATGAGTGTTGCACATTGATCATATATTTGTGCCAGTATGTGGGCGGGATTACGATGTCCGGAAACCTCTATGTCGGCATAAAGTCTGCAATACCTGTTTTTAACCATATTAACATCGCTGATGTCTTCGCAAAGATTCCTGGATTTGCAGAACACCTGCTTAACAGATTTGATGAGGGCTTGCGTCTTTGCTTTTGACTGGGATATGTTTTTTTCCGCTCTTATTTTTATCCGGTAAAGACCGGAGATTTCACCGGATTTTTCCACCCATATGTTTTCTATCTCAGGCAGGGAATCAAGAATTAATTTTTCATAATCCAGAGGGGTCAGGGCCTGGTTGGGGAAAATCCTATGGGGCGCAAAAATGGCCTGATGCTCAAAATCAATTTTTCCGTCTTCACGGGTCAGGATATCGGCCACGTCAAAACCGGTTCGGTAAGCCAGTTCGGTCATGGCATAGCAAACCTGCTCTAAAATGGTAATGCCGGGATCATGGACATTATAGTCTGTCCAGACCTTTCCGCAAAGCTCCTGAATAAGTTTTATTCCTTCTTTCCGGAGGATTTCAAACAAGCGCTCTTCAGGCTTGTTTTTTTCAATGAATGATTGGTCAATCATTGGCAGCCTGCCCATGGGAGTTCAACGTATTTTCAAGGTGTGCTATAACCTTATGGACACTTTTGTAGGGCATCTGTCCAAGGGCCTGGATCATCAAATCAATTTCTTCTTTTACCAGTGCATATTCATAACAGGTGTTTGAGTCTCTGTTGAGCTGCGCTGTTTCATTGGTTGTGCGGTTAAGTTTTCCAATGAGTTCATATACATATTTAAAGGGCAGCTCTGACAATGCCTGGAAAATCTTTTGTCCGTCATCCACGGACAGGGGTATGGATATGAAATTATTTTTCATCTGCCAAGGTCTCCGTTTGCAGCCGACGATTTTTCATGAAATGGTCAAGCCAGAGTTCCGTTATCTGGTATTGGATGGCAAACCCATCTCCGTAGCAGCATTTTGTTTTTATCTTCAAAGCATAATTGTGTTGGCTGCCTTCCCACCAGAGCTTTATCCTGTTGCACCGGGAACCGTAATGGGCCTGGTGATCGACAATACAACCCTTGGATTGGAAGGTGTTCAAGGCAAAGGCATGTAGCAGTGCATATTGACCCGATTTTTCCTTTCCTCCTGCCCCTGCCATGATTTCAAATGCCCTGCAGCCGTCAAGACCCTCTATAATGGTGTGGGGTTTCCCGTCGGCAGGCACCTTCCCGTTCCTGTATTTGCCGATTCTTCCCTTGGATGCAATGGTTCCTTCCACATCCAGGTGGGTTTTCGGCTGATCAGTATTGATACCCACCTTTCCTGTGGGGTCAAGGGAAAGAACGGTTCCTTGTTTTCCCTTGAAAAGCAGACGATTGCCTGGATCAGCAAATTCAATGGACCAGATGGGGCTTTTTTTTTCAATGTCCCTGTAAAATCCGGCCAGGGTATCGGAATTGCCCAAAGAGGATATTTTGAGCCCTTCTTGTTTTGTTTTTTCAAACCCGTCATCAATGGTGTTCAGCATTGAATCAATTAAATAGGCAAATTCCTGTTCAGAAGGAAGGCTTCCTTTTTTAAAGTATTTTTTTAAGGTTTCTCTGTTTTTTTTATCCATGGCCTTTTACCCGGTAATGATAAAGGTATTCCCCACTTCCAGTTCTTCAATTCCTGTCTTTTGAGGTGTGATTGACCTGACGTCACTGGTTGTTTCTATAAAATGATGATCTGCATTAACGGCAATGCTCCAGGGGTATCTGGGAACAATTTGTTTTTCGTCTTCACGGGGGCGTGTGTCATTGCCGGTAACCGTGTCAAAGAGTTCAAACCGGCTCTGGCTGTTTCCTGCAATCCTGAGCATTGAAAAATTGGTGACAAAATCCACACAGGCCTGTTCCCGGATATGCGACATCAGTTCTGACCGTCGGATACACCAGCCAAAGCGGGCTTTGTATCCTTCGTCTGTCCAGGGAGAAATAAAATCTGAAATAGCTTTGTTCAGTCTGCTTTTATTTCCCCATAAGTTTTCCCGGTTTTTAAATCGAACCGTACACCGTACCTGGATTTTTTCATAGACAGGGTTTTGGACTTCAATGGAAGCAAAAACAGATGCAAGTCTTTTTACATAAGATTTTATCCGGTTCAGGAGGATAGCGTTTGCAATAGGTTCAGGGTCTTTGGAAAAAGAGCGGTCCTTTTTTTTAAACCGGGGAATAACGGTGACAAGAAGATGCCCCGGTTGATTTTGAGTGTTAAATGTCTTGCAGTTGCTGCAGTTCCAGTGTTTTGTGTTGAGACACATCTGCCTTTGCTTCCAGCATTGCCAGGAGATGGAGTTGATGCCGGGAAAGCATTTTACTTTGAAAACTTCAGGGAATTTTTCAAGTATCAGCCGTTCGTAATCCCAGGGGGTGACGGCACGGTTTTTATGTTTGAGTCTCTCGCTTATTCTTGTTTTACGGGCGTGTTCCGTCTCTTTTGCCCTTCCGTTAAAGGCGGGTATCGGCTGGGTGATGCTGTTGATGCCGGGCAGGTTGGAAAGGGGCTGGTTGATGCTGCCGGGACCCAGAACACCGTCATGGGCTGCCGGGTCTTCAAGGGTGACGCCCACGGCATGGGTCTGTACGGAAAAGAGGGAACAGGCCCCGGTCAGGTACTTGTCTGCGCAGGCCCTGATCCAGTAGAGTTTTTCATCAAACAATGTATTGTCACAATTTATATCTTCCGGGATATCCAGGGTGACAATGCCTGATGAAAGAAATCCGCTGGTGGTATCTGAAACCACCTGTTTTCCGGTAAACTCTTTCCACTGATTGTCTTTAAGATAAAACCAGCGGACAAAAGGCATGGCATTTGTGGAATCTGCCCTGGAATCTTCAATCAGATGAAAGAACAGTGTCAGCCGTGAACCGGGTTCCAGCAAAGAGAGTCCGATAAAAAGGTTTCCATGTCCCTGTTTGTGATAATCCGGTATGACAAAACATTTTTTTTGTTTTGGCAAAGGATAAAGCGGCCTTATACCAAAGGGATGAAGACTGAACAAGGCTTCGCCCTGCCTGTCTGCGGATGAAGCGGTCAGGTCGGGTCTGATCAGTGAAAATGCCTTATAATTGGCCGTAATAGTGTTGACCATAGGTGTGTATGGAGGGTTTGGCATGGGTTTGGGCTTGGTAAACATAGGGGGCTTGGCATTGTGGACGAGTACGTTTGTCAGCAGAAAAGGGTATTCGCCGTGGCCAAAGGCCTGTTCAGGATCTGTGATGGTAAATTTAAAAAAACCGGATCGTGTTTTAATATCAAATCCATAGTCCTTTTCAGGGGTGGTGTTTGGGTCAAGCCTGGAAAGATCGATTCCCTTTGTTATCCATTGGGTTTTGCCGGCAATTTTTTTGTCTTTGTCGGTTGAGTTTCCCATAAGATCAATTCTGGGTTGTAGATCAGGGGCAGGCGGTTGCCACTGACCCTCCTGAAGAACTGAAACACCCGCCTTGAAAGACGTGTTGTCAATTCCCATGCCGTACTCCCGGTAATGGGTTTTGAATCCGCCCTTTGCCGGGGGCAGTTCACCCCATTCCAGTTCAATGTTAAAATCACTTGTTTTTTTAATGGAGGTTTCATAACTGCCGGCGATAAAATAGGAACCCACCGCAGGCATGGGGCCAAAGGGCTGAAAAGGGGTGTTGGGGTCAAGCCGTCCCAGATGATTATGCAAAATCAGATTTTTTATCCCGTTGACATGGGCATGGATCTCTATTTCTTTGATAAAATAATCTTCCAGGATAGAGCAGGGATATGCATATGTTTCATTGTTGACGGTAAAGCGTATGACGGGGAATTTTGTGTCATAGCCCTTGCCATGGATCTCCTCCGACCAGGGTACTATGGGCTGGATTTCGGAATCCAGTTCAAAGCTGATATCAAAATTGTTCGGGTCGCATTTTTTATCCACACGGTTGATGGCCGGCATATAGTCGGGAATATCGAGCCAACCGTCTTCCGTTGTAAGGCTGATATTGAAAATTTTTGAAAAAACCTTGAAAAATATATCTTCCGGGGTTGTTTCGATAAGGGAGGCTGCTTTTTCTAAAAAAAATGCAAAAAGCGCATCTTCTTTTAGCGCCTCTTTGTGCCGAGCCAGTTGAAGACAGACAAATACCTTGCGTTTGCCTTCCCTGAGCAGCAGAACCGGTGCTGCAACGGCAAAGCCAAGGGAGGCATTCTGCTGTGTTCCCGACATGGCCCTGTTGGCCTCAGCCCCGAATATGGGCCATCCGGTTTGTGTCTCATCCAAGTCCATGCTCTCCATCAGTGGAATCGTATTGATTCTTGCCGAAGTGATCATGTTCATGTCGGATTCCGGGGAGACAAGCCCGTCACGTTCATAGAACAGTGTTTTAAGAGACTCAACCCTTGCGGAGCCCACAACCAGATCGTTGTCTGAAAGATATGCCCGTGGATGATTGTTCTTGCCTTTTGGGGCGGAAAAACCTGTCCCCTTTGGCAGGAAAACATTTTCTGTCCCGGGGGCTTTTTTAAAGCAGAGATAGGCCTTGTCGGGAACAGGGTTCTGAACCCGGCATTTGAGTATCTCATTGTAATAAAAATCAAGGTGCCTACTGGTGAAGAGGTTCTGTTCCTCCTGAATTTTTTCAAACAGGCGAAGAAAGGCCAGATATAATCCTGTAGAAGGTGAATGGATCTGGCTTTTCAAAGATTTCTCCAGCAAAATGGCGGTATAGTCTTTTAAAAGCATAATGCCATTGTAAAAACTGTAAAAACAGGTGGTTAGAGAATGCAACCTGTCGTTATCGTTTTCCTCTGGGCTCTGATCTGCTACATGATCTTTTGTATGGCCGGTTTCATTGGTGTGCCAGATTGCCTTCAACCGTGTAAAATCAATTTGGTGGTTATCATCTCCTTTTTTTGAATTCGTATAAAGAGCCTGAAGCATGTTGAGATCCGGTCTCAGTTTTTTTTCAATCAAATGTCTGATTCTGCGGCAGCAATCCCTTGCCAGGTTATTATTGATCGTTAAAAGAGTTTCATACCAATAATTAATTTTTTCAGCCAGGCGATAATTTTGCAGAACCAGATTCCTGTTTTCCTTTTGTTTTGACAGATGGGTAAACCATGTCATCTGACGGTTTAAATCAAAACTGATTATCATTGCAAAGATAACGGCTTCATCAGACGAAAACAATTCCTTCCAGTTACCCTGGACTGTGTTTTCAAGGGTATAATAACTTAAACTGCTTGAAAAATCAGCGCCCATGCCGGCAAGGCTTTCTAATTTTAATTCATCTACATTGAAATACCCGGTTTCCAATGCCACGGGAAAACGGTGATTCTGGTCTGTGCCGTCACGAATTATCAGGTCTTTCATGGAAGGTTCATCCTAAATTTTGATATCCGTCCCTTCCTTGAAATAGAAAGGATAGACCATGTTGTTCCTGTTGTTTGTGCTTCTTATGGTATACTCAAGAAGGATATTGACAAACCCTTCATACTGGTTTTGAGTATCCACCCGGATGCTGTTCAACGTTATTCTGGGCTCAAAAAAAAGAACGGCCCGTTTTATAATATCTGAAATCAGGGTGATTGTGCCTGGATTGATATTATCAAATATCCGTGGTCTCAGGCCGCATCCAAAAGTCGGCTGCATGACCCGCTCTCCAGGTGAAGTGGACAGAATGATTTTCAGGCTTTCCATGATATCCGCTTCCTGGGATACCATTTTTGCCTGCCTTGTTTTGAGATCAAATTCCGGAGGAAATGCCCAACCTGTGCCCAGAAATGATTTGTTCATATCCATACCTCCTGTTTTGTTTTCCGGTCTTATCTGATGGTCTTATCAGCTGATCTTATTTTCCGCCGATTTTATCCGCCGATCATGACGGTGAAACATCCCAGGACGATACTCCCTCCGTGGGCCGTGGTATCCCCCACGCGTGCAGCCGGCTTTTTGCCGATCATAACCGTTGCAGACCCTTTGGCAATGGAGTCAGGGGGCCCTACGCAGGTGCAGCTGTCTCCCACCACGGCAGCAGGCAGTTTGCCAATGAGTACATTGGCCACGCCGGGACCGACCACCGGGCCTCCCACATGGGGAATGGGGGAGGGAAAGGCAGGGGTCTGCATGGGGCAGGTATGCATGTCTGTAATTCGTGCGGCTGGCGGCATAAACTTCTCCTTATATATTAATTGATCATCACCATGGCACCTTTGATGGTGGTATTCCCTGATGCGGAAAGTTCGGCAGAGGCGTTGGCCTTGGCAGCAAGACTGACTTTGGCCGTACTGTTTATATTCAGACCTTCCAGCTTGATGTCCATGTCAGAGCCGATTTCAACTCCCATGGCCCCGGCCATTTTGATTTTTCCCTTGGCTGAGACCTCTATGTCTTTTGGACTCTCCATTTTTATTCCGCTGCTGTTCAGTACGATTTTGTTACTGTTCTGATCCAGTATGCTGATGGATTTGTCCTCATCACTCAGGATGATTTTATTGCCGGAAGGAGTTTCAATGGTGATGATTTTCTTGTCATCATTGAATTCAAGTTTGAGTTCGCTCCGGGTCACAACTGCCTTGAAAAAATTATCATCATCAATGGTATAGGGCGGCGGGTTTTTGCTGCTGTAAAGGCTGCCCAGGATCACCGGGTGGCAGGGATCATTATTAAAATATCCCAACACCACCTCATCTCCTATTTCAGGCATGAAAAAAGACCCGATCCCGTTTGATCCGTAGAATTTTGCAATCCTGGCCCATACTCCCTGGGTTTCATTCTTCATCACCGGGACGGATACCTGTACCTTGTGTTCTTTTTCAGGATCATCACTGAGTTGTTTGACAATCCCGATCTGAAGCCCTTCAACTCCCGGCAAAAGTCCTGATGCCAAAGGGTAGATAATATCGGGTTTTCGGGTAAATAAATCCGGATCAAGCCCGAATTCAACCTCGGTAATCCAGTTGCCCGTGGGAAAAGAATGGGTGGCGCTGCTGATGAATACATCCCCGTTAAATCGGTTTCCCAGCTTATCCAGGGTCAAAATACCTCCGGGTTTGGCTTTTGCACTGCCCTGGAATTGTATTCTTCCCCGTATCCTCGCCAGCCCGGCCCTGAGCATGTGGGCATCTGCCCAGGTCTTGAGCCCGGTCTGATCCAGGGGGGCTGCAGCCTGGATGTTTAATGTGTCAAGCCCTATTACCCCGGCAAGATCACTGGAACTTAAATCTCCCTGGGTATTTAATTCGGGTTGGCTGCCTTCCTGCTCAACCGCTTTTTGGGAACTTGGATCCCAGGTGGTCCCTGTGACCTGTGACACCTGGGTTCTGGCATCCATCTGGGCGTCAAAGGAGATGATGTCAGTTCCGTAACTGATTTTCAGCTGGGCCTCAGCATCTGTCTTGGGAGAGGTTACTGATATTTTACCATCATCCACAATGACAATCAGCCCGTTGGCTTCTGCACGGGAAAGCATAAAATCCCAGTCCGTGCAATAATACTGAACAAGCTCTTTGTATGTGGTTTCAGTATTTTCAATTTCCTGGGATAATCCTTCGTACCCCTGGATGAGATTTGCGATGATATCACTGTCTTTTTTTTCCGTATAATTTGCATTTTTACGGCCAATGGTCATTTTTACGGATTTATCCCGGCATTCTATAATCAGCTGTGCCTGATTGTTGTTTCCGATTCTGATGCCGTGCTTGATCACGATTCCTTTAAAAATCGTCTCTGTCTCTTGCTCATACCCCGCATCAATAACAATTTCGCTGCCCGGCTTGAATTCATCGGAGTTGCTGACGGGAAAATCCCCATTGGCGATATCTCCGTCAGCCAGGACAATCCTTGCCTTGGGAACCTGGTTGACTCTTTTGTCTACCGTCAGTGAAATAATTTTACGGGTGCCGTCCATTTCATTGCCATTGCAGGAGATACTCAGACTGACTATACCGCTTCCTTCAATTTTAGGTGAGATTGCCATTGTTTACCTTAAAGGAGGAAACCAGATACGGGTGCCCGGTTTAATCCTTCTGAAATTAATAATGTTATTTGCCCTGGCAACCTTTGCGTAATAGGAGGCATCCTTATATATCCTGTAACACAGCAGGGGCAGGGTATCCCCATCCATGAAGGTCACGGCATGGGAAAGATCCGGGGAAGATTTGTTGGCTGTTTTGGCTTCTTCTTCTTTGCTGATAAAACTTTCAAAGAAAAGGGTAGTCCATGACCTTAAGGATTCTCCTTCAGAGTTGAACAGGATGTTTTCAGATTTCTGCGAACTAAGACGGCCGTAGAAAACCAGTTCACCCCAGAGTACCTGGACAACACTGGGTTCATGCTTGTCTCCTATATATTCATAGGTGATTTTATGAAGTTTTTGAAACAGGTCTTTCACAGACGGGGGAGATGATCCGGCACCTGGATATTGGACTGCACCGGTGCCGTCCAGCAGGATTTTAAATGAGAGCTTTTCAGGCTTGATGGCACTGAATTTCTGATCCGAACCCAGTTGTCCCATGGCCTTTGTCTGGTCATACTCTATGTAACGCTCCTGGGAATAATCCGTTGGATTAAGCATGACATCAAACCGGTTTTCATCGCCTTCCTGAACACTTATGATGCCGTCATCAACATTACACCTGGTAATGGAAAGTTTTTTTCTGTCTCCTTCAGGCATTTTTATTTATCTGTCCCATATCTTTGCGTCTCTTATCTTTCCATCTGGTTCTGGAAAATTTCCAGAACCATTTCCCGGCATTCTAAAAGTATCTGTTGTTTAAGTTTTTCCAGATCTTTTGAGATTTCCCGGGTATTGTCACGTTCCTGTTCTCTTAACTGACTTTTTTCGGACGGGTATGATCCGTACGGGTCGTCTCCTGTACTGGCTTTGACCACAATTTCATTGATTTCAATGACCATAATTGCCGTCTTCTCTTGTAAAATAATGATAGGTCAGCTCAATGGTTTCAATTGCCACATCGTTTTTGGTTGAATTGAAAGCATCAATCTGCCATTTTACCGGCAAGGCATTAACAACATTCCATGCCCTGCAGGGCTCACCTTGTTCATTCAGGAGGAATACATTCAGGCTCCTGGGTTCCACAGGTTTTGTAAAGTTCGGGCTCAAAATAGTACTGCACCAGGAGACAAGGGGCGATGACATGCCTGCCATGCCCCGCTTGAGAATCAAATTGTCATATTTGGGCGGTTTGGGGAGCTGGTAAAAAAAATTTCCTCCCCCTTCCGCCACTTTTTCATACTCTATGGTTGCATTGAGTCCTGAGACTTCCTGAAAGGACGTGTCCTGGCCCTGGAATGCCGTAAATTCAACTTTAAAATAAAAGGCCGGCGGCGGATAGTATCCGTTTGATTGAGATTTATCATGCATTGGCTATGGTGATGCCTTCATGGACAATCTCTATGCTTTCAATGGCCACTTCATTGCCTTCTGATTTAAGATCAGTGCCGGTTATCTTTGTGGGCCATGCATTGGCAAGTGTCCACACCATTGTGGGGGCTTTTGCCTCATCCAGCAGGCTGATGGTGATCGGCAACCGTTTAATGGTGTTCATCTTGATCTGGTTGAACCAGTCCCAGAATTTATTGTCTGATTTAAAAATTCCCTTTTTCATGGTAACATTCCCGGATTTTTTAATTCCCGGCATTTTGATAACTGAAAATTCCGGGCTGTCGCCATGTCTGTATTCAATGGGCTGGGCCTCGATATCAAGTCCTGAAACTTCCTGGAAAGACATGACTTGTGAATCCCATTTCACTTCAAAGTAAAATTTTGGCAAAGGCCAAACCGTTGTGGATTGTGCTGAACCGTCATCAGCCATAATATATCTCCTTTTACATATTGAATATTAGGGGGGGGGTAGTTATGATTTTTGCATTTGCTGCTGAAAGGTAATTTCGATAAATTCAGCAGGTCTGATAAGCGCCACAAGAACCGTGACCCTTAAAATGCCTTCAAGGATATCATCTCCGGTCATTGTTTCTCCCAGTCCCACATGGACACTGAACGCATCATCCGGGCTTGCCCCGGCAAGGCCCCCCCGTTTCCAGATACCGGTTAAAAAATTTCGTATCATGCTTTTGATGGTCACCCAGGTATTGGCCACATTGTTTTCAAACACATATGCTTTTGTGGCAAGTTTGATGGATTCCTCCAGCATTATCATGGTTCTTCGAACCTGAATATAACGCCAGTCCAGGCTGTTGCCGTCCAGGGTACGTCCTCCCCACACAAGGGTTCCTTCTCCGATAAAGGTCCTTATGGCATTGATGGATTTGCCCTGAGGCGTGACATTGAGATCTTCCTGGTCATCATGGGTAATGTTGACTGAAGGAGAGACCACCGAATTGAGACTGACATTTGCCGGGGCTTTCCAAACTCCTCTTGAATTGTCCACCATGGTGTATATGCCGGCCATGGCAGAACTGGGTGGCAAAAGGTTCAGCTTGGTCTTGATCTCATCTAAAATGGATTTAAAAAGAGCGCTGTTCTCAACCAGGGTTGTATTCAGCAACGATTTTTCGTCCGCATCCAGGTCAGGATCAATCATTTTCTTTAACTCAAGTGCCATCTGTGCTTTTTTGGGATCATCCGCACTTGCTTGGCTTATTCCCTTTTCCGTTTCAATAAGTGCCAGCAGGGTTTTTCTTGCCTCATCCGTAAAATTTTCAAATCCCAGATCCGTATCCTGGATTATGGTGGTATTTATCCAGGGATAATAGGCGGCTGAAAATTTAAGAAAATTTATTCCCAGTGCATTCCTGAAATTATCTATACAGCTACCTTCTTTTTCTCCTTTGTCAGGATCGGCTGAAAGATCTTTCCGGTCTTTATAACCCTTGTGGATATCCAGAATGGTAATTCTGTTTCTCATTTTATCGCCGCAATGCTGTAACGCTGCCTGCTGGACACTGATACAATTTTTATCATCCAGCAATACGGCTTCAGGGATGATAACCATCGTGGGTTCCTGCTCTTTAATCAGCAAATCTATGCCCTTTGTTAGTGTCTGTGCTTCCAGTTTCTGTTCATATCCGCCAACAGAAACAATATAACAAGGGCCTCCGCCATTTTGATAAAATAATTTCATGCAATAATAGAGCAGGTAATTTCCCTGTTCCAGTTTTAATCGATAGCCTTTTTTATCAAAATTAAAGTCCGAATCAGTCAGATCCTCTGGACCGGTAGCCGGAGCCGCTTCTTTTGCCGCGGCAGGAGCAGCCGTACCGTCCTGATTCTCTGTGCCGTCAGGAGCCGCTGTGCCGTCAGGAGCCTCCGGGGTGACAGGGTCTTTATTATCGACCGTGGCATTGATTTGGCTTATGCCGAACTTTGGGTCGGGGCCGCCACCGAAATACTGCTGGAATTCAACCATGGAAGAGATTTTCCATGGTTTGTTGACCAAATCTTTTTTGTCTTTTCTGGTTTCAGCAAACTGTGTATGCCCTATAAAAGCAGGGACAGCTGTTGCGACTTCAACGACCGAATTGGGGAAGGCATTTTTTTCTACAATATAAACACCCGGTGTTTTCATTGCTCCCATAATTACCTCTTTTTAAAAATTAAGGGTTGATAAAAATTTCTGAAACATATTCTTTTTTATTCTCTTTGTTCATTCTTTTGTTTGTCTGGTTCGGCGATGCAACAGGAAGTCGTTTGACAAGTATCCTGCTGATCGTTGCGGTTTGTTTTTTTAATTGAAACCGGCATAAAGGCATCTGGGTTAATGGTATGGGCTTGTCAGATTCAAAAACCAGGGCCTTCCGGTTACCGGGAATCAATGCATTGTCTTTTTGGGTAAAAATAATTTTATTATCCAGATCAACAATTGACAGGGTCTCTTTTGTGTATTTTCCCAAAAGGTAATATTTCCAAAAGGTTTTTCTGACGGGAAATTTAAGATAATATGATCTTGAATTAAACAAGGACCCGGATTCAGCCCCAAAATGAATGGATATGACACACAGAGGCCTGATCACCTTGTCGGATCGGGTTAAAAAGGGCAAAATGGGCTCTAATAAGGCTTTTTCTGAATTAAAAAACAGGATATTTTTTTGTGTAAAAGAAGGCAGTCCCGTGAAATTTTCAAATAATGGATTTTTTGAATAAACTTTAAAATTTAACAAGAGGGGGTCAAAAGGATCTGCGGCATAAAGGGTTAAAGCCTCTGTTCTTGTTTCATCAAAAAACATACTTATGCCTTCAGCTTCTTTTTTCAGAATTAAACCTGAATTGTTCATTATTTTTTCACAAGCATGGGTGGGCAAAAATTCAAGATCACCAGCAGGCGATCCTGAATAATATTCGTGCTTTACCAGAATTCTGAATAATAATTTATATGCTGACATAAACCTGCACTATAAGGTATTTACAGAGGTTGTTGGATCAGATGCCGACCAAACTTTTGCTTTTACATCCTCGGATTCAAAAGTGAGCATCTTTACCCGGTAAAGGACAGAAGGCAGGTATTTACCGCTTATGATGTTCCAGAGACTGCTCAGATCCTTCATATCCAGATTCTCAATATTCAGAATCATTTTATCTATTCTCGGATCAAGGTCGGGAGAATTCTGGCGGGTAAAGACAGGATTGTTCTGAAAAAAGCGGATGGTGTGGGACAAAAATTTTAAAGCTTCCGGATAATTCGGTCCCCCGAAATTTGCCGCAAACATGAGAAACAGATTTAAATGCAGAGGCGGGTATACAATGATTTGTTCCCTTGCATCCGTAAACCCGTTGCTCCTTAGATGAGAAGGGGTAACATCTTTTTCAATGTTAACAATGAACACCGCTATTTTGTTGTTTGCATTTACAGCAACACTTCCGTCCTGTTCCGTGATATTGGACATAAGGGCAATATCCTCGTTAAGACTGAATGTCCTTCCAAGATACTGGTTCAGCTCAAGGGTGATGTGACTGACTGCAGAATGGATCATTTCATGGTGTCCCATTATAAAGGTGTTGGCTGGCCTTCCGGCATAGTCCGGTCAGCCGGGGTGCTTAAAACCTTATGCGCACAGCTCCGCTCTTTTGGTTACAATATTTTTCGCAAAATTGTTTTCTTGATATGCTCACATGAAGGTAATCTTTCAAGCTTTATGTGATAAACGGCAGGAATCTTGTGATGAACGGTTAAAAAGAGTTTTAAAAAAGGGTCTATCAATCCATGTAAATGAATAATGAGGTGAAATAAACAATTAAAGGGTATCCGGCAGGATAATGATAATGCTTACCTGTCCGTCATTTGTTTGTTTTTTTATGCATTGCCGGCCTGAATAAAATTTATTCAATCTTTCTTTGATGTTTTTGAGACCAATGCCTGTGTGTCCCCCTTTATTAAAAGGGCTTATCCAGAAACCCGTGTTGGATATTCGGATAAAAATTTCATCGGTATTATGGGTTTTTATTGTTATTTTTACTTCAAGAAAATCCGGGCTGGTCAGGGTGCCGTATTTGATCGCATTTTCAACAAGGGGCTGAAGAACAAAGGCAGGTATGATGACGTTTTTAACTTCCGGTTTGATTTCAACACAAATATTTATGTAATCTCCAAATCGCATTTTTTCCATAAACAGATAGTGTTGTATGAAAGAAATCTCTTGGTCTACTGTAAGGCGATTTTGTGTCCCATGGGAAAGGGAAAGCCTGCAAAATTCAGCCAGATGGGAAATCATCTGGCCGGCGGCTTTTTTATCGCTGAAAACAGCACCTCGAATGGATGACAGCGCATTAAAGAGAAAATGAGGGTTGATCTGGTAACGAAGTTTTTCCAGTCTTTCTTTTTCCGCCATGAGCCGGGCGGTTTCTTTTTTTTGTTTTTGCCGTTGTACTTCCTTTTCCAGGTCTCTGTTGGTTTTAACAATTTTATTGGCCTGAAGTAACTCCAGCTGACATCGGACTCTTGCAATAAGTTCATGTTTGGAAAAAGGTTTTAAAAGATAATCATTGGCTCCCAATTGGTGGGTCTCCAACAGTTCATCCGTTCTTCTTTCTTTGGTCAACATGATAATCGGCAGTTCAGAGGAAGAAAAAAAATTTCTCAATATACGGCATACTTCATAACCTGATAAGCCTGGCATAACAATATCCAGGAGAATAAGCCGGGGGATTTGTCCTGATTTAATCCTTTCTATGGCATTCAGACCGTTTGATACGGTTTGACATATGATATTTTCCCGTAAAAGAACGGTTTTAACAAAGTAACGGTTGTCTGGATCATCATCTACAACCAGCACATGGTAATCTTCGCGGGACTCAAGGCCACCAGGGTTGAATAAAAAGTCCGGCATTGTAGTTTTACAGACGGGAGGCTTTGCTTGAACAGCCTGGCCTGACAGGAAAGATCTATTATTGTTCATTGTTCTGAAGTCATTTTTTTTATTTTTGTTTTCAGGCTGGATACCATACGTCTGCTCACAGTAAAACTTTTGTCCCGATTAAAGAGAAAGATATGAAAGGAACCGTCTTTTTCATGGAGCATGCTTTTTATATATTTCATATTAATAATGGTGGACCTGTGGATGCGGAAAAAACAGGATTCAGGAAGAAGGGATTCCCATTCGGAAAGTGTTTTTCTGCAAACCAATTGTTCATTGTTTTTTAAATGAACACAGATGTAATTGCCCCCTATGGATGAAATAACAATGATTTCATCCGGGGAAACAAACTGATAACCGGAATTTAGATTGACAAGAACTCGATGATCAAAGTTTCTTGAAACTGGGCTTTTTATCTCGGGTTCGAGCCGCATAAGGGTTTTGTCAAGGCGATCCGGGCAAACCGGTTTGAGCAGATAATCAAGGGCATTTACTTCAAATGCGCGTATGGCATATTCATCATGACCGGTGATAAACACAATTTTTGCAGATGGATTAATAAAGGGAATCAGGTCAAATCCAGTTCCTCCGCTCAGGCAGATATCAAGAAAAACCAGGTCAAACCTGTTTTGGGATAATTTTTTTCTGGCCTCGGCAAGACTTCCTGCCTGGCTTGTAACAACAACCTTTTTATATGATAATAACATATTGGAAATATCCTTTCGGACAAAAGGTTCATCATCAATAATTATTGTTTTCAGTGTCATTGCAAAAATTCTCCAATTGTGGGTTTCGTAAATTGAGTAAGCGAAAGAAAATTATTACCATACATATACTTCATCAATAAAATGTGATCAGGGTCAGTAAATATCCTGGCCCCAAGGTCCGGGATATTTGCTTGACATCTTTGGCACGATTAGTTTATTCGTTATGGATTGACATAGGGGAGCCGGCCTTTGACAGAATAAAAAAAAACAGCCCGGCTTTCACCAAGTGTTAAGGTGTGTTCGTTTAACTTAAAATCAGATAGTTGGCGGGTTAAAGAACAAGAGAAATTAAATGATTTGAAGGTATCTGTTTTTCAGTTTCAATGGAAAAGCATTCAGGCATTGGCAGGTATAGTGAAACGTACCATGGATTTTTCTGTTACCATTTTTAGACGGCATGGTTTATGTCTCTGCTGAAAATGGTGACTGCGAAGTTCCCTGGGTGTTTATCTGAAAGAACTTTTAACCTGCTGAAATTAAAACTCTTTCATTGTTTGTTGTGGCAGAGTGATCTGTCATGGCCTTTATTGCAATGATAGCCGGCATCACCTGAAAATGCCTACCTCCGGGTTTTAAACCGGGCCTCTCCGGCTTCAAGCTGATCAAAGATCGCAAGATAGGTGGCATACCGTTCCCGGGTAATTTTTTTGCTTTCAACCAATTGCAACACGGCGCAGCCCGGTTCGGTGCGGTGTCGGCAATCCCGGAAACGGCAGCGGCTCTCCATAGCGTCTTCAAACCCTGGAAAATACCCTGCAAGATCCTCTGTCGAGATATCCACCAGCCCGAACTCGTTGAAGCCAGGTGTGTCCACAAGTTCTCCCCCGCCCGGCAGTGAATGAAGTGTGGAAACCGTTGTGGTATTGCAGCCTCTTTTGCCTGCCTCATAGAGCCGGCCGATTTGGAGATCCAGTGTCGGGCAGATGGCATTTAGCAGGCTGCTTTTGCCCACCCCTGTGATGCCCACAAAAAAGCTTCTGAACCCCTGTCCCAAAAACAAGGTTAACTCGTCAAGCCCTTCTCCTGTAGACGAGCTTACAGCAAAAATATCCACGATTCCTGTGTAGGTGTTTCTAATTTTAGCAATAAAGGGTTCTGAACCTTCAAGATCTTTCTTGTTGATCACCAGTATCGGCGTCAGGTCGGCCTCTCTTGCGGCAACAATTGCCTGGTCAATATATCCGGGTGTCGGCAAAGGCAGGTGTGAAATCACCACGCCGAGAACATCCAGGTTGGCTCCGATAATTCGGACACTGCCCCGGGAATCCCTTCTGCAAAGTTGAGTTTTACGCGGCAGCCGGGTAAGGCGTTGATCCTGCACTGCCACGTTGTCGCCGACAACATGACCGGCGCGCCTTTTCACCTTTACTTTCCGCCGTTCTCCCGATGCAAACAATATATCCACGGCAATGCCATGGTGGGCAACGATCACACCCTTTGGGCCAGGAGAAGGACTCGGGGAGTTGTTTTGCTTGATTTTCAAATGTTAATCTCCATTACTCATGTCTGTGGACAATAAAGTTACGCCCCTTGATCTTGTTTCTAAAGAGCGCTTTTTGAGCTTTATCAGCCATGGTGCGCTCAATGGCAACGTAGGAATAAAACTCAAAGCAGTCGATTTTGCCCACGTAGCTTCCGTCGATTCCGGCATCCTTGGTCAAAGCACCCAGGATATCTCCAGGCCGAAGTTTGGCTTTTCGCCCACCATTGATGGAGAAGGTCACCATGGCAGGGGTGGCGCGCTTTTCGGTTGCGGGCTCAAGATTCTCTATATCAGATACCTCAAAAGCCGTGCCCATAAGGGTGTTTATTTCTTCGAGTCTGAAGCGTTCTTTGGGCGTCATAAGGGAAAAAGCCATTCCCTCTTTTCCGGCCCGGCCTGTCCGGCCTATGCGGTGGATATACACCTCCGGCTCAAACGGGAGGTCAAAATTGATTACCGCACTCAAACCTGAGATATCAAGTCCCCTGGCTGCCACGTCCGTGGCTACCAGAATGGGGGTGCTGCCGTTGGAAAAGCGCACCAATATTTGGGTTCGATCCTTCTGTTCAAGGTCTCCGTGAATGGCCAGAGATGAAAACCCTTTTGCCTCAAGGAACTTTGAAAGAGACTTGCACTGCAATTTGGTGTTGCAGAAAATCAGTGCTGATGCCGGTTTATATGCATCTAAAATCTGAGCCGTAACAACGGGCTTCCATTCCCACCCGGCTTCGAAGAAATATTGCCTAATAACGTTTTCTTCGTGTTCAACATCCACCACCACCTGATGCGCGTTTTTCTGAAACCGAGTACTTAAGTCAAGGATCGGCTTTGGAAATGTAGCGGAAAAAAGAAGGGTCTGACGATGTTTTGGAACATAACCCATAATCATTTCAATGCTGTCGGCAAAACCAACATCCAGCATTCTGTCCGCTTCGTCCAGAACAAGTGTTGTGACATGATCAAGATTCATTGTTTTGCGTTTTAAATGCTGTTCAATACGCCCTGGAGTTCCCACCACAATATGTCCCTGATGCTCCAGAGAAATCTGCTGGGGTAAAAAGGGCACTCCGCCGCAGATGGTTACAATCTTGATATTGTGTTTAAACCGGGCTATGCGCCGCAGCTCGCCTGCCACCTGTTCTGCCAGTTCGCGGGTGGGACACATCACCAGGGCTTGCACTCTGAAGCGCTTTACATTCAGGTTGTGCAGCAATCCTATGCCAAAGGCTGCGGTTTTTCCACTACCTGTCTTGGCCTGGGCCAGCAGGTCTTCTCCTTTAAGCACATGGGGCAAACTCCCCGCCTGAACCGGAGTCATCTCCTGGTATCCCAGGGTCTCCAGGTTTTCGATCATTGGCTTGGTTAATGGTAACGCGGTAAAAGCTTTCATAAACCCCTTTTTTTATTTAATACAGACCTGCAAGGCCTTTTGTGTTCTTTTATCACACCCAGCGGTGATTGAATTGTAAATATAGCAGGCAAATCATAGATATACAATAAAAGTAACTGTCTGCAGGTTCATCAGATCTGGATTTGATTTTATGTCTGGCTTTCTTTTCCTGACCAAATCAATTGCGATGTCACTTTTTTTTGTGTCATCTGTGATTTTAATTTTGAACATCTGCGGCTTGTACTTCAGCATGTTTTTGTGGAAAGATATGCATGCATCCTGCCCGGGTTTCTGGATGACATACATCTGCCGGCAATTTTTATTTCGGATAAAAGCTTTATTGTCGTTGACTCAGCCATTAATGGGGATTAAACTCGAGCGGCTCTAATCAGTTGAAATTATAAATATTTTAAAATTTGTTTGAGTTCTTTGAATATTTTAATGAGTTCTTAACGGCTTAACGGAGAACAAACTCAACTGTCAATTGGCTTTGATGTGATTTGTCATAATATAAAACCTAAAAAAAATATGGGGTCATTTAAGAAATGGCAGCTCTGTTTTTATTAATTTAAGGATTCAAAATGATCAAACAGATAACCCTGAGAGTTTCTTCGGAGTCTGTTCATGACTCCAAGGCACTGAAAAAAGCTGCTGCAAAAGTTTTAAAGATTCCTGTTGATGCCATTGATGCCGTTCAGACCCGGAGGTGTTCTCTGGATGCAAGGAGCAAAATGCCTGTGTTCGAGCTTCAGGTATTGGTCTACTCAGGCGAGCCTGTTAAGGATCTTTTGATACCGGTCAGCTTTAAACCGGTTAGCAGTGCAAAAAAAATCATTGTTGTAGGAAGCGGGCCGGCCGGTCTTTTTGCAGCACTTAGATTGATTGAACATGGCATTATTCCCGTTGTCCTGGAAAGGGGAAAGGATGTTAAACAAAGGCGATTTGACCTGAAAACCATCAATGCCGACGGGATCTGCAATCAGGATTCCAATTATTGTTTTGGTGAAGGTGGAGCAGGCACTTACAGCGATGGCAAGCTCTATACCCGGTCAACAAAACGGGGGAATGTTGGAAGGATGCTTTCCATTCTTGTTCAGCATGGCGCAAATCAGGATATTCTGGTCAATGCTCACCCGCATATCGGGTCCAACAAGCTGCCAGGGATTATAAAATCCATAAGGAACACGATCTTGTCCTGTAATGGTGAGATTCATTTCAACACTCGAGTGAAAGATCTTATCATGGAGCATGACAGGATCAAGGGTGTCAGAACCGATAACGACGAATTTCTTGCCGATGGTGTGATTCTTGCCACAGGCCATTCTGCAAGAGATGTTTATATGATGCTGGACCGATGCGGCATTGCCCTTGAATCAAAACCCTTTGCAATGGGTGTCAGAGTGGAACATCCCCAGGAGATTATCAATTTTATGCAGTATGGGAAAAATGCCAAAAGCCATGATCTTCCCGCCGCCAGCTATTCGTTTTCTTGTCAGGTTGGCAAAACAGGGGTTTATTCTTTCTGCATGTGTCCTGGCGGAATGCTTGTCCCTGCAGCCACAAGTCCCGGAGAACTGGTGTTGAACGGGATGTCGAATTCTTATAGGAATCTGTCTCGTGCCAATGCCGGAATGGTTGTAACCATTGATGCATCCCTGCATGAAAAATACAGCCGACACAAATATTTTTCAGGCATTGAGCTTCAAAAGGAGTTGGAAAAGAAGGCTTTTGAAGCAGGTGGCAAAACTCTTGCAGCGCCTGCCCAGCGTTTGACGGATTTTCTGGAAGACAAGCTTTCTGCAGAATTACCCAAAACCTCCTATATTCCAGGAGCAGTCAGTTATCCTTTAAGCAAAGTCCTGGGACCGGTTATCACAGAAGTCCTTAAATCCGGCTTTGGTATTTTTAACCGGCAAAAAAAAGGGTATGTCACCCGGGAAGCTGTGGTACTGGCTGTGGAAAGTCGTACCAGTTCTCCGGTCAGGATTCCAAGGATTCAGAATACACGAATGCACCCCCAGGTTGTGGGATTATTCCCGGTCGGTGAAGGTGCGGGGTATGCAGGCGGTATTGTATCCTCTGCTCTTGACGGCGAAGCCGGTGCTGACGCAGCATCGGCCTTATTATAGCAAGGCAATGTTTTTTACGGTACTGCTTGGAATGAGCAGGGAGGCACAGGTGTCTAAAAATGGGGGCAGAGGCAATGAACATGCGATGAATTTTGCTGTTGATTTGTATATTAAAAAAGAATGTTTATATTCAGAAATACTTAGAAATTGACAGGATGTCTGATCGAAAATGGACAAGGACGGGATATATTATGCCTGAACTGAATTTAGATATTATTGTTGTTACGGCTATCCTGATAGCGTCATTAAGCCTTCTGATAACTGAGAAAATAGCGGTTGATAAGACTGCCATTGGCATTATGGTTGCCCTTGCAATTACTGGCATCCTAAGCCCTGGTGAAACTATTTCCGGCTTTGCAAACCCTGCTGTGATCACTGTGGGGGCAATGTTTCTTTTAAGTCATGGCCTGATTCGGACAGGTGCGGTTGGGTTTATCAGCGAGCGTATTTTGCATTTTTCAAAAGGGAACAAAACCCGCGCCGTCTTTCTTATTCTCTCAACCGTCGCTCTGGCCTCTGCCTTTATAAACAACACCCCGGTAGTTGTCTTGTTTATCCCCATTGTTATGGGGTTGAGCTGTGAGTGCGATTTCTCACCTTCCAAGCTGCTGATTCCACTATCTTATGTGTCGATTCTTGCCGGCACTTGCACCCTGATCGGCACCTCCACCAACATTATTGTCAGTGACCTTTCAACACAATTTGGCTTTGAGCCGCTTTCCATGTTTGAACTCAGCCAGGTAGGCATTCCCATCGCAATTATTGGGATTGTTTTTTTGATTTTTATCTCTCCGAGAATATTACCCGGGCGAACAGCACCGGTCTGTGAACTGGATGAAACAAAATCAAACCGATATATTGCCGAGCTGATTGTTTCCCAAAACAGTCCCTTGATCGGTGAAGAACACATCATTGAATATGCCCGGGAGCAACTGGGCCTGAGTGTCATTGAAGTGTTTCGGAATGGAAATATTTTTGATCCCGTCCGAAGCCCGCTTACCGTCAAACAAGAGGATATTCTTCTTGTTAAAGGCTCTGCGGAAGATATTGTTTCATGCCTGAAAAAGCAGATCATGGAACTGGCACATGGAGAGGAAAACATGGCCTTCGGACACGGTCTTAAGGACGACCTGATTGTTGAATTGATTGTACCGCCCATGTCTGGATTGCTGCGGGAAAAACTATTGTCTACTGAACTTCAAAATGATCCGGAAATTAAGATTATCGCTATCCGGACCCGTCGTCACCATTATTCATACCGAAAGATAACAACGGTAAAGCTTAAAGTCGGCGATACCATACTGGTGCGCTGTCCCAGGGAAAAGCTTTCCAAAATACGAAATTCCAATGAATTTATTGTCATTGAAGATATTCACTATTCCATGATTGATACAGAAAAAGCCCGAATGGCAGCCCTTATATTTGTAGGTGTGGTATTCTGTGCATCAACCGGCCTTGCAGATATACTTGTCTGTTCTCTTGCGGGAGTATTCTTAATGACACTCACCAATTGTCTTCGCTTAAAAGATGCCTATCGTTCCCTGGAATCCGAAGTTTTGCTGCTGATTGTCGGCACGATTGCCCTGGGGGTTGCCATGCAGAAAACCGGTGCAACACAGCTTTATGCCGATGCATTTTTAAGCCTTTTTGACGGCAAAAGTCCCCATGCTGTTCTTCTCGGGGTGATTTTTCTTTCCAGCTTCTGTACACATATATTGAGCAATAATGCCACGGCCGTTCTTTTGCTGCCCATTGCCGTGACGACTGCAGCGTCATTTGGTGTCGATCCCCGACCTTTTATAATTGGTATCTGCTTTGGTGCCAGTGCCTGTTTTGCAACTCCCATCGGGTATCAGACCAATTTACTGGTATACGGCCCCGGGCGTTACCGGTTTTCAGATTACATAAAAATAGGGCTGCCGCTGAATATAATTGTGATTGTCCTTTCTTCTATTTTGATCCCTTTTTTCTGGCCTTTTTGAAACATCTTCTTTTGATCGGAAGAAAATACCTTATTAATTAAACTTTTGATACAAACTGACACCCTGTAGAAAAGTGCCAGCTTTTCCTGTGCCCCGGCACACTCTCCCCCAATACGTTTGAGAAGCATAAAATCATTTTTATCGGAAATTCCAAGTTGTTTCGCGATTAATATTCTAACGGCAGCTTCAGGTAACAGATTGGAAAAAAATGATTTTACTTTGTTATGTGGAAAAATTTCTTCCTGCATCGGCAAAGAAATTGATATTTGAAACGCATCAGGTGATGTCAACCATTTCTTAGAATATTGAAATGGAAACTGCCTCCTGTCATTAATGCTTAGGGAACCGACTCTGGTTTGTTCAAAAAAAACATTCAAGGTATCCAATATCAGCGATCTCCACGTTTAATGAGATGG
>NZ_FNLL01000049.1:0-1454 GCF_900105645.1 Desulfobacula phenolica | reverse complement strand
CGCGGAACCACCAAGCTCATGCATTGCAATAAAAAGAGGTTCTAACAAATCATCATATGTTGGTGCTGACATAATAGTTCCTTTGATCTCTAACGGTTGGGTAACGGGCAGCAAGGGTTTCCAAAAAAGTTAATTGAAAGCACATCATTGAAAAGTTTTTCAACCTTTAAAAAGAAGGAGACCCTTGCTGTCCGGTTCACCCGCTGGTTAGCAAAAAACAATCATATATTGAGATCTGTTGATAGAAAAAAGGGCCAAGTTGGCCGTTGAATCTTGCTATTGATTGGCCCAACCAAATTATCCAAATCAGTAATAAAGGCGGATTAAGAAGCAATTTTTATTTAACTGCCTTTTTTGTTATTTTATAGGCCTCATTAAATTCGATATGGAATGCTTGACTGATTTACCGTCCATCGTTTAACGTTATTGTTTGAAAGGTAAGTGCCCACACTATCCATAGACAGATCACCGGTGGGGCCAGGCCCGACTACAATATGCCTAATAGGCACATCATTTTTATCGTCTGCAAGATTAACCTCTACATAAGGAACCAGGGCTGATTTGCCAATTCTCATTTTATGCCGGACGTCACTTGTAAATATCACATTCGAAGCAATCCGCCATTCACGTTCTTCCCTGAATGACGGGTGCTTAATAAACGGTGCGGTTTTCTCAAAATCTGCAACAAAATTAAAAGCTGCTTTATCCACAATTTTTAAAATATATTCCAAGTCCGCATTTTTATTTTTAGCCGGTGACGTATATTGAATCGCTCGGTTTATAATTTTTTTCATTAATTCATTTTGCTTCTTCTGATCATATATGCAGCGTGCAAGCGTGAACCCCTGCGGCAATATGGTCTTTTGAATTAATTTTTTTGAAAAACCTATGCTGTATCCAGAGCCCTCCGGACAATAGCCCCTCCATTGGCTTAATAAATCCCCTTCTTCTGATAAGGATGCTACAAAAATATTTAGGTTTTTAATTTGTTCTAATTTATCGGTCAGTTTGTTGAAAAGTATATCTAAGACGGAATCTTTTCTCTTTTCCCTTTTTTCTTTTATTATTGTTTTGGATACTTCAATAGCGTGATTAAACTCCATAAAATCATTGAGGTATTGAATTTTAGAGGCCCAAATGCCTTTTGATTCCATAATGCCCATGAGGCCTACATGATTTGTATAATGGTAAAGAAGTTTTTCCATTGGTAGCTGTTATTATCCGGGTTTAAATCTGCGCCCCTTTAAGGAACGTATCAATGGTTTGAGATCAAATAGAGTTGAGTCGTGTTTTTTATAAATTCTTTGAAAGAATCTGTTTTGATAGTAACATGGAGCATGCACATTGTACCATCCCTGCTAACGCTTGGGTAACGGGCAGCAAGGGTTACCAAAAAAGTTAATTGAAAGCACATCATTCAAAAGTTTTTTCAACCGTTAAAAAGAAGGAGACCC